>DFOV01000107.1 GCA_002376965.1 Gammaproteobacteria bacterium UBA3532
ACTAAAGCGCTCAGCGACCATGTAACCCAATGTACCCCACTCCTCTCCAGCAGCTTTTCTTTCTGCCGCCGTCTCCTCTACTGCCAAACGGATCTGCTCCCACATTTCTATGGGCACCTGATCGGCCTGATCCAAACGCCAACCGTCTATCCCCAGCTCTTTGATCCAATAGGTAGCCACTTCTTGATAAAACGCCAGACTCTCTGGGTAGTCAACGGGATTACTTGGCCCTTCTGGTAATAAGCCTGATGGGGACGGCGTCGGATTTCCCTTATGATGCCCAAAAACACCATCGAGGAAAACATAGATGCCCAGTGAGTGAGCAGTTTCTACCATTTCACGCGCATCATCCATGGTTCCGAAATTTGGATCGATAGCGAAATAGTTGCGTGTAAAATATCCGGTAGCATCCAACCGGTGAGTGAAGGTACCGTCTTTTAACGATTCAGAATCAAAAATTGGTGTCAGCCAAATCGCATTCATTCCTAGACTTTTTATATATGGCAATGCTTGAGTAATACCCTTTAAATCCCCCTTATGTTGGCTGTTACCCCAAGCGGCATCATAGTTTGCAGTTGGGTCGCCATCTTGGAATGCTTCTACCATGATTTGGTAGATACGCAGCTCGTTAAACGCTTCCTGATCGCTGGGAGGCTTACGTGCGGCATCACTCAAACTGCCGCTGACGTTTAATACTGGCGCACTCGGATTTGTCAGATCCAAGTCAAATCCAACATCACCGTCGGCATCCAAAACAAGCAGTAAGTTGGTTGATGTTTCACCGACCGTTAGCTGAGTTGATTCACCAACCAGTGTCGTTCCGCCATCACCACCAAAATTGGTCGCTGGAGACCAGCCAGAATCGGCAATCTTAAATTGATACCCACCTTTATCGATGGGAACGGTTAAATGTAACGCGGTTTCACTGTCGCGAGTAAACCGATAAGCAGGTTGAGCAGCCCAGTCATTCATTTCACCTCGAAGATACAGATCAGCGGTTTCTGGATCGCTGGGCGCGATATCTTGCAAACTGACAGTCAGTGAAGGTGCCAGACTATTACTGGCATCCAGAACAAATTCATAACCGCGAGTCTGGTCAACGGTGATGCCAATGTTAGTGCCTTGATTCATCAGTTCTAGTGGCTGGTTGAGAATAATCTCAGTTCCTTCAACCTCAACACCAAAATCCGTTCCATCACTCCAATCTGCATCAGCCACTTTGAACTGATGAGCATCGGCGGTCAGAGCAACAACTGCGGTATACTCATTATCGCCGCTTAATTCAAACGACATCGCCTGCTCAGCACCCCACTCGTTCATACTGCCACGCAAGTATAAGGTCGTCACATAAGGATCAAGAAAGCCACCAGTTCCTTGATTTGGGTTGTTCGACTCATCGTCTGAACCACCACCAGAACTACCGCAGGCAGAAAGCCCTATACCTAGCAAGCAGATACCAACACCATTGGCAATCGCTCGCCAATGGCTATCTCTATTTATACATTGTTTTATTTGCATTGTTGACCCATATCGATTTAAAAAAATGCACCACCACTATAACCTCTGCCAAATAAGGTTGATAGCACGGATATTGGAAACTAAAGGAGATAGCGATGGCATACATCAACCTCTAGGGTTGAGATCAAGGGGGTTGATATCGAGGGCTACTTACCGGTTAAGCGCCATACTCCATCCCAATTTTGTGGTAAGTTTTGCTGTTGAAGTTGATGAATACGCTTTTTAAGAACCTCAGAGGGGCCATCGCTTGGGAGAATTGCCTGGCTTTTGGCAATCCAGCCAAGTGCTTCGCTCCACTGTTGCTGGCGATAGGCAGCCAAAGCTTGGTGATAAGCTCCGATCTTTTCAATAACCAGCTGTTCGACGTCGCCAACCTTACCAACCAACTCATATATTTCGACCGGCTCGTACTTTCCTACCACGACGATCTTATCAATATGGCGCGTGACAAAATCATCTTTAATGCGTAGATAGGTATCTTCATTCATCAGTATGCGCGTCCCAAACTGTTTGTTAGCGCTTTCTAATCTGGCGGCAATATTTACCGTATCTCCCATCAGGGTATAAGAGCGAGACTGCGTCGAGCCGATATTGCCAGCAACAACTTCGCCAGTACAAAGGCCTATTCGAATATCAACGTTGGGTAGGCCCTTGCGAAAACCAAGAATATCACCCATCTGCCCATTCAATTCATCCAGCTTGTCAAACTGTTTCAAGGCTGCCAGGCAAGCAAGCTTGGCCTGCTCATCTTCGGATGTAAAAGGCGCGCCCCAAAATGCCATAATGGCATCACCAATGCATTTGTCTATCACGCCATTACGCAACATGATCGGTTCCGATACCAGCGAAAAGTACTGATTTATCATTTTGACCAGGCTTGGAGGGGTAAGCGATTCTGCGATGGTGCTGAACTTGGCGATATCCGAAAAAAACACTGTCATCACTTTCTTTTCAGTACTAGTGAGATCAAAGTTCTCTTGTTCGATCAGAAGCTGCTCGACAATGCGCGGGTCTATGTATTTGCCAAAGGTATCCTTTATACGCTCTTTCGCTTGCAGCTCTTTTGCCATTTGATTGAAGGCAAGGCCAAGCTCGCCAACTTCGTCACGGGTATTGACTTCGATGGTGACATTCAGATCACCACCCGCAATCTGCTTTGCCCCCTGATTCATAGCTTTCAACGGCTTTATAATGCGACTGGCAATTCGTGGAGCCACCAGAACACCGGTCAAGAAAGCCAGTATGGCGACATATAGCGACGCAAAATGCAAATTGCGCTCTTGCTCAAGTACATGATAGGCCTCGCTTTCACTTAAATTTTTTAGAATACGTTGCATTTTCCCCATGACATCATTCACATCATCGGTTTCTTCTTCCAGCACGCGATTAAGCATCGTTAACGCCTCAAATTGCTCCCTTTCTCTCAGCTCGATCATTTCTTGAATATGCTGTTCAAGCTCCTCGTGCTCTTTTTCCAACACATCCAAGTGCCCACTCAGCTTGGTGATATGAATAAGCTCATCCATCATAAAGTGCGAGGAAAGATAGCTTTCATCAGCAGTAAGGTAGCTCTGTGCTTGAGCCACTTCATTATCGACCAGTTTGCCTAGCTGCATTATCCTTGCTAGCGTATCTTCCGCACCAGGAATAGCTCCTTCAGATGTCACCATTTTTCGAAAAAGTCGCTCATAAGCGATTTGCTGTTCTAGAAAATGCGTCTCAATAACAGACATGGTATTGAGTGTCGGGATGACCTTTCCGACCATAAAAGATAAGTCTTTATCAACCTGACTTGCCCGATAATAAGTGAATGCCACCACCATCAGCATAATGGTAAGCAGCGTGCTCATCACACCAACAATTTTAGCGCGTAACGGAAAGTTCATTTGGCCTCCTGCTCTTGTGCCAAGATCGGGAAGTCCGCTAAGTGTCCATCACAAGCCAGCCATAACCCTACAATCAATAAACAAACCCCAAGTCCCTTTACCAAATCACTTAACTCCTTGCTTAACTGAGCTGATATTCCAGCAACAACTGATTCAAGCGCATAATTTGCTCCTCAAGTACTTTAGCGTGCGCATCAACCTCTTGGGCTCCTTTGGCCGTTTCTTCCGATACCTTGCGAATTCCCATAATGCTGGTATTCATTTCATTGGTCACGCAGCTTTGCTCTTCGGCTGCCGATGCCACTTGTAAATTCATCTTATTAACCAGATGCACCTGGCTAACAATATGTTCGATACTGGAGCCGACATCTCTGGCCTGCAGCGCGCAGTTTTCCGCAGAGCGACTGCTTTTACTGATAGCATCGGTTGCATTTTGACTGGCAGCTTGGATGGTTTGAATGATCTCTTGAATTTCTAAGGTCGACTCACGGGTTTTCTGAGCCAACGCCCTCACCTCATCAGCCACTACGGCAAAGCCACGACCTGCCTCGCCAGCTCTAGCCGCTTCTATAGCAGCATTGAGAGCTAACAAGTTAGTTTGCTCAGAGATACCCTGAATCACCTCTAAAACAGAGCCAATTTTGTTGGTATCTTTCTCTAAACCGGCAATCACACTGGAAGCATTTTCAACTTCGGAAGCCAGTGCGCTGATGTCATTGACCGTTCGCTTTACAAAGGCATTGCTTTGCTCT
>DFOV01000181.1 GCA_002376965.1 Gammaproteobacteria bacterium UBA3532
AAAATAAGTAGCAGTTTGCGTTATCCATCACAGTTTTATAGTCTAATGTTCGATATTTGGCCAGATATTAGGCGCGATAAAAATGCGTAATGGCAGCACACCGGGCAATTTCGAATCGTTTGCTTCAAGCATAGTATGATCGCCACTGGCGATTTTTTGATTAACTTGTTCTAGCAATGTATTCCATGGTGCGTAACCCAAACATGGCCGGGTGGTGGAGGCTGTTATCCAATCAGCTTTTTCCAATATGCGCCATCGCTTAGAGTGAATAGACGGGTGTGTGGCTGCTTTTTCATACTCATTCAGGTGTATCCAATAGCCCCGCCGGTGTTGTGGATTGAGCAGACTGGAACTATCTTGTCTGCCTTGAAATAGGTGGTAGAAAAGCTGGCCTAACACCAGGCTGGTTGGGTTAACGGCACCTACACCAAGTGTGGCTAGGTGTTGTATCGCGGATGGGTGTGTACTGAGCTGGGTTTGCTGCTGGTGTAGCGACTTAAGTTTGTTGCATAGCGTATCTGTCGCATTAGGCCCCAACCAAACCGGCTGGCCATTCGTCGTTTGAAGGTAGAACTTAACGGCTAGTTCAAGATGAACAAAGCGACCATTTGGCTGCTGGTAGATAAAGTCCATCTCACCTAGTGTTCGCCTATTTTGATCGAAAACCTGGATATTGTGACCGAATACCTGATAGTTGCTAAGCGCATTGAGAGCAGTGAGAAACAACTGTTCTGCCAGCAACCCTTGTCGAGTGGAATGAATGGTCTTCGGTAGTTGGCTTGCTAAAGCACTTTGCTTTAGCGTTGACCAGTCTGGACAATAGTTGCTGGCATAACCAAAGTGTCCTGGATTAATAAGGGAAGGGCACGACAAAAGCCAGTCGAGTTGGCTGGCGGAGTATAGTTCAAAGGGCATGAGATACGTTTAGTGAAGCTTTACTTCGGGTGTCGTTAAATCCCAGTCAATAGGTGGTTGGTTATGCGCCAATAAAAGTTCATTGGTTTTGGAAAAGGGACGGCTACCGAAAAAGCCTCGATGGGCCGATAGAGGAGAGGGGTGGGCGCTCTTAATAATCGAATGTTTGGATGTATCGATCAATTTTTGCTTCTTTTGCGCGTGTGCGCCCCAAAGAATATAGACGATGTGTTCTTTGGTGTCACTCAGCAGCTTAATCACCTTGTCAGTAAATATTTCCCAGCCAATATTTTGATGAGACTGAGGCGTACCTGCTTCAACGGTCAAAAAGGTGTTGAGTAATAGCACTCCTTCACGGGCCCACTTGTCTAAGTTGCCGTGCTCTGGGAGTGCTGAGCCAATATCATCATGAAGTTCCTTAAAAATATTTTTTAACGAAGGTGGAAAGGCAATTCCAGGCTTTACTGAAAAACAGAGGCCATGGGCCTGATCCGGTCCGTGATACGGATCTTGCCCGAGCAAAACGACACGGGTGTCTTTGAGCTGGGTTAACTTAAATGCGTTAAACATATCATTGGCAGGTGGATATACTGTAACACCCTGCTGTTTACGCTGAGAAACGTGCTCCATTGCACTCATAAAGTAGTCGGCCTTTTTCTCAGCGGCTAAAATGTCGGACCATTGCATGTTGTTGCCTTGTCTATAAGTTGTATTTGATGAAGCTTGTTTTAGATAAGTTGGCGATCGCGGCTATCCCAAAGTTCATTTGCCATTGCCAAGCCTGCTGATGCGCTTTCTACTTTGTTAAGTTGTTTTAGCAAAAGGGCGGCGGTTGAAATGACTGCTTGCTTTCCATAGTCGAACGACGTGGTGTCTCGCCATATAGCAGCTAAGCGGTTGATATCGAGATCCGAGTCTTTGACTTGTCGCTGGGCCATAGTGGCGTCCCAATCAAACTCCAAAAGCTGTCCATCTTCAATAGCTACAATCTTGGTCTTTCGATCTGGGGTGACCTCTGCTTCACCGCCATCACCTTTGATAATGGTGACATTTTCCATTTCAAGTATTGCGCTGCCTTGTTGATGAAGCTCAAGATAACCTGGATGGAAAATAGATTGTAGCGACAGCCTGGCATTGAGTGGATTTAGCATGCGGCAAAAACTGTGTACCGGTGAACGTAAGCCAAGTATGGGGCGCAACTGAACCAGTTCTTCCAGTTTTGGCTGCATAATGCCTAATGGTAAGTAAGCAAAATAGGATGAGTCTAATGCGTCCTTCACCATTTGCCAATTTTCACAAACTGGTAGGCCAAATGCGGCTAGCGTTGGCTGGGTATAAATGCGTTGGGGCATGTGGCCTGAGGTACCGTGCATAAAGATTCTAGCTACTTTATGGTGGCTTAATAGCAGTGCGCTGAGAATAAACCAGGGCAAATGGCGCTTTTTCCCGGCGTAACTTCCCCAGTCAATATCAATTGCTGGCATTTCCAGAGTCGGTTGGATTGTAGCGCGTGAGGCATCGACAAAGCCGGCTAATTCCTCAGGAGTCTCTTCTTTTACACGCAAGAGCATGAGAAACGCGCCAAGCTGTAGATCGTGATAGTTGTTTGACAAAATATCACTCATTGCCAAGCGTGCTTCTTCACGGGTAAGTGAGCGAGAGCCGTTTTTTCCACGACCTAAAATACGAATATATTCTGAAAAAGGTATCGCTGTCGTTTGTTCCATTACAAGCACCTTGCGGGTTTGGGTAGCCCAGCCAGTTTTGCGGCCTGCTTGGCTGGTCCCTGAGGGAAAAGTTGTTGCAGTGTAATACTATTGCCTATTTCTGGCCCATAGCTTTGTTTTAAGGCTTTAACCAACGCTCGTATGGCTGGTGTGTGTTGATATTCTATATAAAATTTACGGACAAAGCGGATAACCAGCCAATGTTGTTCTGTTAGCGATATACCATCAATATTGGCCATATGTTGGCAAAGCGTTTCATCCCAGATTTTTGCGTCGACTAAATAACCTTCGTCAGTGGTGGAATACTGCTGTCCTTCACATTCAATCGTTTTCATTATGTGCTTAGTTTCATTATGTGCTTAGTACCACGTAATAATCGGGAAAAAGCTTTCAGTTAGCTCCGCCAACTTTGGATAGTCAATTAAATCAAACATCCTCTGCTGTTTGCCTTTGAGCCCTCTGGCAACCAAGCTTTCTTCAACAACATAGAGCTTTATTGATTCCAGTTCATTGAATTGGGGGTTGTGCAAAAGGCTATGTAAGACGCCATCTTCAAGCAAAACAATGGCGTCATCTGTGCTTACAAATTTACGAATGCTCTTGCTATCTGATTGGGCAGAATTAATAAGGTGGAGTGACATTAGAAATTCCAGACTTGTAGGCTTGTTTGAATGAGCTTATTCACCGCTTGATCATCCAGGCTGGTAACGGGACAAATCAAGTCCAGGTCAGTGAGGTTTTGTTTTAGCATGTCGCTTTTTCGCACATATATGGGGTCGACATCGTAAAAAGGCAGACTTTTATAGGTTGCGGTATAGCATTTCTGTTTATCCGGTTGCTGGTTTTTAAGCAGTCCATAAATGCCGTCGCCACAGAAGATAAGGTTTACCTTAAAATCAAAAGTGGCCAATACCATCGATAAATCAAGGGCTTCTGCTGGATCTTTTTGCCCATATGGTGCGGAATGAATAAGAATAGTGGTAGGTCTATTTCGCTGTTCCATCAGAAACGAATCACTCGATCAGCGGTAGATGAATTTGCTGCAAAATCTCCCAAACCTGTGGGCGAAAATAGCTCGCTCATAGTTGGGGTTAGGCCTTGAGTTTCGGCTTCTTCTTCACAAATAATGCCGCGCTTTCCCGCTGCAGTGACACAGCAGCGCAATTCTATCCCAAGCTCGTTAACTGCGTCATTCCATGAGTTTAGTAGGTCAAGTTCATCACTTGGTATATGTTTATTCAATTGTGCAGCCACGACACCATCTTGGTAGAAAAAAATGGGCAGGATCTCATGCCCTCGGTTTTTAACTGAGCGAATAAGCTTGATTGCGCTCAATTGGAGAGCTGGATTACCTTGAGATATAACGAACTGATACTTCATGAATCAATGCCAGGTTGTATAGGTAAGCTGCAGTACAAACATCACTCTTACAAACAGAAAAGGCCCAGCTATGCTGGGCCTTCCATAATATCTTATAAACTTTAGTCGTCGCCAGAGAAGGCTCCAATCAAGCTTAGCATGTGAACAAAAAGATTATGAATGTTCAGATAGAGCGACACTGTAGCTCTAATGTAATTGGTTTCTTCGCCCCGCGCTATGCGCTGAGTGTCATATAAGATCAAACCAGAAAAGACTAACACCGCAACGCTAGAAATCGTGACGTGTAAAATCGGCATTTGTAAGAAAATATTGGCTATTCCAGCAACAATAATGGTAATCAGACCTGCAACCAGGAAGCCTCGCATAAACGAGAAATCTCGTTTGGTAGTTAGTGCGTATCCAGATAATCCTAAAAACACCACGCCTGTTCCGCCAAGAGCCTGTGCGATCATTTGACCACCGCCAGGAACTGCCAAATAGTAGCTGAGCATGGGGCCAAGGCTAAAGCCGAGTAAGCCAGTAAAGGCAAATACGAAACCGATACCCGCAGAACTGTTTTCGAACTTAGG
>DFOV01000323.1 GCA_002376965.1 Gammaproteobacteria bacterium UBA3532
CAAATCACGTGAGTTGGCAACAATGGATGAAAAAGAAAAAGGCCCTCAGGCTAATGCCGCTCAGTTAAGAGTTGCTTAACTCGCTCAAGATGATCAGAATCCGTTATCAGTCTCAGATTGATAACGGATTTTTTATGCCACTCGCTGACGCGCTCTTAAACGTATCCATCAGCAGCCGAACAGAACTCCTGAGTCTTGCAGAAATACGCTCTCCCGACATCGTACAGCAAGGCCCTTAACGGGTGAGATAGCCATAAATCCAATAGCCACAGGGGCCAGCTTCGTAGACATAAAGTCAAAAATTAGACAGCCATCAAAATACTTTGTACTTCCGGTCAACGGGCTAGTGCTCTAGCCTATATACCACTTCGATTCTTTGTTATCTGCACTCGCAGAAGAAACGTCGCGTCCAAGAATTGGCATTTTGGTGGATCTTGCATTGTTCATGCTGCTCCTCTTTTGTAAGGTGATTCTAAGGGCTAATCAAATCATTCTGTGTGCTCTGGTGTTGGGGGATGGCTGTTCTATCATGGCGGCGAATTTTACTAAGTTGATGTAATATATATTTATAAATAGTGGGTGGCTTGTTTTTTGGTTTGACAATTGTATTTTTG
This sequence comes from Gammaproteobacteria bacterium UBA3532, assembly GCA_002376965.1. GTDB lineage: Bacteria > Pseudomonadota > Gammaproteobacteria > Enterobacterales > UBA3532 > UBA3532. Next base: position 615 of record DFOV01000323.1, read on the forward strand.
TAGCTCAGTCACTAGCTAAGCATTCAAAATATTGCGCTATAGAAATACGGGATGCTGAATATAGATAGCACAATGGCAATAGTTTCGATTGCTCGTGTAAAGGTACGACTTACGAAGCAGGAAGCCAAAATAAAAAAACAAACACCGTATGCGATAAGCACCAAGATGTAAGACCACCACTCCCATTTCTCTACCAACTCAGTACTGATTAAATACAATGGGTAAATGGGTATCACATAGGAATAGAACGCTTTCGTACCCTCATTTTGCAAAGATGTGAAGCCAACGATCATTGCTAGATTAAGTAATGACAAGAACATCAATAGGCCAAAATTTAAAATTTCCCAGAATACCCCCTCATTGGGTAACTTTGTCATGCCTGCTACAACAAGTGCAAATACGATTGCACAGCTAATCGCTTGCCCTACTGTCTGATCAAATATCTTCCTATCCATTATTTCTGCTCCTCATAACCAAGTAATTCCATCAGCCGACGCGAATTAAATTCCTTGGCATACTGTTTTTGGCGGCCAAAGGCCCCTTTACGAGTCCATAGGATTCCGCCTAATAACGAGAGGACAATGAAGTCGAACAATACATTGTTAGCCGTTACATTTAGGTGCTCTTTTTCTATCGCAACAAACTGCATTAAAAAAGCGCATAAGAACAATGATCCCCAAATATACCACTTCAACATTCGCCTAGTTGTGAGAGCTTTATTAGAACCAAATAGCTTCATTAAAATCATTGCCGGTATGAATGTAGCCATTAGGTAAATCCACATTTGTAAGTCAAGATATCCATTTACTTGTGATATGGAGCGATGAAAAACGATATCAATGACCTCAATCATGTTGGCAATCATAGGATACAGTCCAAAGTTCAGGCTTTTATTTGGATAGTCTAGTGAATTGAATCCAAACAATATGGCTGCGAGCAGAGCTCCGGCAAAAATACTATTTAGGAGTAGTTTCCATATCGAGATACTGTCCCGCTGCTCTTTATTGATGATATAGAGTTTGTTCATCAACCATTGGAGTGACTTCACTGTGTCTGAGCGCACCATATTCAAATTGCGAATATCACCATAGGGAGCCTGTTCGCTATTCATATCTTTTACGCACTCTTCAACCAAGCGGTTGTTGAGAATTGGGGTTAAGGCTTCGCCCGTCAGCGGGATCTTGGCATTCTTTGACGATGACCAATGCAGGTGTTGATCAAAAATGAAATCGGTATCATAGGGAATTCCGCCTAATAAAAAGCAAATACCATCCGTCGTTTCTGAATATGGGCTTGTGGCTTCAACTCGGCATTGGGCAGCCGTCAGTGTGCCAGGCAGTTCAACTTTATAAAACCCAGGTGCACCATTTTCTTGAATGATTTGTTTAGCATATTCCCAATCTACAGTCTCATTGATATCCAACTGCTCTTCAGCTCGGTTGGCGATAAATTTGCAAACCCAAGGTAATTTTTCAAATTTTGTCCAATGAATCATCGAGTTTTCGTAAGATGAGTAAAAGCAAGCCGTTTTCTCATAGGTATTAACGCCGTCGCCTCCACAGGTCCCACACGTTCGTCGACCCGATCCATTACAGGAATAACAATTTACAGTACGATGCCGTGTTTCATAAATAGGATAACGGGAAACTTCTCGACCGTTTTGGTAAGTCACATTATCTTTTACGTGAGCTTGATATGCCTCTTGTTGTGTACCTGAACCACCACAGGCTCCACAAGTTACTGTTCCTCGACCATTACAGTTATTACATGTAATCAAGCAACTAAAGGTATAATCTTTTAGTGAAAACTCTCCGATATTGTACAGTTTAAGCAGGGAGTTATTGTCCAGCATGTGCTGAAGCTGGTTGTTCAACAGTTCTGACTTGCCCGAACAACCGATTTCAGCAATGGTATTAATCTCATTATCAACTTCATATTGGTTGGAGCAGTTATAGCCACAGTTACCACCTCGCACAGTGGAGTTAACATTAACCTTGACCTTAAATTCAGCAGAAGTTCTATATGAATTACTTTCTACTATGGGGGATTGAACGGCTTCAAGAGACAGCCCTAAACTAGGTAACCAAGAATCACGAAGCATATTAAACGGCTGTAAGAATGTATTTTTATCCATTTCGACCTCTCCTCTTTAGCCTAATCATGTGCACTGAATCATCGATGTGTTCCACCCAAACTCTTTCAGGTTTATAGCCATCTTTTGATACTTCAATGTCGTATTTTCCTTTTGGAAGCATCATACCTTCTTGATATTTGGGCCCTATATTCATGATTCTTACCTTGGCATCCTTTGGAAAAGCATTTACAACAAAAGGATATTCACCTTTATTTGACTCTGACTGCTTGGCCGAGGCGTTATCAACATAGTTAGGTTGTTCGGAAATGATATCGACGCCAACAACGGTTAAGGCTAAAACAGACCAAATAATGACCGCATGTTTAAACTTGATTTTCATTGTTTGATTTTCTCACCATCCTTATTGTGGCCACCCGATTCAGGCATGATAAGGGCCAAAATTTATTTCTTCAATCTCGCAGATAACTATAAAATAAGACAGCCAACTAAAAAATATAATATAAACAATATGATGCATGATGTGGGTGGCTGTAGATTAAAGCCAAACTTGCCAAAATCAAGTTTGGCTGTTAGCCTGAACAGTATATTGCCATAAGTAGAGGAACTAAGGATGCCCACCCCTCGCCGGAGCCAAATCAGCCTAACCGACACACCGTATTACCACTGCATATCACGATGTGTCAGACGAGCCTTTCTATGCGGTGTCGATCCCTATAGCCAAAAAAGCTACGAACACCGTCGGCAATGGGTAGAAGACAGACTGTACTTCCTAGCCAGTCTTTTCGCCATCGACATCTGTGCCTATGCCGTGATGAGCAACCACACCCACCTTGTACTACACATCCAAAAAAATAAGCCACCCACCCAAATAACCGAATAAAAACACCGAGATAGCCATCTCGGTGTTCCTTCCTACACCCCAACTGCTTCACAGCCACTTCCATCTTATGTTTAGCAATCATGGCATCAATCAGCTCAAAAAACGCCTGATCGTTCGGTGGGAGTTTGGGAAATTACAGAAATAAAAAATGCCGCTTACTTTAGGTAAGCGGCATTGGTCTTCAGGCCTTTTTCTTCAGCTTATGGTTAACGGGAAATTATTTTAACCCGTCAATCAGTGCGTTTAGCGTTGCGCTTGGGCGCATTGCTTTGAACGCTAGTTCAGTGTTTGGCTGGAAGTATCCGCCAATGTCCATGGCCTGCCCCTGAACAGCGTTAAGTTCACCAACTATAGCCTCTTCGCCTTCAGTCAGCGCTTTAGCAAGTTCAGTGAACTGTGCTTGCAGCTCTGCATCTTTCCCTTGCTCTGCCAGTGCCTGAGCCCAGTAAGTAGCTAGGTAGTAGTGGCTTCCTCGATTATCCAGCTCGCCAACTTTTCGCGAAGGTGACTTGTTGTTGTCGAGGAATTTGGCCGTCGCAATATCAAGTGTTTCTGCTAATACCTGAGCTTTCGGGTTATCAAAGGTGCTAGCCAAATGCTCAAGTGATACAGCCAACGCCAAAAACTCACCTAGAGAGTCCCAGCGTAGATGATTTTCTTTCTCAAATTGCTGAACGTGCTTTGGTGCAGAACCGCCTGCACCTGTTTCAAACAAACCGCCGCCGTTCATCAGTGGAACGATAGATAGCATTTTGGCACTGGTACCTAGTTCAAGAATAGGGAAGAGGTCGGTCAGGTAGTCACGCAACACATTACCTGTTACGGAAATGGTGTCTTTGCCATCTTTCATACGCTCTAATGAGAAGCGTGTTGCATCGACGGGCGCCATGATGTGGATCTCCAGGCCATCCGTGTCATGTTCTTTCAGGTAAGTATCGACTTTGGCAATAAGGTTTGCGTCGTGAGCACGATTTTTATCGAGCCAGAATACCGCAGGGTTACCGGTTGCGCGCGCACGG
>DFOV01000395.1 GCA_002376965.1 Gammaproteobacteria bacterium UBA3532
CGTCCGGCATTGCGTATGGTTGTGGTTGATGTAGGACATGGATTGGCTGTTTTGCTATCCACAGAACATAAGCTCTGGCTGTTTGATACTGGAAAGGGAGGCCGCTGGGGCAGAAGTGCAGCGGAAAAATATATTGTTCCTTATCTTAATGCACATGGCATTAGGCGCTTGAATCTTATCATCAGCCATTGGGACGACGATCATGCTGGCGGGCTTGCCTATCTAACTCAGCATGTTGAAATTGATAAAATATGGGTGAGTAGCCGAAGTACTAGGCTAGCTAACCATCCAGGCGTCGAATTGTGCAGGCCAGGAGAAACTATGCGTGTGGGTGAGGTATCGCTGAGTTTTCTAAGCCCTGATGTACTTTGGGGTCATGACAACAATGATTCGTGTGTACTTAGCATCGAAGCGCCCCAAGGGAAGATTCTAATCTCCGGCGATATCGAAAAAAGGCGTGAACAGCAATTGGTTAAGAATTATGGGCATTTACTGAAAGCAGATGTGCTAGTGGTTCCTCATCATGGGAGTGCTAGTTCCAGTTCGCCGACGTTTGTCGCTCAGGTACAGCCAAAACTGGCTATCTATGCTACCAACTATGATAATCATTGGGGCTTTCCAAAACCGAGTGTCGACAATCGTTACACGGCCGCAGGTGCCGAAACATTGAATATCGGCCATTTGGGCATGTTGATCATTGAGCCAACAGCAAGTGGATTTGCTGTAAGCTCATCGTACCGTAGAGGTGCGTTCTGGCCGCTTAATTTTTATCGCGATAAGCCCAATAGGCTCTGAACATCTTCAACTTGTTGGTGTGCCAACTCCATGGCCTTAATGCTGTCTTTAGGGGTGAGATTCAGTCGCTGAAACGCCTTTACTTCAGTCCAGGGGATTTCACCAAATGGGTGCTTCGCTCCTCGGAAATTATGTAAGAGAGCAACCGTGACAACGTCTGCAACGCTAAGGGGGTGATCTTCGTCATCGGTGAAGTGATAGCAGTTTAGCGGAACCTGACGTAGGCGCTCATTTAGCCCCCACTGCTCGATGACCCAGGCACCTAACTTGTGCTGAAGCGAGGTGAATATTCGTTCCATCAGCATTTTGTCAACCAGTATGGCGCGCTTGTTGGCGCAGTGGGCGATAATTGGCAAGGTGCCAATGTTATGTAATAAACCACCAAGCATACATTCATGGGGATCAAAGTCGGTATGGTTCTCACCAATTACCTTACTCAATGCCGCGACTTTCGTTGCTTGGCTCCATTGGCGGGCTAAATGCTTTTTGACGTATATTCCGCGCATTTCATAGGTTTTATTCAGTGTCAGGCTAATGACAATGTGCCTGGTACTGTCAAAGCCCAACCGTTTTATCGCCGCTTCAATGTTCTCGACTTTTTGCAGGCCACCATACATCGCGCTATTCGCAACTTGTAGTAGCTTACCCATAACGGCGGGATCGACGGAGATGACCTTGGCAACCCTCGCGATGGTTGCGGCGGGTGAATCTATCTCACGGTTAATTTTTAGGGCCAGTTCTGGAAGGGAAGGCAAAACCAGTCGTGTAGACTTGAGTTCAGCCATGACTTTTTGTATTAACTGCTCTTGTTTTCCTTGGGGGGCATGGTTCATAATCGTCTTCTCTAAACTCGGTGAAATCGAACAGTGCTCGCCGTTGAGCGACCCGAATAAATTACGTAACCCGGGTTGATTAACTATTTTATGCAGATTCTACTATCATTAGTGTTCTTGAATTTGAAACTTATGTTCTTGGATTTAAAAATAGTGTTCTTGAATCTAAAAATAGTTAATAAATAGTGAAGTGTCACAATTATTTGTTAAAATCCTGCCAAAGTCGCAGGACTGCAGCAAATTGATAATAGATGCTTTAGTTACCTGAGGAAAGAGAGGGCGTCGTCGTGGAAAACGTTAAGAACCTGGATAAAAGTCGCGTAGTTAGTATCATTCAACGCTTGGATTTTTTTAGAGATTTTAAGCCGCCTGAGAGTGAAACCATTCTGCAATTCTATGCTAACTTTATCCTGTTTCAGAAGGGAGAGGATATTATCGTCGAAGGTGATAAAGATGATAATTGCTTTTACCTACTCTTGACAGGCAAGTTGAACGTCACCAAAAATGGCAAAGAAAATACACTGGCACAGCTTACACCAGGGGAAATGTTCGGTGAAGTGTCGTATCTTACTGGAAAGCCAAGAACAACCAGTGTTCATGCTGAAGACATGGCTATGGTGCTTAAGTTGGATCGGGCGATGCTAAGCGAAGTAGGGCCGACTATTCGAGAGAAAATCAAAGACAAAATTCTCGAAAAACTGGTTAGCCGTCTGGATAAAATGAACAATATGCTGTTGAAATTACAAGTATAGTAGTTATAAGGAAATCTTCGTGTTTGAGCTTTTAAAATCGGGTGGCTGGTTAGTCATCCCCATCATGATTTGTTCGTTAGTGGCGCTAACTATTGTTTGTGAGCGCATGTGGATATTAAGGCGCTCGCGCATTGTACCTCGACACCTGGTTGCTCAGGTTTGGACATGGCTGCGTGGCGACGAATTAGATAGAGAAAAGCTCAAAGAACTCCGAGATAGCTCGTATTTGGGAGAGATCTTGGCGGCGGGCCTGACAGGTCCGCTGGACAATCGGGACATGATCAAAGAGCGAATGGAAGAGTCGGGCCGGCAAGTAGTGATTCGGCTGGAGCATTACTTGAATATGCTCGGTACCATTTCGCTGATTACACCACTATTAGGCCTGCTCGGTACTGTAGTAGGGATGATAGAAGTTTTTAATGTTATTACAACTCAGGGTGTGGGAAATGCCAACGCCTTGGCCGATGGTATATCTCAGGCCCTGGTGACAACGGCTGTTGGGTTGAGTATTGCTATACCCTCGGTCATATTCCATCGCTTCTTTCATCGCCGAGTAGATGAGCTGGTGGTCACTCTGGAGCAAGAGGCATTGAAACTGGTAGATGCGATCATTTCCAATCCTGAATATTTTAGAAGGGCTGAAAGTTGAAGTTTCGATCCAAGCCCCAGGAGCCGATCAGCCCAAACCTCACTCCTTTAATTGATGTGGTCTTTTTGCTGTTGATATTTTTTATGGTATCAACCAGTTTTACCCGTGAATCACAATTGTCAATCGCTCTGCCTGAAGCCAATGGCGAGCCCGCTCAGGCAGTTGATAAGCCGGTAGAAGTAACGATTGATGCCGAGGGTAAATACTTTATTGAAGGACAGTCACTGATTAGTGACTCTGCAGGAGCACTAAAACAAGCTTTAGCCAAGTACTACACTCAAAATTCCGAACAAGCTTTTATTATTCGGGCTGATGAAACATCACCCTATCAGGCAGTGATCACTCTACTGGATGTGGCCGGAGAATTAGGTATCGTCAACATTACCTTGGCAACGCGAACGCCTACGGTGGCTGAATAGTTCTGTGGGACAGCGTTTCTCAAAATTTGTTGAGTCGAGCTGGTATACAAAATGGCACTGGTTTTCATGGTTGATGGTGCCTTTTTCGCTGCTCTACTGGTTAGTAACGGCTGTTCGTCGTTGCCTCTATGTGTGGCGCCTCTTGCCCACATACCGCTCGAAGGTTCCACTCATTGTTGTAGGTAATATAATGGTAGGTGGTACTGGCAAGACCCCCTGTACCATAGCTCTTATTCACTACTTGAAGCAAAAAGGTTATAAACCAGGCGTATGTAGCAGAGGCTATGGAGCGAGCGTTCAGCAGTTTCCTTATTTGGTTTCGGATGGTGACCCTGCATCGAGCGTTGGCGACGAACCTTATCTCATGTATGCACGAACCAGGGTTCCTGTATGCCTTGCTCCTAAACGCATTGATGCGGTGAAAACACTAGAAAGTTGCGGAGTGGATGTCATTATTTCCGATGATGGGCTACAACATTACTCGATGGATCGCTGGTGTGAAATTGTATTGTTGGATGGTGCGCGTCTGCTAGGTAACAGGCGTCTTCTTCCTGCAGGTCCATTGCGAGAACCTCCTTCTCGCTTGCGCAAGGCCTCGGTCGTTGCTTATACCAGTTCAAATATCCAGCCAAATATTGATCTGGTACCTTCCGAATACCATTGCTTGAAAGATAATAGCTGTGTATCGCTGGAACATTTTGTCGGTAAAACTGTTTATGCAGTCGCAGGTATCGGAAATCCACAACGTTTTTTCAAAACATTGCAGTTGCTTAGTGTGACGGTTATTCCCTGTGAATTTCCCGATCACCACCCATTCACTCAACAGGACTTTGAACGATTTAGCGAACATCCTATTGTGATGACCGAGAAAGATGCCGTAAAGTGTCAGTCGCTGTCCTTGGAAAATGCGTGGTATCTATCGGTTGATGCGCGACTGCCCGAGATATTGCTAGATAAAGTCAATGAGGTACTTCATGGATAAAAAATTACTCGAAATACTCGTTTGTCCGGTTTCAAAAACACCTTTACGCTGGGATAAGACTAAAAATGAACTGGTCAGTAAAGCCAGTAAGCTTGCCTATCCTATACGAGATGGCATTCCTGTTCTGTTATCGGACGAGGCACGAGAGTTATCTCCAGAGGAGTTAAATAGTGAGCTTTAATGTTGTTATACCGGCACGCTTTGCCAGTTCTCGCTTACCAGGCAAACCACTCGCTGACATCCATGGCAAGCCTATGATTGCCCGTGTGGTGGAAAGGGCACAAATGAGTGATGCCAAGCGAGTTATCGTTGCCACAGACGATCAGATAATCGTTTCCGCGTTATCAGATATGGATTGCGAGGTTATTTTAACATCGAAAGAACACCGCTCTGGCACCGATCGCATTGCTGAAGTCATCGACAAGATTGAGCTGGCCGACGATGAAATCGTTATAAACGTTCAGGGAGATGAGCCATTATTACCCCCGGAAAATATTAATCAGACGGCGCGCATGTTGGTTGAAAGGCCTGATGTGAATATTTCAACCTTGTGTGTGCAGATCTATGAGTCTGAAGATGTTTTTGATCCTAATGTGGTTAAAACATTGATGGACAAGAAAGGTGTATCGCTATATTACAGTCGCGCACCTGTGCCTTGGTATAGAGGTCGATTTGATGGCTCGCAAGAATTAACTGAGGACGAGCTACGAGCCTATTTTCGACATGTTGGTATCTATGGCTATCGTGCAGGAATTATTCGGCAGTTTGTGAAGTGGCCTATGTCTTCAATGGAAAAACTGGAATCTCTGGAACAGCTTAGGGCAATGGAAAATGGCGAGATTATCTTGTGTCAAGTTGCTGAGGTGGAGCCGCCTCATGGCGTAGATACTCCGGCTGATTTAGAAAAAATCCGTGCCTACATGGCCAATAATGGCGAAAATTTGTGAGTATTGGGAGGAAATATGAAAGTCTTATTTGTTTGCCTAGGCAATATATGTCGTTCGCCGATGGCCGAAGGCGTATTTCGTTATGAGCTGGCGAAACAGGGACTAGACAAGCGATTTGAAATAGATTCAGCTGCTACCTCTCGCTATCACATTGGTAGTGAGCCAGATCGACGCGCTCAAGCTACCACCATGAAGCATGGTATCGATATATCTGGGCTGCGCGGCCGCCAAGTGAAACCCAGTGACTTCTCTCACTATGATTATGTTTTAGCGATGGACAAAGAAAATTTGGCAAATCTTAAGAGCATCTGTCCTCCCGAATACCAAGACCGAATCGCATTGTTCTTAGACCATGCCACTGGTATTGAGACTCAGGAGGTTCCCGATCCCTATTATGGTGGACAGGGGGGCTTTGATATGGTGTTCGGCCTTTTGAGAAACGCTTCGCAAGGATTTATACGTGAGCTGATTGCCAATCACAAGCAATAAAAAAGCCCGCAAATCAGCGGGCTTTTTTATTTAGGCCTTTTCCTCACTCGGCGATTTATCGCTGTCAGGTGGAGTTGGCTGAGTATCGACTGCTACCGGCTTGGGCTTGGTAGGGGCTGCAGAGGCAACCTCCGAGGGTTTGCTAGCCTCTTTAGGAGCAGTTACCGGTTTTGGTTGTTGCACTTGCTCAGGAACCGGCTTAGGTGCTGGTGCTGGGCTTTCGGCCACTGGAGCCACTTCGATCGGCTTGGGCTTAGCTGGGCCAGCAGAAGCACTCGTTGATTTATCGACTGCTGGGGCTGCTTTGGCCTGTGCTGCCACCGCTTCTTCAACCGGTTTTGGCGCCTCAGCGGGTTTGCTTGGAGCTGGTTTCGCTGGCGAGGCTTCAACTGGCTTTGGCTTGGCTGGCCCGGAAGTACTTTCAGCAGCTACTGGAACCGGCTTAGGTTTTGCTGGCTGAGATGAAGCTGCCTGAGATGTTTTCTCCTC
>DFOV01000077.1 GCA_002376965.1 Gammaproteobacteria bacterium UBA3532
TCGAGCTTAAGCTGGCCAAGCTTTTGAGGGTCGTCACCATTTTTTAATTTCGTCAAAATACTCAATAGCTGAGCCAGCTCCGTTTGCCGTCGATGCAATTCAGCACTTAGGGTTTGTGATCGGGCAAAGGCTTCATCGTCCGCCCCTGCTACTACCTTGGTATGCACACAACTTTCGGCACCAATAACTTTGGCCTTAATCGCCGTTTTGGCCTCGCTTCGCCCTGCCATGAGTGTGCCTCTGCCACCCTCTTGCCCAATCAACACACTCGCTTGGCTGACAACCCAACTATTGCTGATGTATTCTTTTGCTTCAATATTTCCTTCGGCCTGAACAGCGGAATGGTGAATAAACTTAGCTTTGACCTTGCCTCCGGCTTTTAAGCCGATCACCTGTTCATCACCCTCATCGCTTTCAACAGCCACCTTGCCACAATGCAAAACACCGCCGTTAACTATAATGTCATTTCCTGCGACAACTTCAGCCTGCTCGATAGTGCCTTTCACTACCACATTGCCAGACACTTCAACTTTCATACATGGCGCAATGTCACCCAACACTTCGAGCGAGCCTTCAAACTCAACATGGCCACTTTTTAAATCCACATTTTGCAAACGTAACGTCGGATCGACATTCACCCCATTGTCAAAATAGACAGGATGCCCTTTGATGTCAGCAACGATCAGATCCGGGTCGTCCTCGCTGAATACAACGCCAGTCAGGCCATCGCGAAATCCTTTATCTTTGCCCTCCAACCCTTCAAGCTCTTCACCGCAAACAGTTTTTCCCACAGCTCCTACCGTAGGCGGGTGGCGGCGCATTAAAGGCGTTCCTGGCTCAACGATGGTGAAATGATGGGTACCTCGAACGTCGGTTTTCCCCTGGCTATCGACCTCCAACTCTAACGCATCATCCGGGTCAACCAGCCGCTCGTAACGAGCGGCCTCTCCCGCTTTTGGTGCCAGACTTTCAGCGATGCAACGATCTTTGACTTGCCGTTGGTCAATACAGGCTTCCAGCTCATCCGATTTAATAACACTCTTATCGACACCAGCAGCCAGCACCACCTCTGTAAGCACCTCGATGGTCATATCCTTGCCGCCGTTCGCAGGCGTTATGGTGAGGTATGCCCTACGTGCGTCATCGGCTATCTTGATTTCAGCCTTGGCATCGCGAATCAGAGCAATTTCTACCTCGGTGATTTCCCCTTTCTTATCGGCAGAAAGCAATTGGGCAACCGCTTTATCATCCAGCCGCAGCTGTGGATAGCCTAAAGTCGTAAGCTGAGATTTGATCACATACAAGCTCACCGGCGTAGCCCCCTCCTCCTCTATCAGGCGAGCGACGATACTGTTGGCCTCATTGTTGTGAACAAGTTCAAGCTTCATAAAAGGTCATTGGTTAACCACGTTACCTTTACTATAGTTAGGAAAATGTTGCATTGCCATACAACAAGGCGGGATAGCAAATGTCACAAACGGTTCTTATCACTGGCGCTTCTTCAGGTATTGGTCTGGCAACGGCCAAGTATTTCCAGCAGCAGGGCTGGCAAGTTGTCGCCACCATGCCCAACCTTGAGAAAGCGACTGAACTTGACAGGCTGGCAAATGTTCATCGAATACTGCTGGATGTCACTCAGCCAGCAACTATCGATAGCGCTCTTCAATCAGCCATCGACCGGTGCGGCCAAATCGACCTGCTGATTAATAATGCTGGCTTCATCACTTGGGGCTTTGTCGAAGACGCAACTGATGAGCAAATATACCACCAGTTCAACGTTAATTTCTTTGGCAGCATCCGCGTCGCCCAGAGCATGACTAGCTATTTCAGAGAAAAAGGCTGCGGCCAGATACTGGTTGTCACCTCAGGCGGCGCTCGGCTCGGCTTCCCCCTGATGAGTTTTTATAATGCCAGCAAATGAGCAATGGAAGGTTTTTACGAAAGCATGCTGTACGAACTGGAGCCGACCAATATCACACTCAAGCTGATCGAACCGGGAGCCATCAATACGCCCATTTACGACAAGGGAAGGCTGGTGTTTATTCCCCCCAAACCCGATCAGAAAGCCTATCAACCCTTTTATAAAAATGTCTGGCCCTTTATTCTCGATGGCCTAACCCTGAAAAATCCTCACCCACCGGAGATGGTGGCAAAGGTGCTGTATCAGGCAGCGACGGACGGAAAGAATAAGTTTCGCTACATGGTTGGGATGGATGTCAAAAGCGTCGCGTTTTTACGTTGGTTATTACCGTTTAATTGGTTTAAGGGGTTTGTTAAAAAAATCACGCGTTCTAGCGAAGTTAGTAGAGCCAATAGTCGTCCTCTTTGAGCCGACTGCCTCTCTTAAAATAATCAATTAACTCGGGAAAGAAATGTTGAAAGTCGGCATCAAGCGCTTGGCGCTGCTTTGATAGTTGAGCAATGTAGTCAGATGCTTTTTCTTTGGCCAGAATGCGTGGCGACAGCCGTTTATCTAAACGATATAGCGCCTCGCAAATGCCATCCCACTGGTGGTATTGGCTAAAGACTTTTACTCGCACTAGCCGCTCAATAAAATCGTTTGCCGGTTTTGGATAGGATGAGGCAGCAGGCAAAGCTTCTACATAGAAAGCAGTGAGAAAAGACTGGCGCTCCAGCCCAACATATTCATCCCAACGTTGGGACAAGAAATAGTCGTAAACAATATCGATAACCACACCCTTTAAATAGCCCTTCTCGCCAAGCCGCGCTTTACTTTTCAGCACCCAAGGATTTCTATCGGTAAAACTATCGATGGCGGCGTGCATCTGAAATCCGGCCACTAACTCGTCAGACACGCCCGGCCACCAGCGCCCCTTCATCGGATCGGCAAGCAAGTTACCTAGCTGGTATTCGATGGACTTGGAGGATAATAGGGTGTGGGCTAGCCAGTTCATACCCACTACACCAACGGATAAACCGGTTTGTCGTTGTTTTCACAAACCCAGTTAATCCATAGCTTGTTGTCTGTCCCCTCTTCGATAGTCACAAAGTTACGTGTTCTGAGGTATTTATCGGAGCCATGTGGCTTGAGCATGGATATACGAACAGCACCGTTTTCATCCAGATATTCGGTGTTGTCGTTAGTGATGGCTTGAATGCCGAGCCATTGGATGTAAGTGGGCGATGGGTGAACTACGCCAGATGAGACCACCTGATGAACGCTAACAGCTGGCTCATAGCGCGTATCACACACAACCCCCAAACAGCCCACATGCACATCACCGGAAAAGATCACCGTTCGCCCTTCACGCTCGCGTCCATTATCTAACAAGCGCATGATCAACCGCGAGCGCTCGCTTTGATGCTCTTTGGCACGCCAATGATCTTTTAAGTCGTCAGTGATTTCTTCTTCCCACGGTGTGAAATCGACAGCACGTTCGCTGAGCGAGAAATCACGATACACCACCGGCACAGCGCTCAATACCAGCAAGTCACAGTGCTGCTGATGGCTATCTAAATACGCGATAATATCCTGCCATTGTGATGATGCCATCACTTGATGACGTAGACGCTGCGAGCGGTGGTCCATCGCTAGCACATCATTGCCGCGAAAGCGAAGCCCCCAAGCATAATGGCTTTTGCTATCCTGCTGGCAAAGCAGCGCTTGATTATGTAGTGAGCGCAGTTGAAACCACTCAAAATATTTTGCCGCAGCCTGATAGATATATTGATAAACCGGGCACTCCTGCAAGTCTGCGGGATAGCTGCCCCAGCCATCAAAAATATCGTGGTCATCCCACATCATCACGCTGGGTACGCACGCCAGCATAACGGCTATGTCTATCTGGCTCCAACGCCTGCAATATAGCTCGCTGTAAAACCGCTCAATCTGCTGACGCATTACTTTGGTCGGTTTGCGCTTAACCTTTTCCTTTCGCCCCAGCTCATTCCAGGCCGCCAACGTTGGCACACTCGACCAAATGGCATCGGCATACACCTGATCGCCGCCCATAATCAGCAAACTCAATGGAGATGCCCGATGCTCGCCCGCCATTTTCTGCCACATCGCATAAGGATGCTCGGTACTGTTAAGCAATTGATAGCTGGAAAAGCCATTGCACGATGCATAGGCCATACGGGGCTTTTCATCTTTGCCCGGCACATAAAATGAACGTGAAACCTTGTTATCTTTTCCCTTAACCGAGGCACCATCCACACGCAGCGTATAACTCACCCAGCGCCCAGCTTCCTGAATAGAGCAAGGATACTCTGCGCGACAAAAATCACCGCAAGGCAACGATGCCACACGCTTGGCCTCAATAAGCTGCTGATCAATTTCAATTTCAGCTTTATCGACAGTGGCAGGGGTTACGAAACAAATGGTATATAAGTCCTCGGTCTCGACACCCAATATCGGGCCTAATGTGCAACTTGATGGCATGTGTTGCTCCTTATGTGTTGTTTTAATCCCCGATCCATTCTACCCGATAAAGATCGCGACGCCGATCGAGATAATTGCGCACCGAGCCTTCATTTTGTAACGCCTGGAGCTTGTCCAGATCGACATCAACGATCAATGTCATTTCGGTATTGGGGGTCGTTTCGGCCATGATCGCATCATGGGGAAAAGCAAAATCCGAGGGCGAAAATACGGCGGTTTGACCATATTGAATATCGACACTATCCACTTTCGGCAAGTTGCCAATGCTGCCAGCGATAGCCACATAACACTCGTTTTCAATAGCCCGTGCTTGAGCACAACGGCGCACCCGCAAATAGCCGTTTTTGGTATCTGTCCAAAATGGCACCAGCAAGATCTGCATTTCTTTTTCGTTTAGCAAACGAGCAAGCTCAGGGAACTCGACATCGTAACAAATCAAAATGCCGACGCGGCCGATATCGGTATTGAACAAACGCAGTGCATCACCGCCTTGCATAATCCAGTCTTTCTTTTCGTGCGGCGTCGGGTGGATTTTGTATTGCGCCTCGATAGACCCATTGCGATGGCACATAAAAGCAACGTTATACAGCTCGTTTTCTTCGATCAAAGGCATCGAGCCAGCGACGATATTGATGTTATAGCTGACCGCCAGTTTCGAGAGTTCATCACGGATCTGGTCAGTAAACCCCGCCAAAAAGCGAATGGCATCCACTGAGCTATCGTGCTGGGCCAGCCCCATTAACGGCGCATTAAAAAACTCCGGGAAAAGTGCGATATCGCAGCGGTAGTCAGACAGGGCATCAATAAAATATTCCGCCTGCTGCAACAGCTCTTCGACACTTTTCATCTCGCGCATCTGCCATTGCACACAGCCAATACGCGCGGAGGTTTTCTTGGCCGCATAAAGCTTTGCCGCCGACGGGTCGTAATAGATATTGAACCACTCCAGCAACGT
This sequence comes from Gammaproteobacteria bacterium UBA3532, assembly GCA_002376965.1. Taxonomy (GTDB): domain Bacteria; phylum Pseudomonadota; class Gammaproteobacteria; order Enterobacterales; family UBA3532; genus UBA3532. The sequence goes on from DFOV01000077.1 coordinate 5,358, forward strand.
TGCATAGCCCTGAGACTCTTTATCTTCTGGAATATAGCCTTTTAAAACCCGTTTCACTTCGAAGTCGTTAGACAGCTGAAAGGTGAGGATCGGATCGTAGATTTCCTTGCGCTTGACCGCATGAATGTATTCCTGCGGCGATAGCTCGTCGCTGTAGTCACGATAATTAGGAATGCGCCCACCCGCAACAATCGCGCGCAAGTTCAAATTGCGACACAGCTCTTTACGCGCTTCATACAACCGTCGCCCAAGGCGCATATTACGATAGTCCGGATCGCAAAAAACATCGACGCCGTATAACACATCACCATTGGGATCGTGCGTTGTCAGATAAGCATTGCCGGTGATTTCATCGTAAGTGTGCTCATCACCAAACTTGTCATAGTCCACCACCACAGCAAAGGCCGCTGCCACCACCTTGCCATTGTCTTCGATGCATAGCTGCCCTTCACCGAAGGTTTTGAGCATGGCGATGTATTTCTTGCGCGGCCATCCACCGCCCATACCAGGGTAAACCTTGTCCATGATGGACTTGATGTCTTCAAAATCATCTAATCGAAGATTGCGTAAAAGCAGCTTATGTTCACTGCTGGAAGAAAACTCGTCGTGGGCCATATATCCTCCCGGATCGGCATAAAAAGCGCAGACCACGTTGGCTGCAACTTGTAATATATATCCACGATATTAGGAATACGAGAAGTTTGATAGGGGGATTTGATTTAACCATAGTCAGGACACACGCCCGCTTTTCGCTATCTGACTAAAGTATATTCTTCTTGCTAAGACACCCCCAATGCCGCTACACTAGGGCTATCTCATCTACCATCCTGCTGGTGTAAGTGTAGAAGGAGTTACGGCTCCGCTCGGTAACGGGCGAGGCCAGCTTCCCTATCTTTGTTCCCCCTTATTGAATAGAAAACACCATCAAGCCCTCACATTTTTCCTTCG
>DFOV01000064.1 GCA_002376965.1 Gammaproteobacteria bacterium UBA3532
CGCCGCCATCTCCGGCAACGACACCCCCGGCTCGGTTTTCATCAACGAAAAAGGCGAAGAAATTTACCGCGATACCAATGCCTGGATGTATATCTGACCAAAGAGGGAAAGCTACTCCAGCATTGAGCGTTTCGATGATAATCCCGCTCAAAAACGCCCGATCGTTCGGTGGGAGTTTGGGAAATTACACTCATTCTCAAGAAAGAAAAGCAAGCTGCTCGGCAACTGCTCCTGCGTTGCTCTACCTCCTGCATCCATGCAGTCGTGTGCGGCTGACGCCGCACGGCGGCGAGAGCGGCTAAAAAAGGGTGGTTGTATATGGCACTGAGTGCTATACTTTAGCGATAAGAACAAGGGCATAAAATGCGGATATTTAAAAACAAGGCGTTCAGTAAGTGGGCGGCAAAGGAAGGTCTGGACGATGACGCCTTGAGGGCTGCGGTTGATGAAATGGAGCGTGGCCTGATTGATGCCGATCTGGGTGGCCATGTGGTGAAAAAGCGCGTGGCTGTCGGTGGCCGAGGCAAAAGCGGTGGGGTGAGAACCCTGTTGGCGTATAAGGTCGGTGATAAGGCGTTCTTCGTTTATGGCTTCGCCAAAAACGCCCGCGCCAATATCAGTGCTGATGAGCTGAAAGCCTTGAAGCACTTGGCGAAAGAATTACTGGGGTACAGTGATAAAGCATTAACAGAAGCCATCAAGCATGGCGCGTTAATCGAGGTAGAAAACGATGGATAAATCAATCTTAGACATGGTGCATGAATCAGCCAAAGACCTGCATGCGGCTGGTGTGATGAAAGACACGACGCTGCGTGAGTTCGATGCCCTCTGCCTGCCGCCAGTGAAAGAATATACTGCGGTACAGATCAAACGAATTCGCACCAAGAACCACGCCAGCCAAGGTGTGTTCGCGGCGTATCTGAATACCAGTGTGTCCACGGTACAGAAGTGGGAGCAAGGCCAGAAGAGGCCCAACGGCCCTTCGCTGAAACTGCTGAACCTGGTGGCAGAAAAAGGGCTGGAAGTGCTGGCTTAATCAACAGACTACAGCAAAAAAAGCCTCGATGCGCTAACGCGCCTCGGGGCTTTTTACTGTTCTGGGCGTAACAAAATGAAAAAGTGCGAACTAAAAAATAAGACAGCCACCTAAAAATCAGGGAATCCAATAAAAATTGATAATCTAACAAAAGTTGAAGCAAGATATCAGCTGAATCCTAGCACTGGAAATTTCGAGCTAAATACTTTATTCCCGATTCAATAGAGGTCTCAATGAAAGAATATAGATATATTAATAGAGCCCTTGGCGAATTTTCTTCAGAGCATGGATATAGTTACGAAGAATACGTGGATGGGTTTAAAGTAATGATCGAAGCCAGTCCAGAGTATGTGGAAGCACTAAAGAAGGAAATAGTTGAAGCTTGCGCTGATCCAGAATGGAGTTGGGTTGCAGCATCTCAGGCTGTGGATTTTATCGGCGTTGATCAAGACGAAAATAGCGTTTGGGAATCGGTAAAAACTCTTATTTGGAACGTGATTGCACCAAATGAATTTGCGCCTAAATTAAGAGATTAGCTTCGCCAAAAAAATCGAGAAAATAATAAGACAGTCACCTGAAAATAATAAGACAGTCACCTAAAAAACATGCGCACTCTCCCCAGTTGCCAACAAAGAGCGAAATGCACTGTATCGCCATCCAAAGAATCAATCGACGAATGCCAAAACCGGCAATCGCTTGGGCAACGAACCGTACGATGGTGGACACATCTTTGGTACACTGTTTTTAGGTGGCGGTGAGAACATTAACATATTCCCGCAGCTACGCGCGCAAAACCAAAACCTGCATAAGGAAAATTGGTTTAATATGGAACGAGCTTGGGCGCGAGAGCTCGATGCAGGAAACAGTGTGCGGGTAGATATTGAGTTTAAGTATTCGACCCATGCCGATATTCCTGATAGCTATCGGGGGAGTTATAGGGTGAATCAAGCCGACCCAGAAAACTTCAAGTTCAATAACCTATAGGAGTATTTCATGCAGGATGAAAACATCGTTCGCATAGCAAAAATACTGTTGTTGAGAGTAAGGGAAAGAAATAAGGAAGCAAAAAAAGGCTGGAATTGTTTCGCCTACGATAGAGAAGGGCGTTTTTGGCGCAGCTCGAAACTTTATTATGAAGACCTCGATGGGGTGACCAAAACGGCTGCGTTGATAATGGATGATATTGATGTTATTAACGATGCCATACGCGCCTACTACGCCAGCACCACCCAAGACGGCACCGTCTGGAACAAGCTGCTGGTGGAAGTCAGCGACGACCACATCATCGCCAAAACCAAGCTCGACCCCTTGCTGGAGCAGTATTTTTATGGTGGTCGCGAAAAGCTATTTGAGTTAGAAGATGAGTATGGCGGATTAAATGTGGCACGAAATATTGCACGATGGGAGAGCTTAGATGAGTTTCGAGACACCACTGATTGATTGCATATGCCACCATGTGGCTGAATCGCTACCCGCGGATTTTTTTGACGCCATGCTGGTGGTCAGCGTTGAAGACAACAAAATCAGCGCCGAATGCCGCGCGCGCTTAAGCGAATCCGAGGAGATGCAGGTCGTCAACCTAAAAGAAATCTATCCGCCCTTGAATGCCGCTGCCGATTTATGGCAGCACTTTCAGGAGCAAGGACAGCGCTTTTCACATCTTGTGGTGCGGGTTACGCCAGAAGGCGGCGAGTTGTTTTTACGCTAGCCGCCAGTTACTCCACCACCTGCACCAACGCCCGTTTGCCTTCAAAGGCAATGGCAATCGGATGGACGGTTTCAATCCCAAGGGCATGTAGCTCGGCAACGTATTGTTTTTTCTCGATTTGCTTGAGGGCTATCTCGCATGCTTGCTCTAGCGTTAGGTTATCCTGCTCATCCACCGATTTAAATTCAAACACAAATCCCGCTTGGCCTTTGTCGTGAGGAATAAGGCAAACATCATAGCGCCCATAGCCACTTTCGCGGTTGCTTTTGATGGTATGGCTGTTCTGCAACTGCACCAACATGCCGAGGACAAAGGCGTGGTAAAAGCGTTCCGGTTGCTTGCCCTTTACATCGAAGTAACTGAAAGTATCTGCACAGAAGTGAGAAAATGCTTTAGCGAAACTGTCAAAATCTGCTTTAAGCAGCAGTGATAACAGGGTTTCCAAGGTTAAGTCGTTAGAAGGTTGCTCATCAAACCACGCCAGGATAGCGTCTTCATAAAAAGAAGCGACTTCCATATTCGGAATGCATAAATCAACATAGGTGCGCTTATCTATCAATTGCTTGTTTTTATAAGCTAAATAACCAGAAAATAGTAAGAAATTCCAAACCGAGTCATCGCTACTATTAATATCACGAAACACAATATTTTCATTCAATCGCTTGCGAACAACGGCGTTATCATCCATCAACAAATTTTCTAATTCTTGTTTTACCTTTAGGGAAGCGCTAGCTATCAAATCGCGCACTAAGGCGTTGTCTGAGGTGTTGAGCCAGTAGGGTGAAATAGTGCCGTTATTGAGTGCCAGGCTTATAATCGACCAAGGATTATAGATGGTGTGCTCACCAAAGTTATAGCCGTTATACCAAGTGCGGATGGCATCAACTTCATAGATCAAATCGTAATCTTTCAAAACCTGCTCAGTTTCTGTTTCGCTAAAACCAAAGTAAGGTGCATAACGTGGGCTGGTTAGCGTGCATACATCAACATTATTTAATCCCGAAAAAATGCTCTCTCGCGCAATACGCAAAATGCCCGTCATCACGCCTCTAAACAGCGAAGAATTATCCTTGAACGCACCGCTTAACAGGTTGCGTAAAAACCCTACTAACTCTTCGTAATAGCCATAGGTGTAGGCACAGTTGATCGGCATGTCGTATTCGTCGATGATAATGACCACGGGCTTTTGGTGGTGGCGATGAAGAAGGGTGGATAGCAGCAGAATACTTTGCTCTATCAGGTTTTGATTGGCATCCCCATTGAGGAGCGCCAAAAATTGCTCGCGTTCCTTTTCACCGAATATGTCGGTTTCTAATAAACCTGCGTGAGCGATGAATAGTTGCTGAGTAAGGTATTGTAATTTATCGAAACAGCGCTCAAACGTCGGAACTTTCACATCCTTAAACGACAAAAATATCACCGGATACTGGCCGCAATGTTTCATGGCATCGGCATTGTCTGCAATAGCCAACCCATCAAACAAATAACGATAATCTTGCTGGTTGCAAAAAAAATAATTCAGCATCGACATATTCAACGTTTTACCAAAACGGCGTGGGCGGGGTAGAAGTGTTATATCCGAGCCATTAATAATATCCGCGATAAATAGAGTTTTATCGACGTAATATTTATTTTGCTCGATCAGATTTTTAAAATCGCTGGTGCCTAGGGGGAGCTGTTGATATGCCATGTCGCTGCTCGTTTTTATGCCTTATCCGATCATAGGTAAGTTTGTTGGGCTTCGCAACGCTTCGTTACAAGGCGCTTTACAATGTTGCACTTTCCCAATTTCCCACGGTTGTACTCAAAAATGTCACCCGTTGTCGATAACGAATACAAGTGCTCAGTACGGTTTGGGGATGGATATTATTCAGCGGCGGCTTTCGACAGCCCTTTTAATGCACCTGCAATTTTCTCCAAGATAGGTTCACAGCCTTTAACCTGATGTCGCTCTTTTAAGTACTCAGGGTCATTGTAAGATAGCCAGACTTTCTTATCGTTATCTTCGCGGATCAGCACTTTTTGGGGCAAATCGATAGCAATAAGCTCGGAGCATTGCATCAGCGGCGTGCCTATTTTGGGGTTGCCAAAAATGATGACCTCCGATGCATTCAACGGCAAGTCAACGCCTGCTGCATTCTTTTGATGATCGATCCGAGTGAATAGTGTTAGTCCTTTTTTCTTGATAAGAGATTCGAAGCGGTCGGCCGTTTCTTTAACTGAATAGTGACTTTCAACGGAGATGAGTCCGTCGGATGCGAACGCTAGGGGAGAAAGGACGAATAAAACGAGAGCGTGACGTATTTTTCTTAGCATGGGTAGTGAAGCCTTACTATTGGAGCTGTGAGGGAGGATTATAACGCACCAGTATAAAGTCCGCTTGTATGAAAAAACATTCCGTTTAACCCTTGGCTTTGTTACTCAATGCTTCCCGATGCCCTACTATAGTAATCACACACCAAAAAATCACAGGAATAGAATAATGCGAGCTCTCGCCGTTTTTGCTTTGTCCTGCCTTGCCACGATAGCCAACGGCACCGTCGGCACCTACTGGCTAAATAGCCAGACAGGTAAAACCTATATCCATCAAATTGACCGACATGCCCTTGCCTGGAGCCAGCCTCATAGCTCGGTCAGTGATACGGACTGGCACGTTGCTGGTTCGGCGGATTTTAATAACGATGGCCACTTGGATATTTTATGGCGTCACCAAACATCGGGAGTGAACTGGCTTTACTTGATGCGTGGAAACGAGTTGGTTGGGTCGCACCGGGTCAATCAGGTGCCGGTTGGTGATTGGGATATTGCTGGGGTGGGAGATGTTAATGGTGATGGAAGCGCTGATATTATCTGGCGAAATAATGTGACTGGTTTGCATTGGCTGTATTTAATGAACGGCCATCAGATCCAGTCGTCTCGCCAATTGGCGCTGGTTTCTGATTTAGATTGGGATATTGCTGGTGTGGGTGATGTTGATGGTGACGAAACCGATGACATTGTATGGCGACATGGCCAAAGTGGGGCGGTGTGGCTGTATAGAATGTCTACAGGTCAGATTGCCCAGTCGAGCCGTATCAATGTGGTAGGTGATTTGGCTTGGCGCATTGCGGCTGTACAAGATGCAAATGGCGATGGTCTGGCCGATATTCTTTGGCGCCATGCTAGCTCGGGAATGCTGTGGCTTTATTTGCTTAATGGCCAATCTATTGTTGAATCGTCGGCTATTCAAACTGTGCCGCCTGAATGGCAGATGGCCAACCTTGCAGACACCAATAATGATGGACGGTTTGATATTGTGTGGCGGCATGCGGTCTCTGGTGATATGTATGTTTACATGCTTGATGGCCGTCATATCATTGAGCAAGGTTCTTTGGCGCTCTCCATTCCTGCTGAATGGCAGCTGGCTGGCAATTTAACCAGTCATTGTGGTGTGTTTGATCCGCCACCACCACCGGCCAATAGTGTTGCTTTCGAAGCCTACTTTGGCGGTCAGTGGTTTGACCCTGAGGCACGGGGTAAACTGATATTTATGCAGCAAGCGCCTGGCGAGCCAGAAAACTGGTATTTGGGTTTTAAAGGCGGTTATATATCGCGGGTGCCGAATGTTAATGAGCAAGCCATTCCCGTCGATATCCTGAACATCAGTGATTTGGTGATTGATGCTGATGAGCGAGGCTTGCTCGGTTTCACCTTTGATCCGAGCTATCCCGCTCGCCCTTATGTTTATGTATCTTACGTTGAGTTTGTTTCTGAGCACGATCCGAGTATTCCCTGGGATGATGAGAGTCGCTCTGTGCTTTCTCGCTTCACCATGAATAACGGCGTGCTCGACCCCAGCTCAGAGCAGCGCATCCTCACCCTGACGCAACCCTTCTTTAATCATAATGGCGGCCATGTGGCTTTTGGCCCAGATGGCTATTTGTACATCTCGTTTGGCGATGGCGGTGAATGGGGTAATAACGAAGCGCAAAACCCTGGCAGTTGGTATGGCACGGTGCTGCGTATTGATGTGGTGAATGTACCAAATGGTCAAACCTATGGTGTGCCTGCCGACAATCCGTTTGCGACCGACAGCCAGTTTGCGCCAGAAGTGTTTGCCTATGGCTTTCGCAATCCGTGGCGCTTTAGCATTGATCAGGTGACCGGCGATGTATGGCTAGGTGACGTGGGCGAGTCTACGCGTGAAGAAGTTAACCTGGTGATCAAAGGTGGCAACTATGGCTGGCCGCTGAAAGAGGGGAGTTTATGCTTTTTCGATCACCCGCAGGTCGATCAGAACAATTGCCCTGGCGATTTTGAACACCTGATTGATCCTGTTGTTGAGAACCAAACAGGCATTAATAATGAAGGCGTTAGTGTGATTGGTGGCTATGTCTATCGAGGCAGCCAATATCCCAATCTGGTGGGCCGCTATATTTATGGTGACTGGCTAAACAACACCCTTTGGTCAATTGACTACGATGCCCAAAGCGGCGAAGCCAGCCGCGTTGTCTTGGGCACAGGGCCTGGGCAGGTGTCTTTTGCGGAAAGCCTGGATGGCGAGCTGTTTGCACTGAATGATGTTGCTTTTCAGATAGTCACCAATGAAACCTCCGCGCCATCAAATGTGCCAACTCGGTTATCACAAACCGGTTGTTTTCGAGCAAGCAATCCCGCAGTTGCTAATACAGTTTTGCGGCCCTATAGCGTGAATAGTCCGCTTTGGTCAGACGGTGCAGAAAAGCATCGCTGGTTGATGGTGCCTGACCATGAGCAGGCTGATCTGGTGGCTGATGGCGATTTGGTTTTTCCCGCTGGAAGCGTGTTAGCGAAAGATTTCTGGCTAAATAATCAGCTTATTGAAACGCGCTTGCTGGTTCACCATCAAAATGGTGGGTGGACTGGGTATTCATATGCCTGGCGCGATGATGGCAGTGATGCAGACTTGCGCTTGTTTGGTGAGCGTAAAACCTTCGGTAATCAAGAATGGCAATATCCATCGTCTACCCAGTGTTTGATGTGTCATACCGAAGCGTCTTATCGTTCACTAAGCGCCGAATTATTGCAGCTAAAATCGGGGCCAAATAACATGCCAGCGAATGAGTCGTGGCAACAGATGATGGACCACCAGATTATTAATGTCGGATTACATGAGCAAACACTGGCAATGGATGGCATGCCTAGCCCAAGTGATGTGAATGCGTCTATCGAGCAACGTGCTAAAGCCTACTTACATGCCAACTGCTCGTTTTGCCATCGCCCAGAAAATGCGATGCGCGTGAATATCGATTTGCGTTTTACCACGCCGCTTTCGCAAATGGGCGTGTGCGGTGAGGCTCCGGTTGCTGGTGATCTAGGCGTGAGTCAGGCGCTTATCGTTAGCCC
>DFOV01000159.1 GCA_002376965.1 Gammaproteobacteria bacterium UBA3532
CCACTGAACATACCAACCTCTTCCCATGCATCCAACTGGTTTTGTGAACCGCTGCTGTAGCTGACGTTACGATTAAGCTGTGCAGCGCGAACAGCAACACCACCAATGGCTCGGCAGTCGTTAGAATTGCAGCTTCCGCCTTCAACGATATCACGCTTGATTGTGCGAACAGAGCCATTGAAATATTGCGAGAAAGAAGCAACTCGGCCCGATGTAACACGCGTTGCGTCGGTTCCTGCAGCGTTCCACTCGTAGTTGATTAGCGACCAACCGCTGGCTTGACGAAGTTGTACCAAGGTGTTCACTTTACGCATATCACCAGACGCATTAACCGGTATTTCAATATGTTCGATCAACGCTGTACCTTCAGGGAATGCCCATAGAGAAGTACTTGAGAAATCAATATCGCTATCGACAGGCTTAGCGATAAAGTGACGTACACTTGCTCCATCTTTCCAAGCCTCAGCATTGACGAAGTATTCGTTAACCCCTGGAGCTGGTGTCAGGTTGACCAGGTCAGTGAACAGGCGTGATTCAGAAAGTGCAGATGGGATAACAGTTTGCGCCGCATCCTGGTCGACCATCTTCCAGATATTCGATTTAGCCGAACCACCATCTTTGATTTCGAATGAGCCGATTAACAAGTTGCCTGTCGTATCCTGACCAAAGGTCGTCATAAACTCAGGGAAAGTACGATTAACGATAATTTCTGAATCCTGGCCACGGGTAGCAGCCCATATACGACCGGTATCGTAGTCACCATAAACATACTTACCTTCAAGTCCTGGCAACTGACCACCGCGATAGACAAAACCACCGATCAGGCTTGAAGCGCTGTCTGCACCATGCTGATAACCTGTTTCTGGCGCAACAAATGGGTCAGCAGAGCAATCTACGCTGGCATCGCCACCGATCACACCTCGGTTGTTCGGGCCATCACAGATCGGCCAACCGTAGTTTTTGCCTTTTTCGATGATGTTAACTTCTTCCCAGTCATCCTGGCCAACATCGCCTTCCCAGATAGTGCCATCAGTATCAATGCTGAAGCGCCACGGGTTGCGTACACCGTAGGCGTAAATCTCGCCGCGCGCTCCAGGCTCATTCAGGAATGGGTTATCTGATGGGATGGTGTAGTTGCCGTTGGCATCTACCGCAATTCGAATAATAGAGCCTTTCAGGTTAGTTAAATCCTGACTGTTGTTGTTGGCACGCTCATTCGCACACTCTGCTGCGAGAGATTGATCAGCACACTTACCCCAGTCTCCATCACCATATGAAACGAACATGTAGCCATCATGGAATTGAATTTGCCCCCCTTTATGCTCGCGCCCTTGTTGTGGCTCGCGAATAATCTCCACCGGATTAGAAGCGGAAGTTGGGTTGGCAGGGTTGTTCACCGTATAGCGCTCAACAACAGAATCGCCTTGGGCACCTGTACCTTGTGGGCTACTATAGAACACATAAAAATGGCCGTTGCTGGCATAGTTCGGATCGAACGCCATGCTTAATAAACCCATTTCATGCTCATTGGTTACCTTATTACTGATATCCAAAATGGTGCGTACATCAGCAGGCATAACATTTTGGTTATCTTCGAAAGCCATGACCTGTCCATCGCGGTCAACTACATAGACATACTGGCCGTCGTTCTCAACATAGGTCACCCACTTGAAATAATCTTCCAAGTTCGGATAGGCAAGTTCGAACTTATAGTTGCCGCTGGTGATTTCACCGCCCATTGGAAATCCGTGTTCTACCACGCCTTCCTGACATATGGCGCGAGCACCACCCACGGATACAATCACATCATCTTGAGCCGTATTTCCATCCTGATCCGTTATAGTCAGAGTGTAGGTTTGGCTGGAAGTTAAAGGGCCAACTTCGGTGCGCATTGCTGAACCGCCATTGCTCCAAGCATAACTTAAACCAGAACCTTGTGAGCGAACTGCCGACAAGACCGTGCTACAGTTGGCGCCAATTTCGATGTCTGGCCCAGCATCAGCAACGATGCTTTCTTGTAACTCCTGGGTTAAGCAACCCGTTTGCTCGTTAAATGTTAAGAGATAATCGCCTGCGCCAAACTGTGGCACGATATCGTCGCCATCAGCGACACAATTAACACCCCAATTGTTTGCCCATGCGTTGTTAGCTGCAACTTTGAAGCGCTCTGGGCCGTTGGCGTCACCAACACCAGTGAAGGTCACTTCAGCCGTCCAAGTATAGTCGGCCACCAATGTCATTGGTGTTGCAAATGTCCAGTTGTTGATCGTTCCTGGAAGATGCATCGCGTCATAATCAGACAGTGGCTCGACCGTTCCGCTCTGAATCGTTATGTGACCGTATCGGTATCAGTAGCATCATCATCATCGGTGACGGTAAGGGTGTAGGTAATAGAGCGAGGTGCGCCAGCAGTCAGCGTCTGAGTAGCGCCATTAAGTGTTGAGCCATCACCAGCCCAAGAATAAGAAATGATATTACCATCACTATCCGATGAACCATTACCGTTTAAGGTATAGGTATCACCTTCTGTCACAGTGATATTGTTGCCAGCATTAGCTACAGGAGGCTGATTGACGGTAACCGTACCATTGGAATAAGTGTAACAACCAGACATTTCATCAAAGGTTAATGTATAGCTGCCTGAACCGTCTGGTACGCCAATGTCGTCGCCAGCGGCCATACAATTCGCGCCCCAGTTCATGTTCCAGTTGTTGTCTGCCGCGAACTTGAAGAATCCACCATTAGTTAAGGATAGCCCCGTTATACGCCAGGTATAGTCGGCAATCAGGGTCATTTGATCAGCAAAGCCCCACTGATTATGGGTTCCTGGAACAGCAATGCTGGAATAGCTGGTCTGAAATCCAGTACTCGAACCTTTCGCTTCAAGATCGTAACAACCACTTTGCTCGTAGAAGATGACCCGGTAGGTTCCGGTTGCCTCGTTATGAACGTTATTGTCTCCTCCCTGAGTGCAGCTGGCACCCCAATTGACAGCCCATCCACCATTGGCGGCAAACTTAAAGTTGTCACCAATGGTCAATTGAACTTCACCTTCCCAAGCATAGTCATCGACCAGTTCTAGTGCTGAGCTAGCAGGATTCCAGGTATTTTGATCGCCTGGCACACCAATTGAGCCGTAATTTGATAAGAAGTTAAACGGTGCCTTGTGGACTTTGTAGGTATTGGAATCGTCGTAGAAGTATACGCGATAACTTCCGGCATCATTAATAACGACATTGGCATCGCCATTACCAAAAGCAACACTCCAATTATCATTTGGTGTGAATTTGAACTCGCTTCCAGCGGCAAAATTCATTTCTACCATCCAGGAGTTGTCTTGCACAAGCTCCATTGGTGTTGCACCTGGTTGCCAATTGTCATGCGAGCCAGGCAAATACATAGAACCATAATTCGACTCGATCGCTGCTAACACGCCTTGAGTAAGCAGCAGCAAGCTTCCAGCAGCAGGTATTAAAACCCTTTTTTTATTCATAACAGTCCCCGGTTGTTGTTATAGGGAAAATAATTATCCAGTGTTTCCTGTTGGCTATCCTCTAGCAAAATAGCCTGGCACTGCTCTACAACCGATACATCACATATTCGTCAAACAGCAGAGGTGACCCATTAGAGTACTTCGAACGGGATTATCTCTTACTATTTATAGGGTTCCCAATTCACCAGGATGTTAGTTTTAATAAACTGACTTAATACCAAAAAATAACTCTTTCACAGCTATAAACTATATTTCTACCCCATAACCCCCACAGCCCTCCCCGCGTCCCCAACGCAAGAAACCACCGGTATAGGCTTTGCGGCCCCCACGGAGAGGCGGCTACAGGACATGGTGAGGTACGCACCTCAAACTTGAAAG
>DFOV01000095.1 GCA_002376965.1 Gammaproteobacteria bacterium UBA3532
AAGGTTTGATTGTTTTCGTTGTTATCGTCTCGAACAGCCAATCGATATGGAGCACCTCTTAACCAGCAATAACCTTCTCCAATGATGCGCCCTACTGGGAAGGTCGATTTCCAGACCTGCATCGGACGAATATCTTGGTATCCTAGCTGATAGACGTAATCGACTGCCCAAGTAAAGAAATCATCCATCCACGGTGAGGTCACAATTTCATCACTACCATCATCGTCAATGTCTTCTGATAATAGCGGGGATATCCAGCCTAGAGGATTGTGTGCTGCTTCAACATATTGGGCATTATACCACTCGATATTGTTAGCCATTTTTTGTTCAAAATAGCTTTTCATCGGGTGCGCATCAGGGGTGATGAATGCTGCTTGGGCTAAGGTTCTTAAGCTCCAGGCCTGACCACGAACTTGATCGGATTTGACTAAACCATCGCCAGCTTGTCGATAGCCAGGGTTGGCTCGAAACATGTTCCAGTTGGCCCAAAATTGTAGTTCCTCTAAGTAGTAATAATCCCCAGTCAGCAAATAGGGAACAAAAGCCAGTGATGGCTGGTGCGCTGTATCTGGCGACCGCTGCCCCGGCTGTGAACAGCCATTTGGGCCACAATCGGGGAAAGCTTCAAACTGATCGGTTGCTGGATTATAAGTATCTGAATGATTACCAAGCAGAGTCATACGAGGATAATCGTCTAAGCTCACCGGAAGGCCCGTGTTTTTATCTCGATAGTGGATCGACCAACTCCCCCCTAACCGTCCATTACCGGCCACGGTGTTCCATATTTCTGGAGCCATCGTCAATAAATAGTGCGATGTCCAGCTAGGTAATGGCCCGATATCGCCGCGCCCGCCAGTTGCCGGCATATAGTCTTCGACCGTACCAATCCCCATCGGGCCTGTATCCACCTGACTCCATTGGTTAGCATAACCTGCAATCGTGTCTTGTGATATTTCGGTGCGCGGGTCCAAAGCGGGAATTGCGCCTGATTTAACGAGCGCTCCAAGATTATGACGTACATGGGTATTTCCAGAACCACCATGCCAAATAACATCGCGCCACCGAGCGTGGTGTAGGTGAGTTAAGGAGTGAGAGGCAACGCTTTCACCATTCAACTGGATATCTACATCGTAATCAATATTATGAGGATCTGGCTGATAGGCCCAGTTGTTCTCAAGCACATATTCAACTCGGTAGGATGCTGGCGTCGTTTCATAACGGCGTAACCCAACGTACCATTGCAAATGAGGATGCGGTGAGCCTTGAGAATCAACAACAGGGAGCGCAAACCGCCATTCATTGAGCAGATCGCCAAATAAAATTTGTTCAAAATCATTCGACTGCAAATCAAGCGTTGCTGAATAAGCCTGGCCATCAATTGATAGACTTAAAGACGTTGAAATGTCATTTAACGCAGCGGAAGGAAGTAGCGGATCAGGTTTGGTGTGCGCGCTTCCTGCAGTGTAGCTATACTGGCTGCTACCCGGCGGCACCACTAGGGTAATAACGGCATGTCGCCAACTACCATCGCTATGGCGAGCTTTTGCATCAGATTGGTGTTGTACAGGATTCCCCGAACTATCGTTAATCGCTAAACCGTTAACAATTTCTCCTGGAGGAAAAGCCAAGCCAAAAGTAACAGGATGCGCATCAGGATCTTTGTTCTCCACAATAAACTGGTTCACAAACACCGAGCTAACGCCTCGACTATCTAGCATCCCAGCGACTTTCCAGTTGCTATCCGCAACGGTATTCAACTTCTGTATTTTGGCAATTTTTCTATCATTCAGAAGGTAAAAATAGTTGTCGCCAGACTGGTTATGGCGCCATAGCAAATCAGCTGAACCATCACCATTGACATCTTCGCTGCCAGCTACCATCCAGTTCAGATCAGCAATAGTATTCAGTGGCGTCCCTTGATAAGTAGCCCCATCCAACCAATACATGTAGTTTGCACCTGTGGCCTGATTGCGCCATAAAATGTCGCTAATGCCATCACCATCAAAGTCCGCGACGCTGGCAATCTGCCAATCATTATTGGCTACAGTTGCCAGTTTTTTCACACTATGAATAACGCTCTGCTGGATAAAATAGATATAAAGGTCGCCACTAACCGTATTGCGCCATAACACATCGCTAAAGCCGTCATTATCAAAGTCAGCTACGGCCTTGATCTGCCATGACTGATCAGCCACAACATTTAACGGCTGACTGCCAATCAGCGTGCTGCCTTGGAGCAAATAAACCCAGTTTTGACCCGTTTCAGCGTGACGCCATAAGATATCGGTAAATCCATCTCGATTAAAATCGCCCGCCCCGGCTACCTGCCAATTGGTATCGGAGACACTGACGAACTGTGTCATCGACAGAATCTGCTGTTGATCATTCAACAAATAAAGATAGTTCGCCCCACTTTGACTATGACGCCATAAAACATCGTCAACACCATTGGCATCAAAGTCGCCGGTTGCGGCAATCTGCCAAGCGGTATCTGAAACCTTTGGCAAAGCATGAGTCGCAGCGATTTGACCATTCTCAATGCGATAAACATGGTTATCGCCAGAGCTGGTATTTCGCCAAAAGATTGA
>DFOV01000378.1:0-6973 GCA_002376965.1 Gammaproteobacteria bacterium UBA3532
CCACTCTCCCAGCACATTGTCGTATTGGTGTTCGGCTTTCGCTTCGGTATAAGTGTAATAAAAATTACCTGTAATTTTTGAAACACCAGTCAGCACATTATCGAAGCGATACTGGCCACGATATTCAAAGCCCTTGATCTTGCGCTTCCCTACATTGGTTGCACCAGCAATCACGTTGTCATAATTAGCGAAAAATAGCGACATATCATTGAGTAGATAGCGGGTTTGATGAACCACAACGAACTCAAGATTTTTTGCCTTCTCGGGTTTTAGGTCTGGATTGGCCGCTCGGCCATTAAAGCTACCAAATAAATCTTTGGGCGAAGGCTCCTGAATTGCTTCGCCATATATTAACTTCCAGGTCGTGCGGGGCGTGGCATGGTATATCACTGCGCCTCGGGGATTCAAATCACTGCCGTAAATACTGTTCTGATCCCAGCGAATACCAGCGTTTAGCCGCCAATCGCCCAGCTCATAAATACCCTGTATAAAACCGCCGCGATCGATGGTTTGCACTTGATTGTCACTGGAAACTGAGTCCGCATCAAAACGAGGCGGCAACGTCGTATAGTTTTCAGAAGAAATTGCACCGGCTTCCACCACCCCTGAACCATCGGAAGAAAAGCCTGTACTCGAACTCTCTGCCTGCTCAGGACAATAGCCGGTTCCGTCCCAATAGTTACAGATCATATAGGCTTTGGTTAGTGTCTTCTGCTCATACTTGTATCCAGCCGATAGGTTCAGCCTTGCATTGGGCTGCCACTGCAATTGCTGCTCAAGCCGCCAGGCTGAATTGAAGCTGTTCCAATCAGACAGACTTACAAAGTTACCAAATGACTCAACCCAATCGCCCCCCACACGGCTCTCACGATATAGCAACTCACTATCTAACTGGAAGGGTTCTCCAAAGCGAGAGGTATTGTGCAAAAACGTCTGCAAAGACTCGTGATACCAAGAGGAATTAGGCTGAGCATCAGAGAATGAATAATACGGCCCATAGCCCTCATCAGTCTCCCAGTGCATGAACCCCGCACTCCAATCACGCCATTCCAACTCGGCATATAACCCTTGGTTTTCACTTGGATCGGCAAAGCGACCTAGGCGTTTGCCATTGTATTTTTCGCCAGAATCTATCGTGCCATTAACATTTACATCCCCAGCCGGACTTGATTGGCCAGTTACCGAATCAACTCCGTCACCAATACCAGCACCCCATGCCTCGACATCATACAACCTCGATTCATCGGTGTAGCCCCACTCGGCGTAGTCATCAATACCAGGCTCGTCACTACGGAATACGCGGGCGCCTAACTGGTAGCTAAGCTCGCTTAACTGACCGCTGGTAAAGATATCCAATGCAGCCGTATTATTGGAGCCATAATGTACCGATGCAGAATAATGAGCCTGTTGTTCAGCCGCCTTAGTAATCACATTGATCACCCCTAGAAAGGCATTCGGACCATAGACAGCTCCTGCTGGGCCATATAATACTTCAACCCGCTCAATAATATTCATAGGGTACTGACGCGATAGCTGAACCGAGTGGTTCCAAAGGTTATTGTCGACTCGGCCATTGACCAAAAAGAGCGTGCGTTGGAACCAAGGAGTTCGATAACCACGTTGATAGGCTACCACCTGCATGGTGCCATTCGTCGTAATTACATCAAATCCCGGCAAATCGATTAGCAGGTCGTCCAAGCTGTCATATCCACGCCGTTGTATGGTTTGCTGATCAATAGTCAACATTGCCGCCGGTGCGTCACGCAAGCTTTCATTTACCCCCGATGCGGTCTCAGATACTTCATACATCGCAGTGCGTTGCATTAATAGATCATCCAGGCTCATTCCCTGTAAACGCTGTTGTTCCGCCGCCCAAGCTGGTTGGGCTCCGCAAGCGAATAACAATGACCACAAACAATATCGAACAACCCGCAAAATACTTACCTCAAAATGAAAGGACTCCACTAAATCAGTTTAGACACCGCTGACGGTTTCGCAAAAATTGCGCATACCCAAATGCCTAGTTTGCAACTAAACTTTTGCTATGTATTCTGTATTCGATATAGCACCGCTCCCATGTTAAATGCGTTCAAGCAACGAAAAGACCGCCGGGCACCTGTCGGTGTATCCAAGGTGGCATACCGACTACTGGTGACAGCTGTGCTGCTGATTCTTCCTTTGATTTTCATTGTCTACCTTTACATAAGCCAGCTCACACAGGACTTAGCTATAGCAGCACGCCAACGTGCCCAAATAGAGACCGTAAAGCAGTTAACCCTGCTCAATGGCCTGTTCGCTCAACGCTTAGCTACGCCAGCATCACCGACCCAAATGACTGCAGATGACCAGCTTGATGTTCTCGCTCTTGCTCACCGGGTTGTGAAAGAACTTCGTCGTCATCTTCCACCTTCTGCGGACATAAGCTCTCAACTGGAAGACTGCGTTATTCAACGTCAAAATACCCGAATGACCGCCTTATCCAGCCAACTGGCAGATAGCTGTCTTAACATTTTTTACAATACTTACGAAACCATTGCTTATTTCTCTGACGTGATGCATATATCATCGGCAACGGATCGCCATCGCGCCATGCTCGTTACCCAGCAACTACCACTGATACTCAATCAAAGCTTACAGGTGTTGCAAAATATTCGCCGTCTAAGCACCCAACGTAGACCAGGATCGCTACGCCAACAACAGCAAGAAACAGAGGGCAAACTGGCCGCGCTTATCACCGCCACCGACAAACAGTCTGGTGAACTGCAGGCAATTGTTCGTCCGGTGTTGGATAACATGCAAAAAACGCTGGAGAAAATCAAGCGCCTGGCATTTATTGGCGTTTTAGATGGAACTCAGGAAACCAGTATGAATATTATCCATGATATTACAGAGCTCCGTCATCAGAGTACTGAATTGGCCAGCCGGCTTCAGGGTAAGGCCATCACCCACCTCAACAACTTAGACAACTCACTGTCAACCCAAGAACAAAGCATTCAAACCCAAATTAACACCATCATTATCATGGTGATTTGCATCGTTATTCTGGCCATTCTGTTGGGTTACTTTGTGATTGGTAACATTCGCGAAATGCAGTTCTATTTAAAAAGCCAGAACAGGCTTCTTGAACTCCGTGTAACAGAAAGAACTCAGGAAATCGCAGAGGCTAACCGTAAAACTGAAGAGTTGAATGAAATTCTAGTCGAACAAAATAAGGAGGCTCAACACCTGGCCGACAAAGCCGAGTCGGCCAATCGCGCCAAAAGCCTTTTTCTCGCCGCAATGAGCCATGAAATACGCACCCCGCTCAATGCCGTTATTGGCGGCTCGGATCTATTAAGGCAAACAGCGCTCAACAATCGCCAGCGCGACTTGCTAAAAATGATACATCAATCGGGAAAGACATTGTTGGAGCTAGTCAATGACGTGCTCGATTTTTCTAAAATTGAAGCTGGCGAACTCACCCTGGAGCAAGTCTCTTTTTCCCCAAAAAAGCTAGTTGAAGAGCTGATAAACATGTTTCAGTTTAAAGCCCAGGAAAAACACCTAACCCTGACCCACATTTTCGATCCAAGTTGCCATGGCAAATGGGAAGGGGACCCCACCCGCGTTAAACAAATCATTATGAATCTGTTAAGTAATGCGATTAAGTTCACCGACAATGGCTCCGTCACCTGTCACCTGGATAAAACTGAAAAGGGCATATTACGCATTCGGGTAACGGATACTGGAATCGGCATTCAACCGGATAAAATCGCCACGTTGTTTGATGCCTTTGTCCAAAGCGACAACTCTATTACACGGAAATACGGTGGTTCAGGGCTGGGCCTAAGTATCACCAAGCGCTTGATAGAATTAATGGGAGGAGACATTACCGTCAGCAGCAAGGAAGAGGTCGGTACAACATTTGAGGTAATCCTTCCACTAAAACAACGGCAACAAGAAGGGGCTATTCCACTAGACGAACCGGATACACAACAGAGTGAAGCATTGGGAACACAACGCTTATCTGGTCACGTTTTGCTGGCTGAAGATGTCGTTATCAACCAGATGATTGCCACCGAAGTACTTTCAGGATATGGATTACAAGTCAGCTGTGCTAACAATGGTCAGGAAGCTGTCGACAAGTACCAAAAGCATACATATGACCTGATTTTAATGGACATCCATATGCCGGTGATGGATGGCCTAGAGGCCACCAGCAAGATCCGCGAAATCGAAAAGGCACAAGCTGCTCACTCCCCTATTCCGATAATTGCAATGACAGCCGATGTTCTGGCCGAAACTCCTGCTCGAACTCAACGAGCAGGGCTTGATGATTACGTACCTAAGCCTTTTGAACCCGATGAGCTGTTTCGGGTTTTGCAAAAGCACTTGAATAAGCCACCCAAAAGCTGAATACTGACGCTTTCCCCTTTTTACCCGAACAACAACCTTTACCCAAATAACAACCTGGCTCAAACGCCATTTTTCCCCAAACAGCAATGATAAATAACAAATAGTAACAACAATGGTTAAACACAAGCACTCAACTCCCTCTCCTCAAACCCAAGACGAAGCCTTGCGCCTTGCCAAAGCTAATCAACGACCAGGGCAAACCAAAGAGCAAACTAAACTGGTTGCTCAAGGGATCCAAAAAGGGATCGAGCAATATAAAAAGCAACAAAAAGCCAAAGCACGCGAGCGAGATAAGCAAAAAAAGAAAGCTAGCCAGCAACAAGAAACCCACAAAATCGAAGTATCCGATCCCCCTCCATCACCCAGCCGTATGGCTCAATACCTTCCGTGGGGACTATTAATCATTTCGTGGATAGGCTTTATTGCCTATATTGGAAATTTCGCTAATTAAGGCTTTCAAACTCCCGGCAACCGCAACTGCTCACCGAGTGCGGCGGAAGTTGGCTTGAATCTGACACCAAGACCCACAAGGCGAACCGGGCGCCGACCACGCTGAAAAGCTTCGGCTATCAGCTGGATATAGAGTGGCGAGCTCAAGTCATCCAGTTTTATCTCACCACTTTTTTCCGCCGTAGTCTGAGTAAAGTCATTAAATTTGAGCTTAACCACCAAACCGGTCATTTTACACGGAACCGACAACGAGCTTTGATAGCGCTGGATCCGCTGCTTTAACTCATCAAGTAACCCCTTAATGGCGTCTTGAACACTGTCTAATCCAGGCAGGTCGTCACTAAATGTTCTCTCAACACTTAGCGACTTTCTCTCTCGCTGGGTGCGTACCGGACGGTCGTCAGTGCCATGTGCCAGTAAGTACAGATGCTTACCGAATTTACCAAAAGCTTTCACCATATCAGGCTCTTTTCGCAACCGAATATCTGCGCAAGTATGCAATCCTTGTTCTTTCAGCTTGCGAGCGGTGACACTCCCAACACCGTGCAATTTTTCCACAGTAAGTTGTCGCACAAATGCATCAACCTGCTCTGGCGTAATAACAAACAAACCATCCGGCTTTTGCCAATCACTGGCGATCTTGGCTAAAAACTTATTCGGAGCAACACCCGCAGACACGACAATACCTACTTCTTTCTTTACCTGTCGACGTATCGACTCAGCAATCCGCGTTGCGCTGCCACTGAACATGCGACATTCACTGACATCCAAATAGGCTTCATCAAGTGAAAGTGGCTCTATCTCCTGAGTGTAACGTTGAAAAATTTGGTGGATTTGCTGTGAGGCCTGCTTGTATTGGGCAAAGCGCGGTGGAACAACCAGTAAATGCGGGCATTGTTGAAGCGCAATCGACGTTGCCATGGCTGAGCGTATCCCAAATCGTCGCGCTTCATAGTTGCAGGTAGTTAAAACACCTCGTCGACCGCGACCTCCCACTGCCAGCGGACGACCGCGCCATTGCGGATGATCGCGCATTTCCACCGCGGCATAGAAACAGTCACAATCACAATGAATAATTTTTCGCATAGCAAACCGGCACCAAGGTGTTCACATGGACAGTTTACTCCCTATACTCGAATGACTTCAAGATACTTAAGCAGTGTCGTTCGCAAGACACGATGGCGACAACTTCTATATATTCCCTCCGCAGGGCAGGATAATTTTACGATATTTTGCGCTGGTTAGGATTCCAGCCACACCTCTTTAGCCCAATCCCAAATAGATGGCCACTGCTCTTCCAGCTGAAGCTCGCCACGCCAAGCAGTGATAATACCCTGTTCATTAATGCAAAAGAAATCCCCGTCACACTCACATATCGGGATCTGCTCTCTGGGCACACCAATATCCCATGCTCTTGATGCAACTTCTGGAAGGTAGGTGTGAGACTGTGCTTCTGTAACCGTTACTGGTTCTACCGAGCCATAAACGACATCACTTACCGTTAATAAGAAGGCTTTAAACTCATCTGGCAATCCAATTAAGATTTGTTCTTCGATTTCAACCAGCAAATCTTCATCCGGTAACTCCAACGGTATTGGGACGGGTTCGTTGGCTTCCCGTAATAAGTCAATAACATCCATAGTGCTTTCTACCTCGCCGATGATGGCTTAAACCGCTATATGAGCAAGCCAAAATAGCTCTTCTTGTATTTTTCAGTTAGACTAGCCGAAAGTATATACCAATGAAATCCTGGTATTAATAAACCATGTAATTGTAGTAGTAGACTGGGGTATAACATGACTGTAGGTCGAGAGCATTCAGAAAAGCGCCAATTTATCCGAATGCATATTGATACTGAAATTGATTTTGAGATAAATAACCAAGAATCTTTGCACGGTAGTGGCAAAGTTGAAAACTTAAGTGCCAGCGGCGTATCCTTTGTTACCGCCAGTTCCTTGGAAATAGGCGACATCCTCGACTTCAATATTGAACCGGGCAATGTCAAGACACGAGCACTGTGCGGTACTGCCGTAGTCAGACGCACTGAAGTCATTGAAGACGGTATTTTGAGTGTTGGAGCTGAATTCACTCAGCTGACGTAAATCCAGCACACAAGCCCAGCACACAA
>DFOV01000378.1:7286-9869 GCA_002376965.1 Gammaproteobacteria bacterium UBA3532
AGCACACAAGCCCAGCACACAAGCTTAGAACAGCTGTTTTAGCGGGAGATGCCCACCAACACCTCTCGCTTATCGATATTCCTAGTTAAACTCTGCCTCTAGTGCACTCTCGATATCATCCAGATCTTCATCATCGCCATAGTCAATGTTGTCTGACTGATCAGTCTCGATCGCCCCATCACGAACCAAAAATTCACGGCGCTGCAAATAAACGTCGCGCAAGAATACATACTCATCGAAGGACTCTTCCAAAAGCTTTTCTTGGTCGAGGAAGCTCTGGCGTTTATTGATTAGTTCTACGCCGCGAAATCCAACTCTATCAATATCATGCTCAAAGATTATATCGTCCAGTGCAATATAACCATCAACGGTATCACCAACAGCATCACGTACGGTAGATGGCCCCAAGAATGGCAGCATCACATAAGGGCCGGTGGGAACTCCCCAATACCCCAGTGTTTGACCAAAATCCTCATCATTCTTGTGCAGCCCCATGCTAGAAGCTACGTCGAAAAGACCCAACAAGCCAATGGTAGAGTTGATCGCCAAGCGTCCAGTATCTCGCGCACCTTGTGTCATCTTTAGCTGCAGCACATCATTCGCAACCACGACAACATCATCAAGGTTGGAAATAAAACTATCAACGCGCGCATCGATGGGACGTGGGATCCACTTATCGTACTGAAGTGTGACCGGCTTAAGTATGGCTTTATCTACAGCTCGGTTAAAGCTATATATTTTACGATTAACAGGCTCCCAAGGATCAGAGGGAGACTCTGGGTTGGCGGCACATCCGGCCACTAGAGATGCTGAGAGCACAAGCATCGCGGTAAAAATTCGATTCATACCGTTCCTGCGACAATGATAAATGAAAGAACTTACCCTACTCTGGCACCAAGAACAATATCTCGCCTCAGAAATTCATCCATTGTCTTACGTGCTCCGGCAACAAATTGTTCCAAAGGCAACTGTGGAAGCATCTCATGCAGCTCACTGACAATATCACCCACTGTTCTTTCCGACTCTTGTTGCAATTTATCTAATAGCAGTGCGGTTAAAGAATTCAATTCCATAAACTGAACTTCATTCTGGCGATCACGATAAACAGCAATGTGCGTTGGTTTCTCTGGAGCGGATTGGGGAAGGTAGGCCTCACCTATGTGTTGAACTGGAAATGTATACTGCAAGTTCCAAACGAGGGGGGAAACTTGCACGGGGTGATCAATTAAGTCTGCTACAGGATTGACGCCCGTCATATCTGGAACGTCATCAGAAACCATCAAAGCCAATTCAACCCACTCATAGTGAGCCAGCTCAAAAAGAAATGGGTAATCGTTGCCTGGATTGACACGCTCATTTTCGAGATAGTCTAAAAACTCCTGAGTTATCTCCAGGAAATAAGGGGTTTCGCAACGATGCCGTACCATAAAATCTCGCACCATCGCATGCCACTGTTCATCGTCGGTAATAGAATGCAAAACAGGAAAGCCACCCGAAATAAATCCTTCAATATTCTTATAAAATAGATCGCGATATATCTTCATTCGACGCGCTTCAATTCCTTCAGGGATTGGAGCGTTTTCGGGATCTCGTATATGGCGAGCAAACTCAAACTGCTTTTGTTGAAACGAGCGTTCTGACATATTATGCATTGATACCAGCTTGAGAAAGTCGCTGTTCAGCCAACGTACGGTTCTGTAATTGATGAATAAGGCCAACTTCACTCAGCAGCTCATCAACAGAAGGAATATTAAAGTCGCGCTCTAATAAAGTAGGAATGACACCGTATTGCTGATAGCAAAGAGCAAGCAAATCCCACACGTTGGCTTTTACCGGCGCACCATGGGTATCGACAAGCAGGTCTTCCGCTTCATCAAAGTGGCCAGCCACGTGAATATAGCTAATCCTTTCACAAGGGATTGACGCAAGAAAGCTTTCAGCGTCGTAGCCGTGGTTAATACTATTGACGTAAATATTGTTCACATCGAGCAATAAGTCGCAATTAGCTTCGTCCAGCACCATATTCAGAAAATCAATCTCATCCATTTCTTTACCCGGCGCTGCGTAATACGACACATTTTCCATCGCTATACGTTGTTCCAGCACATCTTGAACAATACGAATACGCTCAGCCACATAATGTGCAGACTCTTCGGTGAACGGAATTGGCATAAGATCATACAAATGTCCATCGTCGCTACAATAGCTGAGATGCTCACTATATGCCTTGATATTATGCTCATCCAAGAACGCTTTCAATGCCTTTAAAAACGTCATATCCAATGGCGAAGGTGAACCTATGGACAGGCTCAAGCCATGACAAACAAAGTCGAACTGCTCGGTAAACTGACGAAACTTGTTACCTAAAGCCCCACCTACATGCATCCAGTTTTCTGGAGCAACTTCCATAAAGTCGACGGGCAGGTTCTCCCGAGAGTGCAGCGGGTCTAATAGAGCCCGCCGCAACCCCAGCCCAGCACCCTGTACAGGGAATCGGGTCATACTAATATACCGCTATGAGCCGCACTTACCTTCGCCACATTTACCTTCTTTGGCTTTTTTGCTGCCGCCGCACTTGCCTTC
>DFOV01000132.1 GCA_002376965.1 Gammaproteobacteria bacterium UBA3532
AGATGAGCAAATCGAATATCGTTGGACACAAACATCAGGGCCATCTGTCACTTTCAGTGTCGAAGACAACCGCTTGCTGTTTGAAGCGCCAAGGGTTGAAACCGATACCTCGTTAACATTCAATCTGGAAATCACTAATAGCCAAGGCACGACTAGCCAAGACTACTCAGTTGAAATATCAGCCAGTGAAGAAAGTAATGACAGCGGCTCTTCTGGAGGCGGCGGTTCAGTCGGGATTATGTGGGTGTTGTTGCTATTGATTCCGGCTTGGCGGCTCAGGCGAAGGGATTAAATACCACATTCAACAACGATAGCCCGTTACAATAAGTTGTAAACGGGCTTGGATGCATTACTTCTTCCAGGGAGAGCTGCTGGTTGAGGCATCTTTATTAGCCCCCGAACCTCGCTGACTTGAGCCACGTTGACCTGAACCACTTCGACCTTGCTCACTTCGACCGGAACGTCGCGGTCTTTTTTGCTCACTATCATCTGCGGATCGAGGTTTATCTCTTTTTGGCTTTTTCGGTTTCTTCGGTTTTAGCGGCTTTGGCGCGCCAGACTCAGGAACGGCGTGAACCGGCTCGAACCCCTTCATCACCTCGCGAGGCAATTGTTGCTGAATCAGCCGCTCAATATCCACCAGTTGTTTCGCCTCATCGGCACAAACCAAGGATACGGCTTCACCAACGGCTCCTGCACGGCCTGTGCGCCCAATGCGATGCACATAGTCTTCCGGCACATGCGGCAGCTCAAAATTTACTACATGAGGCAACTGATCGATATCAATACCACGAGCCGCAATATCCGTCGCGACCAGCGCCTGAACGCGATTTTCCTTAAAAGCAGCTAAGGCCTTGGTACGCGACCCCTGGCTTTTATTGCCATGAATAGCAAGGGCTTTAATGCCGCTTTCTTCCAAAAACCGCGTTAAACGATTGGCACCGGCCTTGGTGCGGGTAAACACCAGTACCTGCTTCCAGTTGTTAGAGCCAATAAGAAAGCTGAGCAAATGGGGCTTGCGTTTTTTATCGACAGTGTAGATACGCTGAGCAACCGACTTTGCCGTAGCATTGCGCGGAGTAACAGAAAACTCGATAGGGTCATGAATCAACCCCTTTGCTAATTGGCGGATATCTTCAGAAAATGTCGCCGAAAACAGTAGATTTTGTCGCTTAGCTGGCAGCAGTGCGATGATTTTTTTGATATCGCGAATAAAGCCCATATCCAACATGCGGTCGGCTTCATCCAATACCAAGATTTCCAAGTGCTTAAACTGCACCGCATTTTGCTGATACAAATCCATCAGCCGACCCGGAGTCGCTACTAGTATGTCTGCTCCACCCCGCAGCCGCATCATCTGTGGATTGATCTTGACGCCGCCAAAGGCAACAGCGCTTTTGATCGGCAAGTGCTTTCCATAGGCCTTTACACTTTCGCTGACTTGCATAGCCAGCTCGCGGGTGGGCGTAAGAATCAAAGCACGCACATGGTTGCCACGGATGCGTTGACCACGGCTTAATAGCTCAAGCATCGGCAAGGTAAAGCCAGCGGTTTTACCAGTGCCGGTTTGCGCCGCCGCCATCACATCACGGCCTTGTAATACGGCATCAATACTTTTACTTTGAACAGGGGTTGGAGCGGTATAACCTTTTTCTTCAATGGCTTGAAGAATGGGCTGAGATAGCCCTAAATTTTCGAATGTCATAGATACGTCTTTTCAGGAGGGAGGCGAGTTGTCGCCAGGAATGTTTGGCGAGCGAGTGTACCGGATGTCGGGGGAAATGTCGCGTTATTAATAAATCATGAGTAGAGGGCGGCTCAGCCAACAAGCCGCCCTTCATCGTTCAAGCCTTGTCCAAAGCCTGAGACACATCCGCAATAATATCATCAATATGCTCGATACCAACTGAGATGCGTACTAGATCGGGCGAGACTCCAGCCGCAGCCAGCTCTTCTTCATTAAGCTGTCGATGGGTCGTCGAAGCCGGATGGCACGCAAGCGACTTGGCATCACCGATATTCACTAATCGCAATATCATTTGCAGCGCATCAATAAATCGCGAGCAGGCTTCAATACCGCCAGTGATGCCAAAGCTCAGAATGCCAGAGGCTTTACCTTGGGTAATGTTATTACAGGTTTCATGGTAAGGACTATCAGGCAGGCCAGCATAATTGACCCACTCGACTTTCGGGTGTTGTTGTAAATATTCAGCCAGCTTCTGAGCGTTTTCGCAATGACGCTCCATACGTAAGCCCAGCGTTTCCAAACCTTGCAATATTTGGAATGCATTCATAGGCGAAATCGCTGCACCAGTATTTCGCAAAGGAACGACGCGACAACGCCCAATATAAGCAGCAGCACCCAATGCCTCAGCATAGATCACACCATGATAAGACGGATCGGGTTCATTAAAAACAGGAAAACGAGCCTTATTGGCCACCCAGTCAAATTTGCCAGAATCGACAATAATGCCTCCAATTGACGTACCATGCCCGCCGATATATTTGGTCAATGAATGCACAACGATATCCGCTCCCAAATCAATCGGCCGGCACAGATACGGCGTTGCAACGGTGTTATCAACAATCACTGGCACACCATACTTGTGGGCAATCTCCGCTAAGCGATGAATATCTACAACGTTACCTGCAGGGTTACCAATCGACTCACAGAAGATCGCTTTGGTTTTGTCGTCGATGGCCTTTTCGAAGCCGTCAAAATCATCATGAGAAACCATCTTAACCTCAACGCCCTGCTTGGGAAGCGAATGAGCGAACAGGTTGTAAGTTCCGCCATACAGCTGGCTAGTGCTGACAATGTTGTCACCAACCTCAGTGATACATTGAATGGCATAGGTGATCGCCGCCATCCCCGAAGAAACAGCCAGAGCTCCAATACCACCTTCCATTGCCGCTACGCGCTTTTCCAACACATCGGTCGTTGGATTCATAATGCGGGTATAGATGTTTCCTGGCACAGCCAGGTTAAAAAGATCGGCTCCATGCTGGGTGTCGTCAAATGTGTAAGAAGTTGTTTGGTATATCGGCACAGCCGCCGCTTTCGTCGTTTCTTCTGCGGTATAGCCTTCGTGGAGTGCCATAGATTCTAGCTTCATAGTATTTCCCTTTTTCATATGCTCGTGGAAGATATGTTGTATGGATACGGCAGCAACTGAACACCGCTGCCATGAGATATTTTCTAAGCAGCGCTCTCTGTCTCTCCAAGGTGATGTTGAAGCGCCACGATATCCACCGGCCGCCCTAACAGGTAGCCTTGGGCATCGTTACAACGCATGGTTTTTAATGCATTTAGTTGCTCTTCTGTCTCAACCCCTTCGGCGACAACATTGATATTGAAAGAGCGCGCCATACCAATGATGGCCGAGATAATCGTTGTTGAACGGCCACAATCGCCCAACCCAGAAACAAAACTGCGATCAATTTTCAGCTCGTCGATGGTTAGATCCTTCAACATAGCAAGCGAAGTGTACCCTGTACCAAAATCATCTATTGAAATACCCACCCCCTCACTTCTCAACCTAAGCAGCATCGAACTACTTTGCTGAATGTCTGCCAAGGTGGCAGTTTCTGTTAGTTCAAGACGAACAAATGGGGCGAGGCTTTTCTGCTTTTTAATTCTGGCCAGCAAAGCATCCATCGCCTGCGAATTGTTGAATTCAACCGCAGATACATTGATCGATACATGCTTGATTTTGCTACCAAGCAGTCCGGTCGGCTCTAGCTCATTGGCAGCGCGTTGCATGACAAATGGCGTTATACGATGGATCAGGCCGTACTCTTCGGCTAAAGGGATGAATTCCGCCGGTGAAATAAAACC
Organism: Gammaproteobacteria bacterium UBA3532; assembly: GCA_002376965.1. GTDB lineage: Bacteria > Pseudomonadota > Gammaproteobacteria > Enterobacterales > UBA3532 > UBA3532. The sequence continues at coordinate 3,839 of DFOV01000132.1, forward strand.
ACGAGTCACGTCGTTCCAACGAACAAGTACCTCAATCCCTGACAACTCATTGGTATCTAGAACATATTTTGGCTGATAAACCAAGGTCAGTAACTCTTCGTCAATTGCCTTTTGCAAGCTTTCCACTAATTGTCGTCGCGCCCGCGCCTGCTCTGTCAGCGCTTTGTTGTGATATTGAATCGCCTGACGGTTCAACTTTGCCACACGCAACGCCTCTACGGCAGCGTCCATAACCTGTTTCGCACTGCTACCATCAATCGGGCAAAAAGCAACACCAACCGAACAAGTGGCCTCAATACCAAGCTTTGCAGCTGCCTCAGCTACTAGGTTGACATAGCCTGCCATCCGCCCCTCTACATCCACTACATCAGGATCGATTGCATCAGGGTCGATTGCGTCAGAATAGTTCCGAGCGAGCATAAATTGGTCTGGCGGTAGTCGGCAGATCAACGACCGAGACAACGAGTGTTTTACAATCGACTTGGAAATCTCGGTCACCATCTTATCGGCCATCTCGAATCCAAAACGGGCATTAACCTCTTTGAAATCGTTAATATCAAGAATCGCAACGATCGTCTTTTCATCTTCTTTGCGCGCTTGAATAAGATCTCGCAGTTGCAGTTTAAACAACTCATGGCTTAACAGCCCGGTCATGCCATCCAGCTTATATGCCTGCTCTATTTGCTGAGTAAAACGTTTCACCGCCAAATAGAGTAGCAAAGCTGTGACACCTACAAAAAACCAGCCCTTGGCCGTCTGCAACCAGGTGACTTCTTCTACATTTGAAACCAGTGACTCAACAACGCGATCAGAAAAGAGAATCCAGCACCCGGCAAACAGAAGGTAAAAACCCGCGATGCTCAATGCGCTTTTATGTGACTTGTCCAAAGTAAACCTCAGAGGCTACGAACAAAATTATCGTTTTTGTATATTAAGAGATACGACCAGTATAGTTCAGGAGTATCCGTTTTAACAAACAGTCAATCCGCCCGTCATTTACGGACGACTTGCTATTCAAGCTAGACTATTGCCCAGGCTTCTCGCTTCTTTGATACACACACTTAATAATGATACCTGCATGAAATTATGGTCAATGCTTTATCATCCACTACATACACTAACCTGTTTGTATCATCTATTCTACGCGACCAGAAACCTGATAAATTTTCCTTAAGTGATTCTGGTTTGCCTATTCCCTGAAATGGCGAACGCATAGTTTCAGTAATTAATTTATTGATACGTTTTAAAGTCTTTTTGTCCTGACCTTGCCAATAAATATAGTCATTCCACGCTTCATCGGTCCAACTAAGAAGCCTGCTACTCATCGATTATTGCTCTTTGAGTTGTTTGGCCACTTTTGTATTGTGCGATAGATTTACTTAGATGCTCGGCATTTGCAGGAGACCTTAACAAATGAACGGTCTCCATTAAACTATTGTAGTAATCTAATGACATTACCACAGCATCCTCAGCGTCTCTGCGCGTTATAACTGTGGTATCTGCATCGTTAACGACAGAATCTAAAACACTTTTTAAACCATTTCTTGCTTCGGTAAAAGATACAACTCTCATATGTCACCTACATGTACAATTAATTGAACAACTATAACCCACTCAAGATTCATGTACAATATATGAGACAGGTCTTTCTACCGAATAATGAGCCATCCTCTATATATTTCAATCAATTAGGGTCAACACACTGCCTATAGTGGTCCCCATGAATGAGACAGTAGCGGTGCGAGATTATGGTTTGCTCCATTCAGCTGCGCGTAAAATACGCCAACGCCTTCAGTATTTGTTGGGGATAGCGCTGCC
>DFOV01000298.1 GCA_002376965.1 Gammaproteobacteria bacterium UBA3532
CATTTTTAATGCGATGGCCCTAGCCATTCTGGTGGAATAGATCATATTTTATAGAAATTTAGTGTAAACTTCCCCTCGCATTTTGAGGTTAGGTTATATTTTGAAGGAACCCGTTGGCATCAGCACAGTCTGAGTCCATCAACTGGGTTGGAGCGGTGCCGCTGATAGGTGCTTAATGCTTGAAGTTTGGAACGCTTTTGGTATGCTGAGCAATCACGCTGACATAACAAAGCGAAAAAATTAGAATTAAGCACTAAAAAGCGTCGCTCACTCCGTATTTGAAAAAAACTTTACGTAAAGGTTGTGTATGAGTTGGAACAACGTTGTTAGCCAGGCCGCAGAGCAGGCTAAGCGTTTACCGCAACAAAAAATAGCTACATTCATCAGTTATGCTGCTGTTGCCATGATCGCTTATCAACTATCTGGGCTAACATGGCAGCTGATCCCTGTCAGTTCACCTAAAGGCGCGAATAACATTTCCATATCTGCCAGTGATCTTCAGGTCGCTCCACGGCAAGAAGCTAATGTTCGTGGCATAATTGCTCTCCAGTTATTTGGTAATCCAGATAAATCCCCACCTCCACCACCGCCGCCACCTCAACCGGACAATATTAAAGCGACCAAACTAAACGCGAAGCTTTATGGTGTATTGGCTTCCCCTGACAAAGCTCTTGCCAGTGCCATAATCGAGTTGGATCGCAAGCAAGATAGCTATCAAATTGGCTCGAAATTGGGCAAATACAACGCCATCGTTGATGAAATCCACCCGAGCCACGTCATTATTCGCAATAACGGCAAGTTAGAAAAACTTGAATTGCAAGAGGGGCCAGGCGGCTCGTTCACTGTTGATAACAGCGCGCCTTCGTTTCCCACTACAAGCAATGATTTGACGCCACCAGAGGCCGATATTATCAACAAAGCCGATGACATAGAGTTGTCGGAAAAACTGGCGGAAGTGCGCAACAACCTCATCAGCGACCCAACTTCATTCGCAAAATTAATCCGGTTACGTCCTATCAAACGCAATGGCGTGGTAACCGGCTATCGTGTTCGACCAGGACGCGATCGCGCTACGTTCAAACGTTCAGGGTTACAACGTAACGATATTATTCGTTCTATTAATGGTGTCCAGTTTAGTGATCCCTCGGCAACCATGGGATTGTTAAGTGAGCTGGCGACGATGAAAGAAGTTTCGCTGGAAGTGGATCGTCGTGGTCAGAAATTTAATATTGTTTTGGGATTCGGCCAATAACAAGCCGCCAGGAAAGCAGCAACAGATGCTAGGAGATATAAGTTAATGAATTGGTTAAAACAGCGCTTATTAACAAAATCCCGACTTTCGTGTTGGATGTTGGCTGTCTTCCTGTGTGCGATGCAAGGCGCAAGCTATGCAGCATCGAAGCAGGGCGGCGGTATTACACTCAACATGAAAGATGCTGAAATAGAGGCCTTTATTAATGATATTGGTCGGCTGACGGGGAAAACCTTTATTATCTCACCACGAGTGAAAGGAAAAATAACCGTCATTTCTCAACATCCTATGACCAAGGATGAACTCTACGAAGTATTCCTGGCGACACTGAAAGTTCATGGCTTTTCGGCAGTAGAAGAAGATGGGGTTGTTCAGGTTTTAGCTGACCAGAAAATCAAGTCAGAAGCCATTCCAATGGCATCGGCGACGACGCCAGGCAAGGGGTCGGAAATTGTCACTCGTGTTATCCGTCTCGACAATGTAAGCGCTCAGGCGCTTGTCCCTGTTTTACGTCCATTAGTACCTCAGCATGCCCACTTGGTAGCCTACCGTCCTAGCAACGTTATCATTATTGCTGACACCGCCAGTAATATTCGGCGTTTGATGAAAATCATCGCTCAAGTCGATCAAGCCGATAACGAAGAAGTGGAAGTCATTAACTTAAAGCATGCATCTGCGGCAGAGGTAGTGCGTATTCTGCAAAACCTTGAAAAGTCGTCCACTGACCAAAACGCTCCTCCATCAGAAAAGCCGACACTCGTTGCTGATGAGCGAACCAATAGTATATTACTTAGCGGTACTCGTGGTGTTCGATTACGCTTGCGCAGCTTGATTGCTCACCTCGATACTCCGCTTGAATCAGAGGGTAATACCAAGGTGTTTTACCTCAAATATGCCAAAGCGGAAGAAATCTCTAAAGTATTGACGGGGGTCAGTAAGTCTATCGAGCAGTCTGCGCCAACCAAAGGCAAAGGTTCGCGAACGACTTCTCGTTCAGATGTTAATATTCAGCCTCATGAAGCAACCAACTCGTTGGTTATTACTGCACCACCCGATATGTTGCGTTCTTTGGATAAAGTGATCCGTCAACTTGATATTCGTCGCGCTCAGGTACTGGTTGAAGCCATTATCGTTGAGATTTCTGAAAGTGAGGCGCGTGAGCTAGGCGTAGAATGGATCGTTGCTGGCGATACCGAAGACCCCGGCAGTGCCCCGGTGGGTATTGTTAATTTCGGTGGGTTAGGAACTGTATTAGGTGCCGCTGCTGCAGCAAGTACTGGTGGTGATGCTGGTGTTATAGGTGCTGCCCAGGAAATCGCTGGTTTACAAGGTACTACCTTTGGTTTGGCCAGTACGCGAGACAGTGGTGTTAACTTCGGTATGTTGATTCGAGCGCTAGAAAGTAATACCGACTCTAACCTGCTATCAACACCGAGTGTCATTACGCTCGACAACGAAGAAGCCTCAATTATTGTTGGTCAGGAAGTACCTTTTGTTACAGGCTCTACGACTCAGAACAACAGCAACCCATTCCAAACCATTCAGCGTGAAGAAGTCGGTGTCAAACTCATTATCACGCCACAAATTAATGAAGGGAATGCGGTTAAGCTTAAGATCAAACAAGAGGTATCTGGTATAGACCAACGGGCCACCGCTGGTGCTTCAGATATCGTCACCACCAAGCGCGAAATCGAAACCACTGTTATGATCGATGATGGTGAAACCATTGTGCTGGGCGGCTTAATGAGCGATGAGATTTTAGAGGATGAATCGAAAATTCCTGGACTTGGCAGTATTCCAATTCTCGGCCGCTTGTTTGGCTCTTCAGGAACCAGTATCTCAAAGCGCAACCTGATGATTTTCATTAAACCATCCATTATGCGCGACCAAAAAAGTCTGCATGAGCTAAGCAACGATAAATACAACTTTATTCGCGCACAGCAGCTTGAAGCACAGGCGGCAGGCGTCAGCCTGATGCCAAGCGCTAAGTATCCAATACTGAAAGAGTGGGACGACACTTTGACCTTACCACCCACTTACGACGAAGAAATGCAAAAAAGCCAAGACGCTGAGTAATTATTACGATGACTGAAATTGGTAACGAAGCTGAAGCCTTAGCCAACGAAATAGATGTAACCGATGAGCTAGCGGCAACCGACGAACTTGCTGAAGTGGCTGGCCGGGTCGTACGCGTACCCTATGCCTATGCTAAACGGCACAATATTGCGGTGTCGGAGCTGCATGATGACGAAGCCGTGGTGGTGTATCAAAGCAAAACCCCTGTTTCTGCTATTGCCGAGGTTCGACGGCTAGTGCAGCGCGCTATTCGCTTAGAGCGGATCGAGCCTGAGAAATTTGAAGGCGTATTAAGCCAGATCTATCAAGGTGGTGGCGGTAACCAGCAGATGATGGAAGATCTCAGCGATGAGATGGATTTAAATCGAATTGCTGAAGAAATTCCCGAAACCGAAGACTTGCTAGAGTCTGAAGACGATGCACCGATTATCAAGCTGATTAATGCGCTTTTCAGTCAGGCTATCAAAGAGGGCTGCTCGGATATACACATCGAAACTTTTGAGCGCGAACTCATGGTACGTTTTCGTGTTGATGGCGTGCTCAAAGAAATATTGCGGCCTAACCGAAAAATGGCGCCACTGCTGGTATCGCGTATCAAGGTTATGGCCAAGCTGGATATCGCAGAAAAACGCATTCCCCAAGATGGCCGTATCGCACTGCGCTTAGGTGGTCGCGCCGTTGATATTCGTGTTTCGACCATGCCTTCCAGTCATGGAGAGCGAGTCGTATTGCGTTTGTTAGATAAAGAAGCTGGCCGATTGGATTTGACTCAACTGGGTATGCTTGAAGAAACCAGCGAGCGCTTTAATCAGCTGATTCATAAACCGCATGGAATTTTATTGGTAACAGGGCCTACCGGTTCGGGTAAAACGACCACGCTATATGCTGGCTTGCAAATTCTTAATGATGGCAAGCGCAATATATTAACGGTAGAAGATCCGGTCGAGTATATGTTGGATGGCATTGGCCAAACTCAGGTTAACCCCAAAGTTGATATGACCTTTGCTCGTGGCTTACGGGCCATTCTACGTCAAGACCCTGACGTGGTAATGGTTGGTGAGATCCGTGACTTGGAAACGGCACAAATATCGGTGCAAGCCAGTTTGACCGGTCACTTGGTACTCTCTACCTTGCATACCAATACCGCGATTGGTGCGGTCACCCGTTTACGCGATATGGGCGTCGAGCCATTCCTGTTAAGTTCAAGTTTGCTAGGTGTGATAGCACAGCGCTTGGTGCGTCGATTATGTACCGAGTGTCGTGAGCCGCACGTTGCAACACAGGCTGAGTGTGAAAAGTTTGATTTTCCTACCTCGCCAGCACCCACTATCTATCGTTCAGTTGGTTGTGAAAAATGCAATCACACGGGTTACAGTGGTCGAACCGGTATCCATGAGTTGGTGGTTATTGACGACAAAATGCAAAACCTGATTCATGACGGAGCCAGTGAACACAGCATGCTTGAGCATGCTCGCACAGTAACGCCTAGCATTCGAGACGACGGTCGATATCGAATCCTGCAAGGGGAAACTACCATCGAGGAAGTCGTTCGGGTAACCCGGGAGGGCTAAGATGGCGGCATTTGAATACGTTGCCCTTGATCGCAAGGGTAAAAAGGTTAAGGGCGTCCAAGAAGCCGATACGGCGCGCCAGGTAAGACAGATCTTACGCGACAAAGCATTGGCACCGATGAGTGTTGAGGCGGTTGTCGAAAAAGAAGGGCGTATTTCGGCCAAAGGTGGTAGTCGGCGCAGCATAAAGGCATCTGATCTGGCGCTGTTTACTCGTCAGCTGGCGACGCTGGTTGGTTCCAGCCTGCCGATTGAAGAAGCGCTTAAAGCGGTTTCTCAGCAAACCGAAAAATCCCGCATCAAAAGCATGATCATGGCGGTACGTTCGCGCGTCGTTGAAGGCCACACCCTGGCTGATGCCATGTCTGATTTTCCCTATGTCTTTGACAGCATGTTCAGGGCGATGGTTGATGCTGGTGAGCGCTCTGGTCATCTCGATGAAGTGTTAATGCGCTTGGCGGACTACACCGAGCAGCGCCATCAAATGCGTCAGAAAATAATGCTGGCGATGATGTACCCAAGCTTACTTACCATTGTGGCGATTGGGGTGGTATCTGGCTTGTTGGCCTTTGTTGTGCCTAAGGTTGTCGAGCAGTTCACTCGAACCGAGCAAGCATTGCCAACCGTAACGACTGTGCTTATTGCTATCAGTGATTTTATTCGCGCCCACGGTTTGGTGACCTTGATTGCTATTGTGGTGTTAGTAATTGGCTATAACCTGGCGATGAAGAAAAAAGGTTTTCGCTATATGGTGCATAGTCGTCAATTAACCATGCCTATTTTTGGCAAAGTGGTGCGAGGATTAAATACCGCTCGATTTGCCCGAACATTGAGTATTTTAACTGCCAGCGGTGTCCCACTACTCGAAGGGATGAAGATCGCTGGAGCAGTGTTGACTAACGATAAGTTAAGCGAAGCCGTTGAAGGTGCGACCGATATGGTGCGAGAGGGTAGTAGCTTACGTATAGCTCTGCAGGAAACTCACTACTTTCCACCGATGATGCTGCATATGATTGCCAGTGGTGAAAAAAGTGGCGAGCTGGAAGGCATGCTGTCAAAGGCTGCAGATAACCAGGAGCGCGAATTCCAGAATATGGTCTCGGTTGTATTGGGCTTGTTCGAACCGCTGATTATATTACTGATGGGCGGCGCTGTTTTATTTATCATTTTGGCGATTCTTCTTCCTATCTTCGAAATGAACGATCTTGTTAAATAACTGATAGATAACTTAAGGTTTAGAGGTGATTATGCAAACCAGACAAAAGGGCTTTACCTTACTGGAAATCATGGTAGTTGTGGTTATTTTGGGTATTTTGGCGGCCGCTGCTGCGCCTAGATTTCTGGAAAGTGCGGACAAAGCAAAGGTAAATCGGGCCAAATCTGATATGCAGGCCATCGGTGGTCAGCTAAAAATGTATAAGTTGGATAATCACCGCTATCCGACTCAAGAGCAGGGGTTGGAAGCACTGGTGACTAAGCCTTCTTCTGCGCCAGAGCCTAAAAAATATCCTGAGAATGGTTACATGGAACGTGTTCCATCTGATCCTTGGGGCGGCGAATATATATACATCTATCCAGGTGAAAATGGCGATTTTGATATTATCTCTCTAGGCGGTGACGGCCAGGAAGGTGGTGAAGGCTACGATGCTGATCTCGGAAACTGGATGGAATAGTCATTAGTTAGTATGCGGCGGCAACAGGGTTTTACATTATTAGAAATCATGGTGGTGGTAGTCATTATGGGCTTTGCTATGGCAGGGGCTGTGATAAAAATTACCACCAACAGCCCTGTTGATACCGTTGAAAAAGAAGCGCAACGCTTTTATCAGTTAATCAACCTGCTACAAGAAGAAGCCTGGATGACAGGCAACACTTATGGCTTGATTGTCGAGCAAGAAAAATACAGCTTCTACAAATTAGAGCGAAATCAAGGTGCATCACTGAGCGAAAGTTCGGTGTCTACTTCGGATGATGAAGATACTGCGCCGGAGTCGATGTGGGTGCCGATTGAAGGCGACAGTTTTTTTCAAGAAAAGAAGCTACCTGAAGAGGTATTTGCCAACCTTAAAATTGAACCAAAAGAAGACAGCTTGTTTTCCTGGGACAGTATCTTTGATAAAGAGCCTGGTCAAGATGATACCGATGTATTAACGCCGCAAATATTCTACAGCGCGGCTGGTGAGCCACATACAATCTATAACGTGACCTTTATGATCCGCACCGATACTCGGGATATCAGTTACATTGTTAAATCGGCCTTCGATGGCTATCTCGAAATAGAGGGGCCGCTGTATGAATAGGTCCAAAGTCAACGGTTTCACACTGATAGAAGTGTTAGTTGCTGTGAGTATCTTGGTGGTTGGTGTTGGCGGCATTATAAAAGCGCTAGGGCAAACCACGTCAAATTTGAGTTACCTTCAAGAAAAGACATTTGCTCATTGGGTCGCCCAAAATGCCTTGATTGAAGTTGAGATGGGTGAAGAAATCACGGCTAAGAGCAAGACCGAACAAGGCTCTGAAGAGCTGGCGGGGGTCGAATGGTTTTGGCAAGCCGAAATTACAGAAGAGCCGGACATGCTAAGCCTGCCTATCGCCGAAGTCGCCGAACCTGTTGAACTTCCAAGAATGCGAATTGAAGTTTCAGTAAGAAGATCTAAAGAAGCCAAGGCTCCCATCGCTATCGTTGAAAAGGTGGTGTATTTGTGATGCGCCACGGTCGTCAAGCAGGTTTTACCCTGCTGGAAGTTATGCTGGCTGTGGCCTTGTTTGCGCTGGTCGCTGTCGGCGCGATTACCGCCATGAATCAGGCGGTAGATTCGCAGCAGATACTATTTGAAAACGAAGAGCGCTTAACCCAGTTACAAAAGGCATTGTTTCGTATCGAGCGTGATTTACTTCAAGCGGCACCTCGACCAATTGTCGATCCTTTTGGCGCACATCTGCCAGCATTTCAGGCTCCCGATGGCGGCAAAGACGGTTATCCTGTTTATATGGAATTTACCCGCAGTGGTTGGGACGACCTGACTGGGCGGATGCCGCGCAGTAATATGCAGCGAGTGGCTTATCGTTTAAACGAAGATAAACTCGAAAAACTGGTTTGGTTACAACTAGATAGAGCGGCCGATGCCGAGCCCCAAGCGCGGGAGATTCTGATCGGTATCAAGTCGATGGAGCTGCGCTTCTGGGCGGGGGGCGAAGATAAAGACTGGCCTGAGGCTTGGCCGATTGATCCCCTTGCAGAATATGATACTAGCCTGCCATATGTAGTGGAGATGGTGCTAGATACTGAAGACATGGGCAAAATCCGCCGTCTATTTCGATTGAGTATCGAGCCCGAGCAAGCGGCCTCAGAAAACAACGGGAGATTACGCTAGATGTATTACTCTCGTCAGCGTGGCATGGCACTTCTCATTGTATTATCGGTGATTGCCGTAATTGTGATGATTGTTGCTCAGCTTAGCGAAAGGCTGGATTTTACCGTGCGTCGTACTATGTCTATCGAAAATAGCCAAATGGCATTTAATGAAGCGCTGGGTTACGAGGCTAAGGTAAAGCACATTTTACAAAATCGTAATCAGATCCTCGAATCGATGGGGCCGCAGGTGGCGCAATTGATGTCGGGTGATGTTGATACCTATTTTATTATGGAGCAATTTAACCTGTTTCTTGAGCAGGGCATTGCTTTAGAAGAGGGCTCGCTAATCCAGTCGCTATCGGGAAGAGCCAAAGATTTACATAGCTGTTTTAATTTAAACAGCATTGGCCGAGATGGTGATCCTCAAGCCTCGGGTGGACGAGAGAGTGCTGGCAGTATTATCGTAGTTGATGAGAATACTCAGCCGCCTGAGCCGACGGTGGGCTTTGCCATGTACCGGCGCTTGATTGAGCAAGTGGTTCCGCTCGATGCTGATCCGTTATTGCACGAGAATCTGACTAATGCGCTTAAAGACTGGGTGGATAGTGATCGTAGGGGGGAATATGAAGAAACTGCTTATGAAGAATACCGCCCGGCAAATGGCTACATGGCTAGCCTGACGGAATTAAAAGCGGTTAAACACTACCTGGACGTGGTCGAGGTGGTGGATGAGGAAGACCCGACCCAAGTAACACAAAAAACCGTGTTTGAATTATTGAAAGACTATGTTTGCGTTCGCGGGCCTGGAGATAATAGTGTAGCGCTGAATCCTCATGCGATTGGTGGGGAAAAGCCTGAACTTATCATGAGCTTTTTTAGCGAAAGCAACGACGACTTTGAAGAGAAAGTGGCCGGATTTCTCCAGGAGCAAAGTGGGGCTCCCGATGACTTGGAAGCTATGATTGGAGCTGGTGTTGGCGCAGGGATACCGTCTAAAGTTGAGGCAATTAACGACTTTAAGGCTCTGATGGAAAAAGATGAATTTAAAGAGCTAAGAGCGAAACTGGTCCATGAAAAATTAAAAGCGCTGGTGCCCGAAGATAATAATCAACAATCTGGTAGCAGTAACAACAATCGCAATCAGAATATCAATAATAGCCAGAGTCCAAATAATGGCCAGAACAGTAGAGAATCAGAAGTATACATCACCCCACAATCCGAATACTTTGAGTTAACCGGAAAAGTATTGATGGAAACCGGCGGGGTGGTATTAACAACGATGTTTCAAAAATCACAAAATAGCGGACAGCCATCACAAGGTCAGCGGCAGGAAAATGCTGCTGGACCAACTATTCGTGTTGTGCGCCGCACGTTGGGGGATACCCTATGAGCGAAAGAGTTTTTATTCGCATTCGAGACTTTGACTTACCCATAGACTGGGGCATATTGGCGGATGGAGCTGATAGCTTTGTGCGTCAGGGACAATTGGAAACACTCGATCAGCTAGACGCCTTGGTGCCAGAAGCCAGTGGCCGCCAAGTGGTAGTGATTTGTCCGACGCATTGGGCAACACTGACTCAAGCAGAAGTGCCAGTAAAGCAACAACGCCAGATGATGAAGGCCTTGCCTTACATGCTGGAAGAGCATTTAACTCAGGATGTCGACCATTTTCATTTTGCGCCGGGGTTGCGTATCGATAACGACACCTTGGGTGTTCTGTGTATTGAACGAGATATCATGCAGCGGCTTGAGGCAGCATTTCAACAAGCGGCTATCTATCCAAGCTATATGACCCCCGAGGTCTTGCTTCTTCCATATGAGCCTGCACATTGGACGGCATTGATTGAAGGCGATTACATTGCCGTCCGCGATGGCGAATTCAGTGGCTATGCTATGGAAAAGACGGCCGTTCGCGATATTTTGTCTTTTGCCTGGGAAACCACCGAGGAAGATGCACGGCCGACCAAGCTGCATATGTTCGTTGAAGACTTTTTGGTCGCTGGCACCATCGCCGATGATTTGCCGGAAGACTTGGAAAAAGAGCAAACGAACTGTCTATCGCCACTGCTTATGTTGGCGCAGAACTATAAGCCGGGCATGACTAATTTGCTTCAAGGCGAATATAGCCGTACCGATCGGGTACTGCAGCAGCTGAAGCTATGGAAGCCTGTTGGCGCGTTGGTCGCAATGAGCCTGATTATTCAGGTTATCGTTGCTGGTGTTGATGTACATAAGATGAATGGTGAGCTTGAGCAGTTAAAAGCCCAGAAATCTCAGGTGTTTAAAGATATTGTTCCTGGTGGTACGCCTTATCGCATGAAAGGCCAGGTTGAACAGCGCATTGGCTCTTTGCGTGGTGGCGGGGCGAACTCCGAGGGATTTTTACAAATGCTGGTCAAGCTTGAGCCGGGCTTTAAAGCAAACCGTGGTGTAACGCCGTTATCCTTTAATTTTGAAGGTAAGCGCAATGAATTACGACTTGACCTGAGTGCAGGAAGCTATCAAATGCTGGAGCAGTTCAAGAAGGCGGTTGAGGCCGAAGGGCTAGTGGCTGAACTAGGCTCTGCTAATCAACGCGATAATGCCTTTATTGGTCGGATGTCGATCAGGAGCGAGTCATGAAGAGTTGGTTTCAGTCGTTAGCTCCAAGGGAGCGAGTTCTTGTTATTGCGTGTGGCATTGTTGTTACCGTGTTTTTGCTCTATCAATTGATTTGGATGCCAACCGTTGGCAGCGTAGATAAGCTAAAAACACAAATCAGCGAAGAAAAGAAAGAGCTGGAGTGGTTTAAAGAGCAGCTTGCATTGGTGAAGGCATTGGAAAAAGCCGGTGGCAGCCAAAGCACTCAGCGCTCATCGAGCATGAGCTTGCAAACGGTTATCAATACCACCGCGAAACAACAGCAAGTGGAGCTAGAGCGTTTTCAAAGCAGCGGCGATGATGAGATAACCGTTTGGGTTAATGAAGCGCCATTTGATAAGCTGTTGATGTGGCTGCAAGTATTAGAGCAACGCTATGGTGTTGTTTTGTCCAGCGCGACTATTTCTAATGAGGGTGAGAAGCCGGGCATCGCTAAAGTAAGAATTCGATTGAAGGACAGCGTTCAATGAAGCAGTGGATTAAATTAGTCGTATTTGGGGTTGTTGCCTATATTGTTTTTGCTGCGGTGATGACACCTGTCGCAAAACTCTATGAGTTGGCTGGTCCTGTCAAAGGGCTGGAAGTCGGTGGGCTTCAGGGCAACCTGCTGTCTGGTTCGGCTACTAGTCTTAGCTATAAAAATTACCGCGCTTCGGCACTAAGCTGGGAGATGACCCCTTTATCGCTTGTTACAGGCAAGCTGGGTTTTGACCTGACTTTTCTGTTTGAAGGAGAAGAAATGAAAGGTCATGCTGCAGCCAGTCTATTTGGGCGGTTGTACGTCAGTGAGTTTACCGGGGCTGTATCCGGTGCAACAGTGAAAAAGCTGGCCAACAATAAAATGATGCGGGCCGTTGATCTCGGTGGACAGTTTCAGGCTATTGTTGACAACATCGAGTTGGATGGCAATGGTTCAGTTTATAACCTTGATGCCAAGGTGCGTTGGAAAGATGCCAAGGTGTCCAGCAGTTTCGGTTCGCCTTATCTAGGTACGTTAATGGCGGCCGTGACAGCCAATGAAGGTGATGGTCTGATGGCGCGTCTAACCGATCCGGGCAAAGTTCTTGGATTAAAAGCAGGTGCCAAGTGGGGCCGTGATGGCAAATATGCTGTTAAAGGCACCATGAAAGCCAAAGAAGAGTTACCGAAGGAAGTGGCGGCGGTGTCTGGTTTAATGGGAGGTAAGCCTATTGATGGACAAACGGCGTTTGAATTAAATGGGACGGCAAAATACCAGTTGATTCGTGAGCCAAAGACACCGAAAGCTGACTCTAAAACACCGGCAGCTAATCCGCCCGCTAAACCTAAACCTTAAGCTATATCAATTAGGAATAGCACTTCTGATATGAGGCAAGAGGGTGCCTACATCAGAAGTGCTTGTTACCACAAGGAAGAGTAATGGCATCCGTGCCATGGGGTTACATAATGTTGGCGTGTAACGCCCGCGGGTGAAAATCAGCACCAAACTGATGGGCAATTTGGCGGCAAGTATCCAGGTTTACGTCGTCCAAGCCGTCAACGGCGGTCACTATGACTTCGTTGATGTACTTAGGTGCCAACTCGATAAACTCGAGAACTTCATTATAGGCGTTGTCTATTTTAGGTCTGCAATGGACTTGGTAGGCTTCTGCTGTATCGGCATTCATGGAAATTTCAATCGAATCCACTAGACCTCTCAGATCTTCTAGCAGGTTGCGATCAAGTCGCGCATTGCTTAGACCATCGGTAATCAATTTAACTTTTACGCCTTTGTTCTTACAGTAACGTGCTAAAGGAAGAAGAACATCCAGGCGTAACGTAGGTTCGCCGTAGCCGGAGAAGATCACTTCGAAAATATCTTCCAAATCGTCCAACGCTTCCAAGTAGTCACCGTATGATGGTGCGCAGCGCAGGCGCAAGTTGGTTCCATTTACATTCCAGTCGCCCTGTAGTTTGGGGCAATAATCACAACGCAGTGCACATTTATTCGTTAAGTTGATATAGCGCTTTTGGCCGATATCAAAAATCAAGTTATCCAGAGACATCACCAATCCTCCAATGCTAGATGCTTGTTATGCGAAGCTTACGTTTCTTAGAACGCTCCTAGACCAAGGTCGCTTCGTATATCCTTACTCTATGCCTTGTAGCATTGAATTGGTTGATATATATCAAGTCGGCGACTTATCGTTGCGATTTCTTAAATGTTCCTTTGCTGCTTACTGAGTTGGCTGATGGTGGTTGATGCTTTTCTTTGGCATAGTGCGCCATCAGCTCTTCACATGGCGAAGAGGAGCCATCTGCGTTTTTTTTGTCTGACAGGGACTCAAGTGTGCACTGCATGACATAATCTTCTAGCTCAAACATAACTTTCTCCAGGGCGATGACTGTACATGGCAAGGTGGTAATGCATTTTCAGAACCTGCCTGTGGTTGGATGTTTCTTACGCAAACCGCCGTGAAATCTTCCCTGATGGCTTAACTGCCGCATCCATGCGGCAGATATTTGCTTCAGAAACATCCAACCACAGGCAGGTTCTGAAACGCCATGTATCTAGCCTTTGATCCTACGCTAAGCCAGGAAGGGTGTATAATTGATTATATGTTGCAAGATAATAGGCAATGACTATGAATATTCGCGATTTGCGTTACTTCCTCGCTGTAGTGAAGTATAAGCATTTTGGCAAAGCGGCGGAGAGTTGTTTTGTCAGCCAGCCCACACTAAGTGCTCAGCTTAAGAAAATGGAAGAGTTTCTAGGTGTGCAGCTGTTAGAACGCAGCAACAAGCATGTAACGATCACGCCGGTCGGCGAAGCCATTGCCGTGCGTGCTCAACGCATAATCAGTGAAACCGATGACTTGATCGGCTATGCCCGCTCTTTGCAGGACCCTTTTTCTGCTGAAATCCGTATCGGTTCGATACCCACACTTGGGCCCTATTTGTTGCCGCATCTAATACCAACATTGCGCACGCAGTTTCCTGATCTAAAGTTGAGGCTATACGAAGGGCAAACCCATGATGTGGTCAAGCGCTTGCGAGATGGCGCACTGGATATGCTGGTGCTGGCAGTACCTGTCGATATAGAAGGGCTGTCATCGAAAGTGGTTTTTAGGGAGCCATTTTATCTTGCAGTGCCGCAGGAGCACCCTTTAGCCAGCAAATCCAAAGTCAAGGTTGACCAGTTAAAAGAGACCGAGCTGTTGCTCCTGGAAGATGGTCATTGCTTGCGACAACACGCGATGGAGTTTTGCGCTTGGCAGGCTGCCGCTGACAAGCAAAACTTTGAAGCGACCAGTCTGGAAACATTGCGTAATATGGTGTCTGCAGGTGCTGGTATCACTATGATGCCAAAACTAGCGGTTCCTGCTGAGTCGACACCATCGTTAACCTATATTCCATTTGAAAAACCTGAGCCTGGTCGAGACATTGCGGTGGTATGGCGAAAAGAAACCTCATTAGGTGTGGTCATTGATGCTATCAGCGAGATATTAGCATCCCTTTTTTCCAAGTAATGATGGTAAGTTATCCTTCTTTTGTCTTCGTGACTGGGTGGTCTAAACTAGAAGTTGCTTAGGGATATTAATAGACATTCATGCTAATGACGAAAAAGTTATGGTTAATGGTAATGCGTTGTTTGGTACTGGGCGCTTTCGCGGCGACCAGTGCTTGCGCATATGAGCATAATGCAGATATTCAAAAGGTTGATGGTCAGTGGGACTTCATCTGGGGTGATCTACCCTACGATGAGGCCCGTCAACAGTGGGTGGTTGAGCAGGAAAACTGGCGACCGACTGAACATCCCGAGGGGCCGGAGGGACGGCAAGGAGAGCATATTCTATGGCTAAGATGGACGCCACCGGATGGGGCATGGCGTGATCCCCATGTTTATATCACTAGCATAGATCTAACGGCCCAGGTTTTTATCGACCACCAAATGATCTATCACTTTGGATACATTTCTAATGATGGAAACAGCGAGTTTGCTGGCTGGCCCTGGCATTTGATTGCGCTACCCTCAGATTATTCTCAAAAGTTTATTTATTTTCGCGTGTTCTCTGACTACCCCTATATTGGGTTGGCTGGAGATATCTTAATTGGCAATCAGTCGGAATTGCTGAGCCGAGTTTATCGGCTGGGTTTTTCTGGCGTATTAATCGTGTTTGCTATTGTATTAGTGGCACTGATTTGTATGGCGCTGGGATTACTTAAGCGCATGCGGGCAGTGGCCATGGCTACAGGCACCTTTTCACTCAATCTGGCTTTGATGATGTTTGCAGAGAATCCGCTTAGCCAGCTGGTATGGTTTGAGCCACTAACCTGGCGGATGATAGCGGCATTTTGCTATTTCCTTATCCCGGCATTTCTTGCCTTAATCGCCTACACCTGGTTTAGGCGAGAGGCACCACGGGTATGTTACGTGGTTTTTGCAATTTCCATATTCTTTACTGCTGTTGTAGCTGTCTTGTCTGCTACCGGTGTCACTAGCTTTGTAAATGCTTATCCAGTATTTGACGGGCTGTTTATATTGTTGGTTTTAGGCTTGTTTATAGGGTGCTATCGCAATTTTCATCGGGTTGGGGTTGAAGGCCGCTTGATATCCTGGGGGATTTTCACTGTGTTGGTATCCCTGGTTATCGATATGTTAAGTGCGCACGAGATTATTGTTTGGCTGGATCGTATGGGGCAATGGGGATTATTTCTGTTCAGCCTGGCATCGCTATCGATGCACTTGGTGTTGGTTAGACGTCAGAACCTCAAACTTGCTGAGCTGAACCAGACCTTGGAGAGCAAGGTGCAAGCGCGCACAGAAGAGCTCGAGCAAAGCCATCAACAGCTAAAGCGTATCGCCAGAGAAGACTACCTGACTAAAGTGCTAAATCGCAGAGCATTTGTTGAGTTGGCTATCATGGAAATACACAATGCGTTGCGCCATCAGCGCGCTTTGTCATTGGTCATGCTGGATATTGATTATTTCAAGCAAGTAAATGATCGCTTCGGTCACGTAGTAGGGGATCGGGTTTTAAGTGGTGTTGCAGCTGTCGCAAAAGACGTTACTCGTGAAGGTGACCTACTGGGAAGGTATGGCGGCGAGGAGTTTGTGATCTTGCTGCATGCGACCCCGTTAGAGCAAGCTTCTCACTTTTGTGAACGCTTGCGCCAAACGCTAAGCCAGCAACAGTTTTATGCGAAAGAAGGCGATCTTGTTCATGTTACGGCCAGTATTGGGTTTGCCAGCTTGTGTCAATTAACTATGGATATAGCTGATCCAGGTAAAGTGCTGGATATTCTTTTGCAAAATGCCGATCAGGCTTTATATCAAGCGAAAGAAACGGGTAGAGATAAAGTGATGGCCTACGATTCTGCTGTTGTTAATCTAAATCTTTCCACCCCAGCTTAGGTATAAATACCGGAGCGGGTTTGTGCAAAACGAACCCTTGTGCATAGTCAACGCCTATGCGTTTTAGTAGAGCGAGCGTGGTTTCGTCTTCTACTGATTCGGCAACGGTTCGAAGGCCTGCAGTATGGGCTATGCTGTTACAGGCTTCGACAATCGCATAATCCATCTTGTCGGTGGCCATGTTTTTGACAAAGCTACCATCAATTTTCAATACATCAGCCGGAATGGATTTTAGGTAGCCAAATGAACTCATGCCTACACCAAAGTCATCCAGCGCAATTCGAAAACCTTCTTTTTTAATTTCTCGGATAAACTGCGAGGCTTG
>DFOV01000062.1 GCA_002376965.1 Gammaproteobacteria bacterium UBA3532
ATGATTGATATCGCGCCTAGCATTCTGACTATAAACAAAAGGTGTATCAGATACATCCGTCAGATTCCCATCAACAACCAATGGGATCTCTTCAACCGTCCCGATGGTGGATTGGTCAAGCACACCAGGACCAAAATTCTTACGCTCGAAAGCCTGCTCTTTTTGCTCTTCACGCCCTAAGCTCAAACGCAGCTGATGATTTTCCCAGCCTTCATAAACCGACACCCATTCCAGAGTCTTTTTCTTATCGATGGCGCCGGGAAAGCCTCGCACACCGTCAGGAAAGTACGCAACCACCGGCCCTCCACCAGGACCATTGGTACCAGGGGTAAACAGGTTGCCATCCTCCCCTAACACCACCACCGCATGTGGAGGAAGCAAAACCCAACGCGCATCTATCTCTGCCTCGTGATAATTCAAGCGCAGGCTCATCGATAGATCCTGCCAGCGTTTGCCAGAGTCAATCAGCCCATCCACCATCAGCTCGCTAACATGGTAGCTACCCAGCCGGTCAAGCGCCTGGGCACCACCAGAGTGAGTCTCGCTATTCATATCCCATGATCTGACACTTAGGTAACTGTCGTCATATCTCAGCTCGGCAAAAACACTCTCGCTTTGATAACCACTATGCAACGGAGAAGGCGCAATAGAGGCCTGCGTTTCAAAGGCCGCATCCAACCCTGACTGCAAATCAAAATCCACCTGACGGCCATCGTCGCCACCGGAACGCGCATGCTCATAGCTCAACGACCATTGCCAATGCCCTTTCTGTTTTCCAGCTTGAAACCAGGCATACTGGTCGTCAAATGTACCGCCTTTCACCCCAGCTTCAACACCATCAATGTCACTCCCGGTTCGGGTAATAATATTGATCACGCCAGCAAAAGCATCGGCTCCAAAGACCGCTGAGCCAGGCCCTCGCAATACTTCAATACGCTCAATATTTTGCAATGGATAACGAAAAAACTCGGTGCGAGAACCTGAATAGAGCCAATGAACATCGACACCATTCACCAAAAATAAAACCTGAGGATTAACGCCAGTGTGAATACCGCGAATCGAATAGGACGGCGACATGGCATAGACGGTGGAGGGATACACATGCACACCTGCGACCCGCTCCAACAGCTGTGTGATATCGGTAGCGCCCGAACGCTCGATATCTTCTCGGCTAATCACCGACGCGACTGAAGGAGCTTCTTTGATCAGCTGCTGAGTTCCTGTTGCAATACTGATCATCTCGACGCTGCCATACAAATAAGCGATATCTTCATTGGCGGCTTCAACGACTCCAAAAGACATCGCAAGAACAAAGCCATATTTAACGTGTTGCATGCGGCACCCTACATAGTCACACCTATTTCGTAAGTGTAGAAGACTATGCGACTACCACAACTTCACTTTATCCTTTAACGCTTCCTGAAGTTTGTCTTTGGCTTTTTGTTCGAGCTTTTGCTTTTCCTTATCAAGCTTCTTGCGCGCTTCTTCTTCGGCTTGTTTAACTTTTTGCTCGGCCATGGCTTTGGCTTTGCCGGTTAGCAGCTCATCAAGCTTTAATCCGAGTTTAGGCTGGCTCAGCTCGCCTTTTACGGTGAGAGGAATGGTCAAACCACGCAGCTCACGCAGTGATTTTCCGCCCTGACCTTCCAAGCTCTCAACCACAGCGATACGCGCAATGTAGTCAATATTTTGCCCAACCAGATCGACATCGCCTTGCCCAGTTACCCGAAATAGCGGTGACTTGGCTTGAAGATCGGGATTAAACACCTTCCCTTTGGCAATCGTAAATTGGCCGCCCAGCTCGGTAAAATCCGTTTGCAGGGGGCCTTTTGCATTGTCATCCAGCGACTTCCCTGCATACTGGGCCTGCGCTTGGCGTAGCATTTGAGCGATATTAATTCCCTTTACCGCTCCGTCTAAAAAGCTGAATTTGCCATTACCGGTCAAGTTGGCTAGCAATTTGTCGCTCTTGAAGCTGCTACCAGTAATGCGCGTTTCAAAATTGGTAGCCCCCGCAATCACATCAACATCAGCCAAGGCTTTTAACAGAGGCGTCGCCTGTACCCCGTTAATTTTCTGCCACAGGCTGTAGGCTGGCGTATCCTTTTGCGCGTTGAGTGTCATGCGCGTTTCGATGCTGCCTTCATAGAGGTTGGCGGTTAGCGGGTTGATGCGAGCCAGGCCATCTTTTACTGTCACCGTTAAGTCAGCTTTCTGCATTTGCACCTTGCTCGCCACAAGGGAACCGACAGTGATCTTCCCTTCGACGTCGAGCGTTCGCAGTGCGCTCAAATCAGGCTCGCTAGACTCAGCTGGTTGCTCTTGCTTGGTATCAGGTGAAGCTTGTTCATCCTTTTCGCTGGCAGGCGCGAGGTAATCATCTACATTGATGGTGTCGATAGCCAATTGAAATCGACTATTAAGTATTTCACCAGGCACAACACTGGCCTTGCCTTTTATGGTCGTGCTGTCCAGCTTGACTAAAATATCGCTCAGCTTCACGGCACTGGTCGTGCTGTCAAAACCAATGTGTGATTGCATCCCCAGCTTGGTTAATGCCTCTTTTTTGGCCGTGTCTATAACGATGCCAAGCTCAGTTAGCAGCGCTTTGGCATCAAAATCATGCAGGGTGAATTTAGTCGACGTAGTGAGCGACGATGTAAGCTGCGTCACTTCTGTCGGCGCATCAATGTGCAATTGATTTAGGCGTATCTTAAGCGGTGTGATAGAAACGCTGTCTTTGTCTAAATCTATCGTTGCTGCATTTTCCAGCCGCACATCTACAGGCTTTGGCAACATAGCACCTTCGGCATGTAATACCATTTCGCCATTTTGAATATAAAACTGCTTAAGGCTGGATGCCACCTTGAGTTCAGCCTGCCAATCCAGTGTCGCACTAAGCTGTTGATCTAAAGATAGGCTCAGCCCCAATCCAATATCAAACCAACGATCCCAACCAAATTGACCGATATGCAAATTAAGTTGAGATAACTGCTGTTTGGTACCAGCCTGGCGATCTTCATTGATTAGCGTAACGTTGGTTAGGTTTACCCCTTGAGACAATTGAATATCAGGTAATGCGGACGGCTTGCCTTCACTCGATGTCTTATCTGATGGTGTCTTATCCGATGGTGATGTCGCCTTATTTTGCGTGAGATCGTCGAGGTTGGTTTTGCCTGATTTATCTTTAATTAAATGCAGATACAAGCCATCGATATTTACCTCATCAATCACCAGTTGATCATCAAGAAGCGAAAATACGGCCACATCAACAACCACAGAATCTACTTTAACCATCGGTCCTTCACCAAAGTCAGGATGGTTACTCAACTGGGTTTTACCAATACTAATACCGATGGGTGGCCATAATTGCCAAGCCAAATCACCTTCTATCTGCAACTGTCGCCCAGTTTGCTTTTCAACGACGTTGGCGATGTCATCTTTATAGTCGTTGGGATCAACAACCAAGACCAATGCCGCGACAGCCACCACCACAACAAGTAGCAATCCGACAATTGTACGTAATCCATATTTGAGTATTTTATTCACACCACTCTCCATGACATTTGGTCAGTAAGTTAAGAGGATTGAGATTCTGAAGAAAAGTATAGCAAGTCAACAATAGAGGCCAACCACGCCGCGCCAACTAGCCCTAGTCCCCAATAGTATTCGCTGGAGTCAATATTAGCTGCGGCCAGCCGGGCTTTTTTATACATGGTAACAAAATCATAGAACTGGCCAGAAGCCAGCATTTGATCAACAATCGCCTGCGCCTGGGAGACAACTTCGACCATAATCATGCCAAGCCCCACTAAAACGGCAACAACAAATAGGCCGCCTCTAATATAGCGCTTAGCCATAAACTGGCCAATGCCCGGAAACCCTAAGCCTGAGTATAGTAAGGCTTTTTTTTGTTTGTTCATTCCATCTCCTTATAAAGCACCGCATTAACTCGGACTACGCAGTACCAGACCACACTAGGCCCCCCAGGTTCAGGGAACTATATCGCTAAACTACTGGTCGCTTTCATCTGCAATATAGTATACAACACTCAACCACCACCTCCCTCTAATCACATGAGTATTTGTTATGAAAGTATTTTTACCTCTATGCCTACTACTAACTCTTAGCGCCTGCAACCAAAGTGGCATGTATAAATCGGTGCAGATGGGCCAACAAAATGCCTGCCAAAGCCTGACCGGCTCAGACTATGACGAATGCATGGCGGCGCACTCCAAAGACTACGATCAATATCAACGTGAGCGAGAACAAGCCATGCAATAATGGCACTTTTACTCGCTACCCTTTCAGTGTTACTGTGGTAGTTAAATCGGGTATCTAAGGAAATCCAATGGCACTAGTTGACGCGTTTATTGATCTCTTTGTCACATCTGCTCCCTGGCTGTTATTGGGCTTGCTGATTGCCGGCTTAATGAAAGCATTGATTCCGACGAGCTGGATGCAACAACAGCTAGGCTCTTCAGGCACTTTCGCCGTGATTAAAGCGGCAATTATTGGCGCACCACTCCCTTTATGTAGCTGCGGAGTAGTACCAGCCGCATTAGGCGTTCGCCGCGCTGGAGCCTCGAAAAGTGCCACGGTTTCATTCTTAGTCGCAACGCCTGAGACAGGCCCTGACTCTATTTCTCTCTCTTATGCATTGCTCGGTCCCTTTATGGCTGTGGTGCGCCCAATTGCAGCCATCGTCAGCGCCATTGCCGCTGGCTTGAGCGTTGGCTGGCTTGAAAGATCAGGCTCGTCCGATCCTGCCGAGCCAGCAGTCGCACCAGCAAAGAAAAGCTGTTGCAGTAAAACAGCACCAGCGGAACCTACCAGCTGCTGCAGTAAAAAAACCCCCAAACCTTCATCACCTTTGGTTGATGGCCTTGGCTATGCTTTTGGCAAGTTATTAGCCGATATATCCGGCTGGCTATTACTCGGTATTGCTGTCGCTGCCGTTATTCAGGCATATGTTCCTGCTTCGTGGTTGGCTGAATGGGGCGATGGTATTAGCGCCATG
>DFOV01000046.1 GCA_002376965.1 Gammaproteobacteria bacterium UBA3532
GATCTCGCAGATCTCCTCGAAGTGGGTGTAAAGGAAGCTCTCCTGGTGATGGTACAAACACCATTATTCCAAAAACATTGACTAGTTTCGCTTTTATAGTACGAATGGGCACAGTTTTTGCTACCTTCCTTACCTAGCGAAATGTCTCTGCCAGTTCATCCATCGCCCATGCTTCCCATCAACGTTTCCTGATTTTCGTTTAGGTCTTGACTCTCAGGATATTGGCATCTAGGTTTTAGACAGACCTGTCTGTACGGAGGTGTTTAATAGTGACGCATAATCCATCTTCACTCTCACGGCCTAGCGAACGCATTATTGAGGCTGCCAGTCGTTTGTTTTTTCGCCAAGGTTACTGTTCTACGGGAATTAATCAGATTATCAGCGAGTCGGGGGTTGCTAAGGCCAGTTTTTATACGCATTTCCCTAGCAAAGAGGCCCTTGCCATGGCTTGGCTTAGGCAGCGCGAAGAACGCTGGATTGAACAGCTAACTGAGCGAATTTCTCAGCATCAACTAACTGAGAAGCGGGTTTCCGCTATGTACACCATGTGGTACGACCAGATTCGCGAAGAAGGCTACCGTGGTTGTGGCTTTATTAATATGGCTGGGGAATTCAGCGATGAAAAGAGTCCGGTTAGGGCTCTCGTGCGTGATCACAAAGAGCGTGTAAGACAAGTTGTCGCCAATAATGTGCTGAATGAATATCGGCCCATGATGGAGCCCGAGGTATTTGACGAGTTGGTGAATACTATTTACTCACTTTTTGACGGTGCCATTATTCAAGCGCAAAACTTTATGCAGGATTGGCCGATTGACTCTGCAATGAAGACGTCTATGAAAACTCTTTCTCATTATCGTAGTGGAGCAGTCCTATGAATGGTACAGAATATGAAGATAACCTGGAGGTTATTGTTCGAGATTCTCTGGGTTGTTTTACTCCCTTATCTGCTGATCAGATTGATACTGTTAGTAATGCTAGCAAATACTCAATATCAGAGAATGACAGAGATGCAGGTAGCTCATCTCTAGAAGATGTCTTTGGGTATATGGCAGCACTCAATAAAATGGCTGTAAGTGGCAACGGGATATGTGCTGATCGTTCCGGAAATGCTTCCCTTCATGATGGCTTAATAAGTACAGCTGATTACATTTCTCATAAAGTCAATGGCGCTTCGGTGCGCTACATTGAAATTGGTCCTGAGCCCTATAAAACAGAGCTTATAATAAAAAGATTAATTGGAAATGGTGTGGATTTAACAAGCTATATTGGTTTGGATATTAATCCAGAGTCAGAGAAAGCCATGCGTTTGGCGTTGGAACCGGTTGTCGGTAAACAACGGTTTAGTTATAAAATTAACGATTACAACGAATTGCAGTCTTCCAGTTTCGGCTTTCATGACGGTATTACAGTAGTTACTATGATGGGATTTCAAGAAGGAAATGAACTGCCCAGGAAAATGTTGAGGATACTTAAAAAGTTAACTAGCAAAGGTGATTTGCTGCTTTCCGAGATGCAGCTTTCTAGTTTGGCTGGCTGGAAACCAATAATTGATTTTTATAGCTTACAACCAATGAAACAATTTTCCCAAAAAATCTGCGAACGGGCTCAGCTTAAGCCAGCAGGTCAACATAGGATTTTCCTGACACCAATTGAGACTGAGCTAGGTCCAGTAATGACTGCAGCCACAGTCATACCGTATAAGCTATTTGATCATCATCGTTACCTGCTTACAAACTGTTGCCTTAAATATACTAAGGATAAGTTTCGCGCTGCACGCCAAAAAGAAAATGATTTTCAAATAGTTAAGGAGTTTTTTAGCGGCGATCAAACTGTCGCTTATCAATTAACACTGCGGAATTGAAAGGCCTGAAATATGGTTCTCTCCAGCTTACTAGTGCGTAACTCTGCCTTCAATATTGTCGGCGCGGGCTTGTTAATTGTGGCATCTACCTACGGGTTGTCGCGCTATACCTATGGCTTGTTCGTGCCCGCTATCAGGGATGATTTCAATTTAAGCCAAACGGCCGTCGGTGCGATTGGCAGTGCCTCCTATCTGGGGTATCTGCTGGCCACGTTGGTGAGTCCGCTGCTGGTTCGCCATTTTAATCCGCGTATGCCGATTATATTGGGTGGCATGACCGCAACGCTGGGCATGCTGTTGGTCGCGCTGGCGGGTAACCCGGTATGGTTAGCATTGGGGGTGACGCTTGCCGGTTGTAGTCCAGGCCTGGCGTATCCACCGCTTTCTGATGCTATCAAGCAACTCTGTCTCGCTGAAAAGCAAAGCCGCTATTACGCCATTATAAATTCCGGCACCAGTTTTGGGGTGATGGTTTCTGGCCCATTGGCCCTTATTGCGGGCCCTCAATGGCAACTGGCTTGGTTGTGCTTTGCATTTATCGCGCTGATCGCCACGCTGTGGAATTTTTTTATAATGCCGGGCAATGCGCCTAATCATGAGCTCTCAAACAGAGTGAAACCGGGCGCCTCCCAGGAGCCTATGTTTACCCTTGTGAGACGCAAGTTGAAAGATAGTTCGGTGCGTCGCCTACTGCTGGGTGCGCTTCTATTCGGGCTGGTAACCTCAATCTATTGGACGTTCTCTGTTGAGTTGATCGCGGGAGAAAAAAGCCTTTCTGATACAGGTAGGGTGATATTCTGGATTGTCGTGGGCATTGCCGGCGTGGCGGGCGGCTTGGCCGGAGAACTGGTGACTCACTTTGGACTGACCAAGGCATTGAAGTGGGCGACGCTGGCCATAGCTGCCTCGATAGCTTTACTCACCATTGCGAGTGACGGGATACTGATGCTAACGCTATCGGCGGTTTTGTTTGGCGCTACGTTTATTCTTATTACGGCGTTATACGGTATTTGGAGTGTCAGTTGCTTTCCAGAAGCTCCGTCCACTGGCTTTGGTCTAACCTTCTTTCTTATTTCTGCAGGTCAACTGATATCGCCCACCCTTGCCGGGCTTGGTGCCGAGATTTGGCAATTGACAGCGGTGTTTCAGGTCACCGCGATACTCTGTTTAGGTATCTTGTGGCTACTCCCGACCCAGGACGTATGGAGTATGTGACCAATAGCCTAATCCCGTTACCCCAGCACCCCGTCTTCTCGACGGGGTGCTGTTTTGATAGCGTGAGGTGAAGTTTAAACTTCCTGATACAGCCCGCTGCCTTTCTGGCGAAACTTCTCCGCCTGCTCCTCCATACCCTTCATTACCGCTTCCTGATCGCCGTTGAGGCCGTGCTCATTGGCGTAGTCACGTACTTCCTGGCTGATCTT
>DFOV01000002.1 GCA_002376965.1 Gammaproteobacteria bacterium UBA3532
ACAGGCTCAGCGAACCAGCTCTTTGCTACTCAGAGGGCCTCTTTTTAGGCTCCGCGAGCGCCCCCCCCTCGCTGGCTGAGCTTGTCGAAGCCCTGGTACAAAGCCAAACATATTGTTGAGCTTAGTGCGGGCGCTTCGACAGGCTCAGCGAACCAGCTCTTTGCTACTCCGAGAGTCTCTCTTTTGGCTCCGCGAGCGACCCCCTCGTTGGCTGAGCTTGCCGAAGCCCTGGCAGGAAGCTTGGCGATCTAGGTAAACTTTGATTTTTATCTATCTTTTTTTAATTCTGGCTCGTTAGAATAGATTCCTGATCTATCTAATGGCAATTTTATGAATTTTATCGATATTCTCTTTCCTGTTTTGGCCATAGCGCTAACGGGATTCTTTGTGGCAAAGCGAGGCTGGTTAAATAAGCAAGAGTGCGCCAGCATTGCCAAATTTGCCTTTCACTATGCCATTCCAATTTTATTATTCTTAAGTACATCGCGGGCCAAGTTCCCTCCCGACATGAACTTTGCGTTCCTTGCTTCTTACTATATTGGAGCTGTTGTGATTTTTTTGCTGGCCTTGTTTTTGGCTCGGTTGATCTTAAATTACGATGCGCGCCAGCAAAGTGTGATTGGCATGGGGGCGGCCTATTCTAACTCAACCATTGTTGGGGTTCCGGTTTGTCTTCAGGCTTTGGGGCAAGATGGTTTGCTACCGCTATTTATTATTGTTTCTATCCACAACCTGGTCATGTTTAGCATGGGAACCTTTGCCGCAGAGCGCGACACTGCCAGCGGCAGCTTTTTGAAGCACCTTATTCACTTGGTAAAACAGTTACTCACCAGCCCGATAACCTTTAGCTTGATCGCTGGCCTGATCGTCAATTTCAGCGGGTTAGAGTTTTATCCTCCGGTTGAAAAAGCGATTGAGTTTTTCAGTGAGGCTGCCGTGCCAATGGCTCTCTTTGCGCTGGGGACAACATTGACGGGCTATCGCATTGCTGGCCAGTTACTGCCTTCGATCATCATGAGTGTATTGAAAATTGTAGTGATGCCAGCTTTAGTCTGGTTGCTGGCGTTTAAAGTCTTCACCTTGCCAGTATTATGGGCGTCAGCGGCAGTGATCGCTTCAGCGATGCCAGTTGGTGTCAGTGCTTATGTTTTTGCACAGCGAATCGAAGAGTGCGAGCCTCAGGTGGCAGCCAGTATTGTCATATCGACCATCGCCAGCCTGGGAACCATCAGTGTTGTGCTGATGGCTCTGCCACTGCATTAACGGCTATTTGACGAATTGAATCTTGAAGGGGTAGCGATAGTATTCGCCTGAGCTGCTTTTGATGATGGCTAAAACCGTAACAATCAGACTAAACAGGCCAAAACCCATCATCAGAAACAGGCCAATAAAGATAAAACTTAGAATGAAGCAGCCTATAAAAATAATCAGCATGGTCAGTTGAAAATTTAGGGCTTCTTTGCCGTTATAGTCGGCAAAGGCGTACTCGTCTTTTTTCATTGACCACAGGATCAGTGGCCCGATGACGTTACCAAAGGGGATAACAAATCCCGCGAATACGGCTAAGTGGCAGTACATCCCCCAATTCTTTTCATCTGCTGATAGTGGTGCAGGTTCATTCGCGGGGGATACCTCCTTGGTCGGCATCCCAGATGGCTCATTAGGTTCCATAGTACATTGTCCTTTTAGTTAGTTGATAATGACGTGAGGTTAAATATTTGGTAGCTAGGATCAGTGTAGAACGAAGCTCCTGTTCACTCAATATGCTTATCAAGTAGTCGAACCTCTCGCTGAGGAAATGGAATAGTAATTCCCGCTTTTTGCAGTGCCTGAAATACGGCAAGGTTCGCCTGATACTTGGTCTCGAAATAGGTTTGGGTTGGCACCCAGTAGCGCATGCCAAGGTTAACAGAGCTATCGCCAAACTCATCAATACCCACTTGCGGAGATTTTTCGGTTGATACGCCTTCAACCTCAACCAATGTCGCATGAATAAGTGCTATGGCTTGGTTCATGTCTGTCGCATAGGCCACGCCAACACTGCTATCAACCAGCTTGTATTCGTAAGAATTCATCAGCACGTCCCCGATTAAGTACTTATTGGGGATTGTGATGTCTTCCTCTTCTTCGTTAGTAATGATGGTATAGGCAAGGTGAATTTCTTTGACCACGCCGGTGTGATCCTGGACAGTTATTGTATTGCCTACGCTAAATGGGCGAGAAAGAATAATGGCAAAACCCGCAGCATAGTTTGATAGTAATCCCTGAAAAGCCAACCCGGCCCCTAACGATGCGGCACCAATAGCGGCAACAAAAGGGGTGATGCTAATGCCAACTTTGCCCAAACAAATGATAACCACGCCAATGATGATGGCAACGCGTATGCTGTTACCCAAAAACTGACTTAAGGTGATATCGATTTTTCGGTGTTTCAGTAGGCGGGTTAGCCAGCGCCCGGCTTTATTTGCCAGCCATAACCCAAGAAGAAAGATAAACAGAGCACCTACCAGCTGGAAGCTGTAGGTCACCATAAAGTTAATGGCGA
>DFOV01000075.1 GCA_002376965.1 Gammaproteobacteria bacterium UBA3532
CTGACCTAAGTGTGAAAAAACGGCCTGCCAGGCTTTATAGGCTACAGGGGCATTAGTCTTTTCGGTACAGTGCCCTAACAATGACCATTGCTGTTCGGGCAGGGTCAGCTCAATTTCAGCCGCTTCCAGATAATCAGCCAGAAACTCTTGGGGCAATTGCACGTTCGCCACCATTTTTTGCGCAACATATTTAGGGTACTCACTGCGATAGGTCAACGTCATCGAAGGATCGACGCCAATCATCGCCACCCCAGCACGCTGGATTTCGTCGAGCATTCTAGCCTGCTTGGTTGCGACTTTTGTGAAAGTCTTGAGAAAGCCATGAACATGCAACGGCTTTCCATTCGGCATGTAAGGAGCCATGAAAACATTCAAACCTAGCCGCTGGAGTAGCTCGATATGTGCAATCACTACCTGTGACTCAAAAAAGCTGGTAAACGCATCCTGAACAATGACAACCGTCTTGGCTTTGCTTCGCTCATCTAAAGAAGAAAGCAGCGACTTGCTGACGGTTTTAATGCCATTTACTCGGCAATAGTTAGCGAGGGAATTTTGGTCAATCAACGGGGAGTCAACCATACCGACGTAACGGGCCAATACTCCCTTTATCACGTTGTTATTCATCATCCAGTTATATGGTTGAGGAAACTTCGCCAACGTAGGAACCATAAACTCCAATGCACCAATCACATAGTCCTTCATGGGACGTAGATAGCGACTGTGATAGATCTCCAAAAACTTCGCCCGCACAGATGGGATGTCAACTTTTATCGGGCACTGTCCTACACAAGATTTACATGCTAAGCATCCGGCCATCGCCTCGTAAACTTCGTGAGAAAAGTCTGTTCCCTTACCATTCTTTACGCCGCCATTTTTCCAGCGAGACCAAAGGCTGGGAAGAAAAGGCTGGCGACGAACTTCTCGGGTTAACGCGTCAAGCTTCACGCCCTCATCAGATAGTTGGGTCACCCACTCTCGAATAAGTGATGATCGTCCTTTTGGTGTGTGAATACGTTCCCTTGTACCTTTCCATGATGGACACATGGGGTCGGTGAACTGATAGTTATGACAGGCACCATTTCCGTTGCAATATAATGCTTCGTCCATTAGCTGCCAGTTTTCTTGCTCAATACGCCGGTCAGACATACCCCGTGTAGGCACACCATCTATCGCCAGCAGTTTATATTCATTGGATGGCGTGGCAATTTTTCCGGGATTTAACTGATTACGCGGATCAAATAACGCCTTCACCTGTTGCAGAGCGGGATACAATGGGCCAAAGAACTCGGGAGCATATTCCGATCGAACGCCTTTTCCATGCTCACCCCAAAGCAATCCACGGTACTTTTTGACCAGTGCCACTACCCCATCGCTAATCGGTCGAATCAACTGCTCATCTTCGGATATTTTCATATCTAACGCGGGACGGACATGCAAAACACCCGCATCAACATGGCCGAACATACCATAACTCAGTTCGTGCCTGTCGAGCAAAGCCCGAAACTCCTCAATAAAGTCAGCCAAGTTTTCTGGTGGTACAGCAGTATCTTCAACAAAAGGGACAGGTCGACGGCTCCCTTGCGCATTGCCTAGAAGGCCGACAGCCTTCTTCCGCATAGCCCAAATCTTTTTCACATTATCTGAACCGTGAATAACAGAAAAGCCGATTCGATGCTCATTGTCATCCTGCTCCAGCAGCTGCTGAATGCGCTCAACCCCTTGGGCTAATTCACTCTCGCCACTCGCTGTTAGCTCCACCAAATTGATACCTTGGGCCAACGTTGCGCTGTGATGAAAAAACGCCTTAACGTCATGCCAAATAATATCGTCTTTAGCTAACTGAAATACTTTTGAGTCGATGGTCTCGATAGAAGTAGGCCGCCCACTCATTAGAAACTGAGCATCACGTAAGCCACTGATAAAATCTCGATAATTAATTGCAATAAGTGCACTATGCGAAGGAATGGGAAGCACGTTCAATGTCGCTTCTGTGATAAATCCTAATGTACCTTCAGAGCCACATAAAATGGCATTGATATCAATGTCACCGTTTTTGGTATAAAAGTGAGCCAGATCATAACCCGTTAAACAGCGGTTGAGCTTTGGAAACTTTTCTTGAATCAGTTGTGCATGTTGGTCAACAACCAGCTTTAATTGGGATTTTAGCTCTTCGGCTTTAGCGTTTTCACCCACAGCCTCTGCGATACCAGGCTGGGTTTCAATCAACTCGCCTCCCAACAAACACGTTTTTAGCGCCAATACGTGGTCTCGAGTCTTACCATATAGGCATGAACCCTGGCCACTGGCATCAGTGTTGATCATGCCACCAATAGTCGCGCGATTCGATGTCGAAAGTTCAGGAGCGAAGAATAGCCCATGCTTTTTCAACTCGGCATTCAAGTGGTCTTTCACCACACCGCCCTGCACTCTTGCCCATTTTTCTTCCGGGTTGATTTCAATGATCTTATTCAGATGCTTAGAAAGATCGATAACGATGCCATCGGTCAACGACTGACCATTGGTACCGGTTCCGCCTCCTCTTGGAGTCAGCACAATGTGCTGATAAGGTTCTTCACAGGCTAATCGGCATAACGTCTGAATATCACTATTGTTCTTCGGATAAATGACGACTTGAGGTAACACTTGATAAATGGAGTTATCGGTCGAAAGCGCTATACGATTAGCGTAATCTGGGCACAGCTCGCCTGAAAAGCCTTGCGCTTTTAAAGCCTGGCAAAATTGGATATAGGTTTCGTTGGTAAGTACAGGTGCGGGCAAAAAAGGGATCATACAAAAAGATACACATTGGCTAACTTAGCGCTAGTATACTTTTTTTAAGCTTCATTATAAAAGCATCTACACCGCAAATGACAAATAAGTTACGGTTCACGTATCACTAATCAGTACGATTAACTGGCATGCTTATCAATAAAAGCCAATACTTTATTAAGCGGAGCTTCGAGTGCACTGATATTTGCTGAAAGCCACTCCAAATCCAGCTCATCCTTCATATGCTCATCGAGATTCTTTGCCTCGTCAAATAACTCAGTTGCACCCAAGTTGCCCGCAACACCTTTTAGTGTGTGCAGCATTTGCTTGGCTTTAGCCTTATCACCATCTGCTATGACTTGGGATATATCGCTAAAGAAGTTTGCGTAATCTTCTTTAAAAATAGTCAGCAAACGCTTGTACAGATCTTCATTATTGGCCAACAGCATGAGTGCCTTCGGGGCATCAACACCGTAATCCTGTGCATCTTCAAACGCCACTATACTCTCCTCAGTAACCCTGAACTATCAGATATATCACGAACTCAACGCCTTAAGTCTAGAACAAGTTTCAAAAACTACAAAAACATTTCAAAGTCGTAGAAAGCAGAAAAGGAAGACATTAGCCTTCCTTTTCTGTTTTCTACATCTAGAGCCAGCTTATTCCGCATTCAACGTGACATTGATCTCTGACTTAGCCTTGACGCCTTCAACATAAGCAGCGAATTCCTGGCTGCCATGCTGTTGTCCCAAACGCTCTAACATTTGTTCCTTTTTCGCAGCATCAATATCTGCGGTATTAGGAAGGTTAACTTCTTTAAGAACCACAACCGCATAATCCCCATTATTCTGAGCAAAGCCATCGATAACAGGTGTACCGTTATCTGGGCGCGGTAGTCCAAAGGCTTTTTCAACAATAGCTTGTCCCAGCCCTGCGTCCGCACGTTTAACCTCGGTCTTTGTTTGCCATTCAAGTGAGTTTTCCGCCAAGCTATCATCAACGGACTCCCCAGCTTTAAGCTGCTCAACCAACTTATCGCCGAATGCCTTGACTGCTTCCACTGCCTTCTCACTGGCCAATTGTTGGCGAATTTGCTCTTTAACATCAACCAGAGGTTTAATCGCTGCAGGCTGATGCTCGGCAACGCGAAGCACAACAACTCGATCATCATTCAGACGAATAGGCTTACTGTTAAACTTCTCAGCTAACACTTCATCACTGAACGCGGCCGCTCGAACCAATGCTTCCTGACCAATACCACCCCCGCTGTTTTGAGATACCCAATCCGAGGTTAACAAGGTCAGACCTAACTTTTCGGCCGTTTTATCAAGTGATTGGCCTTCTTCGAAACTTAATTCTTCCAGACGGGCTTGTAGCTCAACAAACTTGTTTTTTGCTTGTTTCTTTTGGAGCTCAGCAACGATTTTGTCCTTCACTTCGTCTAGCGGTGGCGCATCAGCCCCCTTGATTTCGGAAAGCTCAATGATGTGGTATCCGTAATTAGTTTTAACTAATCCCGAACGCTCTCCAGGCTTGCTCATTCCAAAGACAGCATCTTCGAATGGTTTTACCATCGCTCCTCGTCCGAACCAGCCAAGATCACCGCCCTTTTTACCAGATACAGGATCATCTGAGTTAGCCTTCGCCAATTCGGAGAAATCTTCTCCACTTTCAAGCTTGGCAAGAATTTCCTGAGCCTTTTGCTCCGCCGCCGCTTCGTCGTCATTTGATGCAATCAGAATGTGTCTAGCTTTGCGTTGCTCCGCTT
Source organism: Gammaproteobacteria bacterium UBA3532 (assembly GCA_002376965.1). Taxonomy (GTDB): domain Bacteria; phylum Pseudomonadota; class Gammaproteobacteria; order Enterobacterales; family UBA3532; genus UBA3532. Next base: position 4,538 of record DFOV01000075.1, read on the forward strand.
GAACATATTGGTGCTTGTTAGTCTCATAATGTTCGGCAATCTTGCTATCGTCGATAACAATATCTTTTGCGAGCGCATCAACCGATAGCTCCAGATAAGCTAAGCGGACTTTTTCCGCGGTTTGATAAAGAGAAGGATCTTTATCATATTCTGCCTGAATCTCTTCGTCGCTAATTGCCTCTGGCTCTTGGAATTTGGAAGCCGAAATGGTTAATGCATCAAAAGTACGTGTTTGCTCATCCAGCTGAAAGCGATAGTCTGCTTCGTACCCCAAGCTAATTCCGCTTTGTACGACACCTTTCCAGAGCTGTTGCGAAGTCATCTGCTTCATTTGAGTCTCTTGGAATGTTTTGGGTGTGTAGTTATTCGCACGTAACAACTTTGAGTAAGTTTCCTTAGAAAACTTGCCGTCTTCATCGTGAAAGGCTTCTATCGACGCGATATGAGCAAGCAATTGCGTCTGCCCAAAATACAAACCCAGTTCGTCCGCTTCGTCACGAATAACACGCTCTTGAATCAGATTGTCCATGACGTTCTGGCGCATGTTTTTTTCAAACTCAGGATTTTGCGCTATGAGATCATACGACTCACCGAAGCGCTGCTTCATTGTTTCACGTTGAATTTGCAATGAGCGATTGTACTCATTTGCCGTGATTTCATTGTCATTTACCTTCGCAACAGTCTTGTCGCTACCACTGGTTAAATACGGGGCAAACGCGGTAGACACAAAAAATAAAATAATTATACCAAGACCAACCTGCACGGCAGGACTGTTAACGCCTTCCCGAATACGCTCCATCATGATGACGGTTACCTCAATTAAAGTAATAAAGTGTTAAATGTATAAACTACTCGGTTGTGGAAAAGACTGCGATATCAAGCCACTGCTTTATGCAGCGCTATCAGTTCCATTCGAATGTTATGTGACAAACAGCGGCTAAGTATACGCCATTCTCAGAATGCAAAAAAGGCGCTAAAAAGCGCCTTTTGGCATTAGTTCATCTGAAACAGATTAATTAACTGCGTCTTTCAACCCTTTGCCAGGTTTAAAGCTTGGGACTTTGCTTGCAGGGATTTGGATTTCCTGACCCGTTTGAGGGTTACGGCCCGTGCGCGCTGCTCGCTCTTTGACTAAGAATGTGCCAAAGCCAACCAACGATACTTGATCACCGTTTTTTAGAGCTTCTTCAATTGCTTCAGTCGTTGCATCCAAAGCACGTCCCGCCGCAGCTTTAGTGATATCTGCTGAAGCTGCAATAGCATCGATTAATTCTGATTTATTCACAGAAAGTTCCTCTACTCGCCAAGTTTTTATTATTCAATTCAAATAGCGAAAACCGCCACCCGACATCTCATGAAACCCTTGTTATACCAGCAGGTTCCAAGGATTGTCAAGCAAGACCGCCAGGTTTAATGGGCTTTCGCGCCATCCTGAGCTAATGACTCCCCACTACTTATAGCACTTTTTTCTTGAGTGTGAGTAGTTTTTTTGTCATCCAAGTCGCATTTTTCAACCTCAAGAGGTTTCGGGGTTTCCGTTAACGCCACTTCTAAGACTTCATCAATCCATTTGACGACATGAATGTCCAGATCGTCTTTTACATTATCAGGAATATCAACCAGATCTCGCTCATTTTCGCCAGGTATCAAGACTGTTTTAATCCCTCCCCGATGAGCAGCCAGGAGCTTTTCTTTAAGCCCGCCAATGGCGAGAACTTCACCGCGCAAGGTAATCTCACCAGTCATCGCAACATCCGAACGAACCGGGATGCCGGTTAAACTCGACACAAGTGCTGTGCACATACCAATCCCCGCACTAGGCCCATCTTTGGGTGTTGCCCCTTCAGGCACGTGGATATGAATATCGGTCTTTTCATGAAAATCTGGTGCAATACCTAAAGCCTGAGAACGGCTACGCACAACGGTTAACGCCGCCTTTATCGACTCCTGCATTACTTCACCCAACTTGCCTGTCGACGTAGTTCGCCCTTTACCGCCGGTAGCAACAGACTCGATGGTTAGCAGCTCTCCACCCACCTCGGTCCACGCCAAGCCGGTTACCTGCCCAACTCCGTGTTTTTCCTGTCTTCGGCCATAGTCATATTTCTGGACGCCTAGAAAATCATTCAGATTATCTTCTGTGACCTCTACCAGATCGACATCTTTGTTCATCAACACTTTTTTAACGACCCGACGACATAATTTTGCCAATTGACGCTCGAGACCACGAACCCCTGCTTCTCGCGTGTAATAGCGAATAATAGCCAGAATGACATCATCACTCATTTCCAGTTCAGACGCCTTTAATCCATTGGCTTTGATTTGCTTGGGTAACAAATACTTCAAAGCTATATTGCGCTTCTCATCCTCGGTGTAGCCAGAAAGGCGAATGATCTCCATCCGATCCATCAAAGGACCAGGAATATTCATAGTATTAGCCGTAGCTACGAACATAACATCCGACAGGTCGTAATCGACTTCCAGGTAGTGATCATTAAAGGTAGAATTCTGCTCCGGATCCAAAACTTCCAACAGAGCGGAAGCAGGGTCTCCACGCATATCCATTGCCATCTTGTCGATTTCATCGAGCAAGAACAGAGGGTTACGCACACCAACTTTCGCTAGTTTCTGAATGACTTTGCCCGGCATTGAACCTATGTAAGTTCTACGATGTCCTCGAATTTCCGCTTCATCACGCACACCACCCAGCGCCATGCGAACAAACTTTCGATTGGTAGCTTTCGCTATGGACTGCCCCAGAGAGGTTTTACCAACACCGGGGGGGCCAACTAAACACAAAATGGGACCTCTTAACTTTCTAACACGCTGCTGAACCGCCAAATATTCCAGAATCCGCTCTTTGACCTCTTCCAAACCATAATGATCTTCTTCCAGAATTTTCGTTGCCCGTACAATATCATGTTTGACCTTGCTTCGCTTTTTCCAGGGCGCACTGAGCATCCAGTCGATGTAGCTGCGAACGACTGTTGCCTCAGCAGACATCGGAGGCATCATTTTCAACTTATTCAACTCAGCTTCAGCTTTTTCTTTAGCTTCCTTGGTCATGCCAGCATCATTTATTTTATGCTGCATTTCCTCAATTTCGTTATGTTCGTTTTCATCCATGTCTCCCAGCTCTTTTTGAATCGCTTTCATTTGCTCATTCAAGTAATATTCTCGCTGGCTTTTTTCCATCTGGCGTTTCACTCGTCCACGGATACGCTTTTCGACCTGAAGCAAATCAATCTCAACTTCCATTGATGCAACCAAAAACTCCAAACGCTCCGTCACATCCTGTAACTCAAGCACATTCTGTTTGTCAGGCAATTTCAACATCATATGTGCTGCTATAGTATCAGCGAGTCGATCAGCGTTATTGATGGTTTCAAGCGAACTAAGAATTTCAGCAGGGATCTTTTTATTCAGCTTAACGTAGCTTTCGAACTGGGCGATGGCCGTACGACACAATATATCCAGCTCAGCATCACTATCACTTTGAGCAGAACTGGGCTGGACATCAGCTTTCAGGTATTCGGCTGAATCGTCGAAGGACTCAACCTGGCCACGCAGCTCCCCTTCAACTAATACCTTCACCGTGCCATCTGGAAGGCGCAACATCTGTAATATGGTTGCAATAGTCCCTACATGATAGAGACCAGATACCTCAGGATCGTCATCCGTCGCATTGTGCTGTGCTACTAACATTACTCGCTTGTCAGAAGACATGGCCGTCTGTAATGCTTCAATGGACTTTTTCCTACCAACAAATAAAGGGATCACCATGTAGGGCAAAACGACAACGTCGCGCAAAGGAATGACAGGCAGCTCAATGACAGTACTTTCTAATTCGTTCATGTTAATACTCTTAAACTCGATTTCGTAAGGCCCCGGGTGGCTTTACCCTATGTCTATTTCTTATGTTGGGCAAATTAGAGATAAATTCAAGTAAACAAGATATTTTAGGCACAAAAAAAGGCGGTCGCACCGCCTTTCTGGTTAAAATTACCGCACTATTTATCCTGATACGGCGCTTTATTCTGATACGGCTTTAGACTGAGTTTCTTTCTGCTCATAGATTAGAAGTGGCTCGGAATCCCCGTTAATTACGGCCTCATCTATTACCACTTTCGACACGTCTTTGGTCGAAGGTAAATCATACATAATATCCAAGAGCACGTTTTCCATTATCGAACGCAAACCGCGAGCCCCGGTTTTTCTTTCCATTGCTTTTTTAGCAACGGCGAGAAGCGCATCTTCGCGAAACTCCAAGCTCACATCTTCCATTTGAAATAGATGAGCATACTGCTTGGTTAGTGCATTTTTGGGTTCTTTAAGTATTTCTACCAAGGCTTTTTCATCCAGCTCTTCGAGTGTCGCAACCATTGGCAGTCGACCAACGAACTCAGGGATAAGGCCATATTTAACCAAATCGTCAGGCTCAACATCGTGAAGCAATTGCGACAATGTACGCGACTCATCACTGGTCTTTACTTCGGCAGAAAATCCGATACCACCTTTTTCCGAGCGATCACGAATGATCTTATCTAATCCGGCAAAAGCACCACCGCACACGAACAAAATATTGGCCGTATTAACCTGCAAGAACTCTTGTTGCGGGTGTTTACGCCCACCTTGCGGTGGAACGGATGCTACCGTTCCCTCAATCAACTTGAGCAAGGCCTGCTGAACCCCCTCACCTGACACATCTCGTGTAATGGAAGGATTATCCGACTTACGTGAAATTTTATCTATTTCATCAATGTAAACAATGCCGTGCTGTGCCTTGTCAACATCGTAGTCACAAGCTTGTAGGAGTTTCTGAATGATATTTTCTACATCTTCCCCCACGTAACCGGCTTCAGTTAGTGTAGTGGCATCTGCGATTGTGAAAGGAACATTCAATAAACGCGCTAAAGTTTGAGCCAATAGAGTTTTACCACTACCGGTTGGACCAATCAGCAATATATTACTTTTGCCGATTTCAACATCGTCGCTGTTAAACTTGCCCTCGATGGCATTCAGACGCTTATAGTGGTTATATACAGCTACCGCCAATACTTTTTTGGCTCGCGACTGGCCTATAACATATTGATCAAGAATTTTACTGATTTCCTGTGGCGTCGGGAGCTTACCACCGCGATCGCGCTTATCAGACTCTTGAATTTCTTCTTTGATAATATCGTTGCATAGCTCGACGCACTCATCACAGATAAAAACGGAAGGCCCCGCGATCAGTTTGCGTACTTCATGCTGGCTCTTGCCGCAAAATGAGCAATACAATAATTTGTTTCCGTCGTCACCGTGATTACGACTATCAGACATTAAAATCACCTCGTTGAGCAGAACCCTCTGCTCTTAGTATAGTACACCTAGCCCTAGTATATAGGTTACCGTTACACTATCTCAATGCCAAGTTTTTATGCTGT
>DFOV01000241.1 GCA_002376965.1 Gammaproteobacteria bacterium UBA3532
CTCTCCCGAGTCGGAAGGTAGCGAGGAAGTTTAATGCAAAATAGACTAACAGAAGAGGCATTCAAGCAAACCATCTCCTCACCAGAAAAAGTCACTGAAGGCGAGCCTGTGATAGACTTTTGGGAATATGTTGAGCTTATTCCGGAGGAGGACTATCAGGGCCATGACTGCAGCGAGGGCATCGTTGAAAACGTCTACCGCATGACTGGCAACCACTACGAGCACGTTCTCATTAATAGCAATACAGAGAAAGTTGCCATGGCAATTGTTATCGATCTCGAAGCAACAAAAGTCGCAGGACACTTTCTACTGGATTTGAGGTAATATATAGCGGGTCTTTGCGCGGGACTAGATAAATTCGTAGCAACGAATATTAAAAAATAATGAGAGAGAGGAAACAATGAAAACAACCTTTGTAAAAACACTGGTCGCTGGTGCAACCGCTGCTGTTCTGGGTTTTAGCTCGTTAGTAGCCAATGCGGCACTCAAAGAGGGCGAACTGACAATCTGGATCAATGGAGATAAAGGTTACAACGGCTTACAAAAAGTCGGTGACAAATTCACCAAAGAATTGGGAATTCCGGTCAAAGTTGAACACCCTGATGATGCACCAGCAAAATTCCAAAAAGCTGCCGCAGCCAATGATGGCCCAGATATTTTTATTTGGGCTCATGACCGTTTTGGCGAATGGGCTAAAAGTGGTTTGATTGTTCCGGTCAAACCCAGCAAAAAAACCAAAGATGCCAATGTTGACTTCGCTTGGGATGCAATGATGTATAACAGCGAATACTATGGCTACCCTATTTCTATCGAAGCCGTTGGCCTTGTTTACAATAAAGATTTAGTCTCGGAGCCACCCAAAACCTGGCAAGACGTTCGCGACCTTGATGCCAAACTGGCTAAAGACGGTAAAAAAGCCATTTTGTGGGACTACAACAATACCTACTTTACTTGGCCTGTTATCGCCTCTGCTGGTGGTTACGCCTTCAAAAAAACCAGCGCTGGCTATGATGGTTCCACGACTGGCGTTAACAACGCTGGCTCACTAAAAGCCGTATCTTTGATTAAATCATTAATCGACGATGGCATCATGCCTGCGGGCGCTGATTATAGCGTTATGGATGCAGCCATGAATAAAGGCGAAATCGCTATGATGATCAATGGCCCCTGGTCTTGGTCCAACTTGCGTAAAAGCAACATCAACTTTGGTGTGGCACCTATTCCCGCTATCGACGGTAATCAAGGTAAACCCTTCGTTGGTGTGCAAGGCGCTACGCTTAACGCAGCCAGTCCTAACAAAGATCTAGCTATTGAGTTTATTGAAAACTACTTGTTAGCGGTTGATGGCCTTAAAACAGTTAACGATGATGTGCCACTTGGCGCGGTCGCCAATAAAGCCTTTATGAAAGAATTGGCCTCCGATCCATTGATTGCTGCAACATTTGAAAATGCTCAGCTTGGTGAGCCAATGCCTAACATTCCTGAAATGGGTGCATTTTGGGATGCTATGGGTAAAGCCTTAGGCAATGTCACCAATGGCCGTCAAAAAGTTGAAGAAGCATTGAATGATGCTGCCAAGCGCATCCAAGGAAAATAATCAACATTCCCACCTTAGCCGCCACTAATTTGTGGCGGCTTTTCTGCTGCACAAAATCCCCATTTATCCAAGGAGTGATGCATGACTTCGGGGCAACATTCTATTCAATCCGGTATTAGCCTCCCTCACCAACTAGCGAAATATCTTTCACTTACCTGTATTGATATCACTCTGCTCTATTTAGCCTTTTTAATGTATATCGGCAATGAATCGTTATTTGCTCTGACTATTTTGGTGATAACGTCTCTAGGCAATTACTTCTTCCTAAGCACCAAAACATACGCCCACCGCTATATATTCCCGGCAATAGTTGGCATGACAATATTTATCCTATTTCCGCTGCTATACACTATGGGAATTGCATTCACCAACTACAGCGGAAGCAACCTTAAAACCTATGAACAGGTCACTGAGCAACTCAAAGAACTAACCTATATTGATGAGTCAAAACCACAATATACATTTGCCCTCTATCAGGATAATCAACAATTCCAGCTCAGCCTTACCGACAACGACACAGAAGAGCTTCTGTTTACACAGCCCTTTAGCCTGGATGAGTCAGAAAAGCACCTCGAAGCAGCCTCAAGGAATACTGCGATTGGCGACAAAGCGCCTTTTAGCGCCGTGGTTAAAAACCGCAATGCTTTGAAACAAATCACAGTATCACTGCCGTCTGGCGAACAAGTAACCTTCTTTACCCTGCGTAAGTTTGCCAGCCTAGGGCAGCGCTACACCCAGCCCAACCCTGAAAAACTTCAAGACGGCCAGACTGGCGAGATTTTCCAGGCAAACTTTGAAACTGGATTCTATGAAAGTGCAACAGGCGAGCGCTTAATTCCAGGCTTCACGGTCGGTGCAGGCCTTGACAACTTTCGCCGCGTGGTTACCGATGAAGGGATCCGCGGCCCATTCTTTCAAATCTTTCTGTGGACGGTGGCTTTTGCTTTTCTATCTGTCGCCTTTACCTTTTGTGTTGGCGTGGTGCTGGCCTGTCTGATCAACTGGAAAGATATCAAGGGATCACCAGTCTATCGAGTATTATTGATACTACCCTATGCGGTTCCTGCCTTTATTTCTATATTGATATTTCGCGGGTTATTTAACCAGAGCTTCGGCGAAATCAATATGCTACTGGATAGTCTATTTGGTGTTGCGCCGAACTGGTTTAGTGATCCATGGCTGGCGCGCTCGATGATCCTCATAGTCAACACCTGGCTAGGTTATCCGTATATGATGATACTGTGCCTGGGAATGCTGCAGACGCTATCTGACGATTTATACGAAGCATCCGCCATCGAAGGTTCGAACTTTATAACCAACTTTTTTACTATTACTCTGCCTCAGGTATTTAAGCCGATGATCCCGCTACTGATTGCTTCATTTGCTTTCAACTTCAACAACTTCGTTCTTATCGCACTATTGACTGAAGGCAACCCAGATATTATCGGAGCCACTACCCCAGCCGGAACAACCGACTTGCTGGTTAGCTATACCTACCGCATCGCCTTTCAATCGTCGAATCAAGATTTCGCTCTGGCCAGCGCCATTGCGACACTTATCTTTATACTGGTCGGTATAATGGCATGGGCTCAGCTTCACTTTACCGGGCGCAAACCAGGAGAAACTCGCGCATGAGCATGGTGACATCTAAATACCACAAATACCGCGTTTTGGCCGGACACCTGACGTTAATTGGATTTATCGCAGCCATTTCCTTTCCGCTACTCATGATTGTTTCTGTTTCATTTCGAGCAGGGAATTTTGCTACCGGTGATATATTTCCAACCAACCCTTCATTAGAACATTGGGCTCTGGCGCTAGGATTCGATTATATGGAAGCCGACGGCACTGTCCGCACCCCACCCTTCCCCGTATTACTTTGGTTGTGGAACTCGATCAAGGTCGCGTTTCTATCCAGCTGCGTTATCTTGATTCTTTCGACTACAAGTGCCTACGCCTTTGCCAGAATGCGCTTTCGCTTTAAGCAAACCATTTTAAAGAGCATGCTAATATTGCAGATGTTCCCAGCCGTTCTGGCTTTAGTCGCTTTGTATAAACTGTTCCAAAGCATTGGCAACTATATTCCGTGGCTAGGGCTCGATACCCATGGCGCTTTGATCTTTGCCTCCCTTGGCGGAATGGCGCTGCATATTTGGACTATTATTGGTTACTTTGA
>DFOV01000008.1 GCA_002376965.1 Gammaproteobacteria bacterium UBA3532
TTTGAGGATCTAGGTTTTTGAGGAAGCTGATTATGAATCCTGCTGCGATGCCTGAATCGCGGTCAATGCGATGGTGTAGACAATATCTTCTACCAAGGCTCCGCGGGACAGATCGTTGACAGGTTTTTTAAGCCCTTGCAGCATTGGACCTATGGATACCACGTCTGCGCTACGTTGGACTGCTTTGTATGTTGTGTTGCCTGTGTTCAAATCAGGGAAGACAAATACCGTCGCTTTTCCTGCAACCGGGCTATCAGGCGCTTTGCTTTGGGCGACTTTTTCAATCAGTGCTGCGTCATATTGCAGCGGGCCGTCGATGAGTAGATCTGGACGCTTCTCTTTAGCCAGCATAGTCGCCTGGCGTACTTTTTCTACGTCTGAACCACTGCCTGATGAACCTGTGCTGTAACTGATCATCGCTACACGCGGTTCAATACCAAAGGCTTTGGCCGATTCGGCACTTTGAATCGCTATGTCCGCCAACTGGTCTGCATCGGGATCGGGGTTGACGGCACAGTCGCCGTATACCAATACTTGATCGGGTAGACACATGAAAAAGATAGATGAAACCAATGCAGCATCTGGCTTGGTTTTAATAAGCTGCAATGCCGGACGAATGGTGTTGGCAGTAGTGTGGACAGCACCAGATACCAGACCTGCGACTGCATTCTGACTCAACATCATTGTGCCTAACACCACATTATCTTCTAACTGAGCTTCAGCCATCATGGCATTCAATCCCTTGTGTTTGCGCAGTTCAACCATTGGCTGGACGTAATTAGCACGAATCACATGAGGATCGAGTATCTCCAAATCGTTTGGCAGGGCTATATCGTTTTGTTGGGCAATACGTTGGATGGTTTCAGGGTTGCCCAGCAAGACACAGCGGGCGATGCGGCGAGCGGTACAGATAGCGGCAGCTTTAATTGTGCGCGGTTCTTCACCCTCGGGTAGCACAATGCGTTTATTGGCTGCACGGGCTTTTTCAACCAGCAAGTAGCGAAATGCAGGTGGTGATAAGCGGCGTTGGTAATGGGTCGCACATAGGCTTTTGAGTGTCGATACATCCATGTGGCTGGCGACAAAATCCATCATGCCGTTTACACGCTCCAGATCATCAATGGGCATTTCGACGTTCATGTGGCTTAAGCTCAAGGCCGCCTGGTAGGTGTCTAGCTGGGTAGTTAGGATAGGAAGCCCTGATTGGATCGCTGTTTCACACAGTGCCAATACTTTTTCATTAGGGGGGTAACCACCAGTAAGCAGTAATGCGGCTATTTTTACCCCATTAAGGGCCGCCATACAGGTGCCTACGATAACATCACTGCGGTCGCCAGGGGTAATAATCAAGCTGCCAGGATGAAGAGCGTCGATCATATTATTTAAACTGCGGGCGCAAATCTTAAGGCGAGTGACCCGTCTTGTCATATCTCCCTCGTTGATCACCTCACAAGGCAAGACCTTTTTAAGATCATCCATGCGAGGATTCATTAACGATTTCTGCCATGGGATGCAGCCGAGCAGCTTGAAATTGTCACCCTTAAAAATACGCGATTGGTGGCGAATGACGTCTTCCGTGAGGCCTTCGTGAAGAGTCGGATGTTCGTTAATAAGCCCTTGATCGACATTGCCATCACTATCGACCGGCGCTCCGACTTTATTGATGATGCTGCCTAAAACTTTGGAATGACTGATACCGCCATAAAAACTGGCACCTATTTCAATTTCGTCTTCAAGGGCATTGATATCGCTATCGCCGGGTGTGCTGACAAAGAGGATTTCCGCATCCAGCGCTTTAGCGATGGCATTGTTGAGCCGAGCGGCATAGGGTTGTCCGCGAGCGGGCACCAAGCCCTCAACAATGGTGATTTGGGCATTGCCGCTGCCTTGATTGACCACGGCAACAATTTCTTCGAGTAGCTCGTCTTTGCGGGCCTGACTCAACAGGTGAGCAGCATGCTTTATATCGATAGGGGTTGGCGGAACGATTGATGAGGTGGCTTGGATCATGAAGGTCGAGCGTTCTGGACCACTATCTCCCGCTCGTGGTTGGGCAACTGGCTTAACAAAGCTTACCGCAACCCCTTCACGATCAAGAGCGCGAAACAGTCCAAGCGTAACACTGGTAAGACCGACGCTTGGGCCGGTAGGGATGACTAATAACGTATGAGACATAATGACTTCCTGGGCTTAAGCGTGAACCAGTTGCGCGGCATCCGATGCTATGAGCCACTCTTCGTTGGTTGCGACAACCATTGCTGTCGGGCCAAGATTGGTGGTAATACAACCATTATTATCACGTCCATGTTGCATGTTCATTGTTTCGTCGACGTCAAATCCAAAAACGCCGAGTTGTTTGAGTACTTTGGAGCGAATCATGGCCGCATTTTCACCAATACCACCGGTGAATATAAGGGCGTCGATGCGGCCGAGCGAGACAGCGAGTGCGCCAAGGTGCTTGGCTAGACGATAGCAAAATACATCGATGGCTAATGCGCATCGCTTATTGCCTTTTTCTGCTTCTTCGCCCAAGGTGCGCATATCGTTACTGATGCCTGAAAGTCCTTTAAGTCCGCTTTGCTTATTCAGCATGTCGACGACTTCGTGGATATCCCAGCCTAATTGATCAACCAGATAGCCGTGCAAGCTCGGGTCGACATCACCGGAGCGTGTTCCCATGACCAAGCCTTCCAGTGGCGTTAGACCCATGGTGGTATCTATGCTCTGACCATTAAGTACGGCTGTTGCACTACAGCCGTTGCCCAAATGCGCGCTCAAAAGAGCCAATGAGTTGAGCGGTTTGTTGAGTAGGCGAGCGGCTTCAGCCGTGACGAAGCGGTGACTGGTTCCATGGAAGCCATACCGACGCACACCTTGCTCTTCGTAAAGGTTGTAGGGAATCGGATACAAATAGGCTTGTGCAGGCATGGATTGATGAAACGCCGTATCAAAAACGGCGACTTGCGGAAGTGAGGGAAAGGCCGACATGGCGGCTTCAATGCCAATAACATTAGCTGGGTTGTGCAGTGGTGCTAAACGGCTACATCCTTTTATCCCTTCCAGTGTTTTGTCGTCAATCACTGTTGATTGGCTAAATGCTTCTCCGCCATGAACAACACGATGGCCGACCGCAATCAATTGCGATTTGAGCGTGGGGTGGTCATCCAGTGAAGCAACAATGCGCTGCACTGCGTCGAGGTGGGATGCGTTGGGAATATCCAGGCGAATTTTTTCACCGTAGATCTCAAACTTGAGCAGCGCCTCCGCAGAATGTAGCCGTTCAGCAATCCCTGAAAACGGCTGCTCACCGGTGGCTGCCTGAATAATAGCGAATTTTATGGATGAGCTGCCACAGTTGAGCACAAGAACGTATTGTTGCGTCATGATTCCTCACAAAAGCATGGGTTGAAGAGCAGTGAATCGGTTATACATTAGAAGTTGTCGCTATTATTAAAAAAACTAATGCACTAGACCATGATAAAGATCAAAGTTGGCTGGAATTGTCGGGTTGCAGAGGCTTTTCGCTAGCTTTTTTTTGCTTTTTGCTTGGCTTCAAATTGCGCCATTTGTTCCTCTGTTGCGGGAAGTTGGTGTTTGTCTTTCCAGTCGGAGTAGGGCATGCGATAAATGATTTCTCGTGCCTTATCATAATCTATGTCGATACCGCGTTCACTCGCTTCGGCTGAATACCACTTTGCCAGGCAATTTCGGCAAAAATCTGCCAGGATCATCAGGTCGATATTCTGTACTTCTTTGTGGTTATCAAGGTGATCGAGCAGGCGGCGAAATACCGCTGCTTCGATATTGGTTTTATCTGTTGGTGTCATTGGGAGTCCCTAAAAGTCATCGCGGTTTAAAATAAAGCGTTTGGCTGACTCAAATTGCTGTTCAGCACTTTTTAATAGTTTATTAAGCAGATCACCGGATAGCTCGACATCTTGCCATAGTTGATGAGGGATTTCTTCAGTTGCTTCTTCGCTGTCTTGGGCGTATGCAATCGTAGCTGCGAGTCGAATGAGTGAAGCATCTTTCTTAAACCCACGGCTTTGTTCGGGATGGATATAATTGCCAATCGTCTCTTCCAGCCGGCGCGGCAGGTGCCATAACCGTGCTAATTCGGCCGCGACATCGGCGTGACTGAAGCCAATCATCAGTTCTTCGATGGGAGCGCGCTGCATGCCATGATAGCTAGGTTGCATAAAACACATTTTGGATTCCTCGGGCAGTTCACTATACAGGATCAGGCTGCCCATATTGTGTAGCAGTCCACAAACAAATAAATGTTCGGGATCGGTTCCTTGGATCTGTTTACCTAGTAGCCGTCCGTAGAGAGCGGTGAACAGGCTATGGCGCCAGAACTTGGGCATGCTGATTAGCTCGCTGGGCAAGCCATCAAACAATTTGGATGCTGAGTTGGCCAGTGCTAGTGAATGCAGCTGGTGTGTGCCGACAATGCGAACGGCTTCTTCAAGACTCTCAATGGAGCGGTTAAAGCCGAAGTAGGCGCTGTTGACCAGCTTTAGCAGATTGGCGGTTAATCCTGGGTCACTGCCGATGACCTTGGCAATATCGTTGCTTGAGCTGTGGGGTTGATCGAGCAACTCCTGCAGCCTCGCTAGTGTGACGGGTAGCGAATTTAAATGGGTAACATTTTTTACCAGTTCGATAGCAGAGATGGATTTGGCCATAAGTACTCATTTATAACGTTTTTATGATTTTGGTTTAGAGCCTGTTTACCTCAGTCTAGCAGCCCGGTGAGCTGGCTGCCAGCTAAGGAGTGAAAGCTTTAGGTAAGCATGTATGGAGGTAGTCAAATAATGCATGGAGATAGTCAAATAAAGTATAGAGTGCGTATAATGCGCGCCTTCGGAGTGTAATTATATGAGTTTTAGATGAGCCAAATAGAAGGCATTCCTTTACTTTACCAAGACGATGATATTGTGGTGGTCAACAAGCCACATTATGTACTCTCTGTGCCTGGAAGAACCGCGGACAAATTCGATAGCGTAGCTACGCGTTTGCAGAAGCACTGGCCGTATTTGCGTGTGGTACACCGGTTGGACTGGGCGACTTCTGGGGTCATGGTTTTCGCTTTTCACCATGCCAGCCAGAAAGTGCTCAATGAGCAGTTTGCTAAGCGAACCACGTCAAAAGGTTACCAGGCGCTGGTCTATGGAAAGCCAACGGCGAGTCAGGGGGTGGTGGACATGCCTTTGATCTGCGACTGGGATAAGCGGCCAAAACAAAAAGTGTGCTGGCATTCAGGCAAGTCAGCCCAAACCCTGTGGTGGCAGCTAGGCGTCGAAAATCAGGGGGCCTATACGCGTTTGGAACTGGCCCCCTTTACTGGGCGTAGTCATCAGTTGCGGGTGCATTTGCAGCAGCTTGGGCATCCTATCGTTGGGGATAAGCTTTACGCAAAAGAGCCCACTGAACCACGAATGATGCTGCATGCACATACGTTAGGGGTGGTTCATCCCATAACTCAGCAACTGATGTCTTTTCATGCTCCTGTGCCTTTTTAAGCCTTCGTGACAGCCAGACTTTTGCTAGCTAAGCGCCAAGATCGCTGGACGAATATGCAAATGTTTGTTATACCTGCTTTCAATTTATATTCATAAGCCAATCATTGCTTGCATGGTTACAGTTGCATAGCTGGAGAGTTTCAGGTTGTTTAAGCCGATAAAAAAATTGTTTTCAAAGTCCTCATCGTCGAATGCTACGACAAACAAGCCCACCTCAAAATCTGTACCGTCGCAAGAGAAGCATGCCACTGCTGATGGCGCTCGTAATCCGGATAACGCTCGCAGTAAAGGCAATAAGAGTCGACGCCATAACCATGAAAAAAAGAAGCCGCCTCAGAAGCCTGCCGTTGAAAAGTGGTCACTAGATAAGTTTGCCGTCGCGGAAGAACCCGATAAAAAGCGCTTTCATGATTTTGATCTGCCCCTTGATGTGATGCACGCAGTGGCTGATCTGAATTTTCAGTATTGCACACCCATCCAGGCACAGATTCTGGCCAGTACGTTGGCTGGCCATGATGCCATTGGGCAAGCTCAAACCGGCACCGGCAAAACAGCCGCCTTTCTTATAACAGTACTTAATCACTTGCTGACTCATCCTTATGAAGGAGAGCGCTATTTGGCAGCTCCTCGAGCTTTAATTCTGGCCCCTACGCGAGAGCTAGCGGTGCAAATAGCTAACGACGCCAAAGCCTTGACTAAATATACCAATCTGAACAGTGTGGTATTGATGGGGGGAATGGATTATCACAAGCAAAAAATGCAGCTTGAGAATAGTGTGGTTGATATCTGCATCGCCACGCCTGGTCGCCTGATTGACTTTTTGCAGTCGGGCCATATCGACTTTGAAGACGTCGACATCTTGGTATTAGATGAAGCAGATCGCATGCTGGATATGGGGTTCATCCCTCAGGTTAAACGCATTGTGCGCTCGACACCTCACACAGACTATCGCCAAACCTTGTTGTTCAGCGCTACGTTCAATCTCGATGTAATGAATCTGGCGCAGCGCTGGACTCACAACCCTGTGCGTGTTGAGATTGAACCTGAACAGGTTACTTCGAAGCAAATCGAACAAAAAGTCTTTATGGTCAGTGACAGCGACAAACTGAGCGTCATTAACCGTATTTTGAAACATCCGGATGTTGAGCGGGTGATTATTTTTGCTAATCGGCGAGATCAAGTAAGAAACCTAACCAACGCGCTGCAAAAGCGCGGCGTTAAAGCCTGGCAATTGTCAGGGGACGTTGATCAGAAAAAACGTATGCGCACACTAGAGCGCTTTACCAAGGGCGAGTTTGAGGTGCTTGTTGCCACCGATGTGGCCGCACGCGGTTTACACATACCGAAAGTATCCCACGTTATCAATTATTCACTGCCTGAAGATCCAGAAGACTATGTTCACCGAATAGGCCGAACCGGGAGAGCTGGCGCTAAGGGAGTATCTATTAGCTTAGTGGGTGAAGATGACGGGTTCTGTGTGCCGAACCTTGAGACGCTTTTGGGTGAAAAACTTACCTACACCCATCCGGATGACGATCCGTTGCTTCAGAACTAGTGTTTGTTTAAGCTTCTTTTTTAGGCAAATTTCTTTCGTAACGCGAAATCCCACATATACTGTAATTAACTAACAGTTGGGAGACTGCGCATGCTGACGGATAATTCTAGCCCCGTTGCATCAGAGTTGTTAATCCGGTTGGCTGCAGAGCCAACGATTCAACATCTATTCGAACGTATTCTAAAAGAGGCTCGAGAGCTCACCAATGCTGATGGTGGCTCGCTCTACTTAGTCAAGGGCGATCCGGCCAGTAAAGACAGTTATTTGCAGTTTGCTGTAGTACAAAATGAATCGTTGGGAATTCATTATGGTGGTACTTCAGGTCAGGCTATCCCTTTTCCCAACCTGCCGTTGTACAAAAATGGTAAGGAAAATCACAACAATGTTTGTACTCACGTTGTCCATCACCACACAATAAGTAATATAGAAAATGCTTACCAAACTGAAGCGTTCGACTTTAGTGGTACAAAGTCGTTTGACCGTAATACGAATTATCGCTCAGCGTCTTTTTTAACTATCCCGTTAACTAATCATGAGTTCGATGTTATAGGCGTGCTGCAGTTGGTGAACGCCATCGATCGTGAAACTGGAGAGGTGGTGCCTTTTAGTCATGACATAGAGCCGATGATCAATGCAATGGCCTCTTATGCGGCTATCGTGCTAAATAATCAACTGCTGGTCGAAGAGCTTAAAAACCTATTAGATGCTTTTATTCGTTGTATTGCGGAAGCTATCGATGCCAAGTCGCCGCACACCTCAGCACATTGCCAGCGCATCCCTGTTTTAATGGAGTTGATTGCAAAAGCTGCTTGTGAGGATAACACCACCTTTAAAGATTTTAGTCTCAATGAAGACGAGTGGTATGAGCTTAAGGTCGCAGCCTGGATGCATGATTGTGGAAAGCTGTCGACGCCAGATCATGTATTGGATAAGTCGACCAAGTTGCACACGTTAAGGGATGGGATAGAGGCGGTCAAAGGCCGTTTCGATCTAATGATCCGTGATGCAGAAATAGATTGCTTAAAGCGTTGTTTGGCGGAGCCAGAACAAACCTGTCAGTGGGAGGCGGACAGGGATAAAGAGATCAACCGTTTGCGCGAAGAGCGACGGTTTATCGAAAAGGCTAACACGGGCGGTGAATTCATGGCCGAAGAGGATATGGAGCGCGTGAGAAGGATCGCCAAACAGAGTTGGAGAGACAGTCAAGGCGATACGCATGCGCTATTGTCTGAAGACGAAGTGCATAACCTCTGCATATCTCGTGGCACATTGACGGCAGAAGAAAGAGAGGTCATTAATAACCACATGGTGGTTACCATTAATATGCTGGAATCCTTGCCGTTTCCGAAAAAGCTACGCCGTGTTCCCGAATATGCTGGTGGGCATCATGAAAAAATGGATGGCACCGGCTTTCCGCTTGGCTTGACGCGGGATCAGATGTCGATACCGGCGCGAATGATGGCAGTTGCTGATATTTTTGAAGCACTGACGGCCAAAGAGCGCCCTTATAAAAAGCCCATGCCAATTAGTGTGGCTTTATCTATCCTTAAACGCATGCGTGACGATCAACATATCGATCCTGATGTCTATCAGCTGATAGTACGTTCAAAAATATGGGAGAAATATCAGGAGCATTTGTTGCCAGAGCAGTTGGATGTTGAGGATATTTCTTCATTTTTAGAGTAGGGTAATAATCACCAAGAGGCTGGATAGCTTCTTGCGCAAAACGCCGTGAAATCATCCTTGATGGCTTAGCCGCCGCATCCATGCGGCAGAGCTTCAGAACCATCCAGCTTCTTGGTGATAATATGCTTGCCATGAGAGCTTATCACACTTGCGACAACAGATAGTTTTCCAACCCCAGTTTGTCGATAAGCCCTAGCTGCTGCTCCAACCAATAGGCATGATCCATTTCGGTATCATCAATCAGTTTTTGCAACATGCCGCGAGTAACAAAGTCTTTCTCTTGTTCGCACAATGCCATCGTTTGTTTCAAAAGGTTATCCACTGCGATCTCAACTTCAAGATCATTTTGCAGCATGCTGGGCACGTCAGTTCCGACCTTGATCGGGTCACGTTTGGTCATATCCGGCGTGCCTTCGAGAAAGAGTATGCGCTGAATAAGCAACGAAGCGTGCTCTTTTTCATCGTCAAACTCGTGGTCGATACGTTCATATAACTTATTCAGCCCCCAGTCTTCATACATCCGTGAGTGGATAAAGTACTGGTCCATTGCAGTGAGCTCGTTTGCGAGTAATTCGTTAAGGGCGCTAATAATGGTTGGGTTGCCTTTCATGATTATTCTCCGTCACTGGTTTTGGATAATAGATAGTTTTTCATCCCCATTTTATCGATCTGGTACTGCTGGGTTTCGAGCCAGTCGATATGCTCTTCTTCATATTCGAGAATGTCTTCAAGCAGATCGCGGGAGACGTAATCTTTTTCCTGTTCGCACAGGGCAATGCTGTCTTTCAGGGCTTCTACCTGTTCAATCTGAAAAGCCAGATCACAGGTGAGCATTTCTTCAGTATGCTCACCAATGCGCAGGGCTCCCAGTGCTTGCAGGTTTGGCAACCCTTCAAGAAAGAGGATGCGTTCGATCAGCGCGTCCGACTGCTTCATGTCTTTAATCGACTTTTTGTAGCTTTTCTCGTTTAATCCTTCTAATCCCCAGTTTTTGTACATGCGGGCATGTAGAAAGTATTGGTTTATCGAGGTAAGCTCGGATTTTAGTACTCTATTGAGGGCGGTGAGTATTTGCGCATTTCCTTTCATTAAGAGTGCCTGTCTTGGTTGGTTGTACTTACTGGATGTGTGCTATCTATCTAACTGGTAGTACCCAGGTAAATAGGTTTGCATGAACGAGTCAGCATGAGCGAGTAGGAGACTCTAGCTTTAATTTTACGCTGAACTATGATCTTGATCAATGAAAATGCTTAAAAATCAACCAATTAAGAATATTGATGATTGTGGTTATCAATCGTTTTTCGGTTTTGACAATTGAAGACTACAATGAATACTAGAGCCTGTTAGGTTGGTAGCTATCAGGTAAATAGTGGAATGAGAAGAACTTTCGGAACATGATTATGATAAAAAGCTGGGTTAATGGGTTGTGCCTATTGATGCTGGTAGGCTGCAGTGGTGATGACGGCGATTCGTCACCTGATCGTTTTACCAGTTGTGAACAGCCAGTTTCACGCGCCAGTATTCGTTATGAACCAGCAGAAAATTTTCATTCAACCCTATTAGATGCGGACTTTCCAGTATACGCTTATTTTCCTGCGAACTGGCCGAGCGCAGAGCAGGCTCTTCCTGTCATTTATGTGCTCGATGGTGAGTGGCATTTTGACAGTGTTGCCGAGGCCGTTGATACGTTGATGATACCTGCCATAGTG
Source organism: Gammaproteobacteria bacterium UBA3532 (assembly GCA_002376965.1). Taxonomy (GTDB): domain Bacteria; phylum Pseudomonadota; class Gammaproteobacteria; order Enterobacterales; family UBA3532; genus UBA3532. The sequence goes on from DFOV01000008.1 coordinate 10,476, forward strand.
ATAGGTATTGGCAATGATGATTCTGATGGTTACGCCCATAGGGAGCGTTACTTTCGGTTGCCTGACTCACGTGAGTATCTCGATTTCTTGCTAGGCGAGTTCATCCCTGCGATGGAGCAGCGATTTGAGCAAAATGCATTGGCGCGAGTATTGGTTGGACATTCATACTCCGGCTTATTTGTTGCCCAGGCTCCATTTATGCGACCTGAAGCCCCAGAGTTTTACCACTATGTATCTTTTGATGGCAGCTTTTGGGCTCATCAGCGTAGAACGCGAGACTTCATTGATGAAGCTGGCTCGTTATATGCGGAGCGTGAGACATCGCTATGGCTAATCAGGGCACTAGTACAACCCGCAAACGATCTTGATGTACAGTGGTTTGGAAACCTGGTACGCCAGAAGGAATTTTCGTCATTAGCTGTTTATGACGATAGCTTTACGGAAGACCACTATGCATTAGTTCGTAAAAGTGCTGAGTCCGTGGTTGAAGCGCTAGAGTTAGAGACGCTATGCACTTCAAAGTAATTGATGGCCAATTAGGTCTCGTAACATAATAATAATTTAAATAATAAAGATTATCATTTATACTCTAAATGTATGTTAATTGTCGTATCTTGGAGTTTACTTGTATGCAAAACAAATGGGTGTGTGCGTTGGTTTCGGCTGTCGTGTTGCTGTCAGGCTCGGCAGCTGCATGGGCTACTGAAAACGAAGTGAATGTTTATTCGGCGCGTAAAGAGCAGCTGATTAAGCCGTTGTTGGATAAATTTACCCAGCAAACAGGCATCAAAACCAATCTGATAACAGCAAAAGCAGACAAACTTCTTACCCGACTGCGCAGTGAAGGGCGTAATTCTCCTGCCGACGTTTTTATAACAACCGATGCTGGACGTTTATATCGAGCGAAAGATGCCGACCTGTTGCAGCCATTAAAAAGTGATGTGTTAGACAACGTCATTCCGCAACACCTGCGCGATAAGGATGGATATTGGGTTGGGCTATCCCAGCGTGCTCGCGTTATTTTTTATGTCAAAGATCGTGTGTCGCCAGATGTGTTGTCAACTTATGAAGATCTAGCCGATCCTAAGTGGAGCAAGCGTATTTGTATCAGAGGATCTGGAAATATCTATAACCAGTCTTTGGTTGCTTCCATGATTGCTGAGCATGGTGAAGAAAAAACCTTGGCCTGGACGAAAAGCTTGGTCAAAAACATGGCTCGGCCTCCTCAAGGTGGTGATCGCGATCAGATTATGGCAGCTGCCGCTGGTCAGTGTGACATTGCTGTCGCCAATACCTATTATTACGGCATGATGTTAAGTGGTTCTGATGCTGCTCAGAAAGAGGCTGCTAACAAGATGGGTCTATTTTGGCCAAATCAGGAGGGACGAGGAGCCCATGTTAATGTCAGTGGTGCGGGTATCGCTAAGCATGCTCCGAATAAAGACAATGCGTTGAAGCTGATTGAGTTCCTGGCCAGTAAAGACTCACAAAGCTGGTATGCCGAAGCCAATATTGAGTACCCCGTTCGTGGTGATGCTGAGGTAAGCCAACAGCTAAAATCCTGGGGCCCATTTAAAGCCGACCATCTCAATCTGTCGGTATTGGGCACCAATAATATGAAAGCGGTTATGTTAATGGATCAGGCTGGTTGGAAATAGTTGCTTTCACTAAGTGGTTGCTTATCGCTAAGTTGTTGCTATCACTAGGTCGTTGGAGAGCAGTATTATTCCCGGTAAATCCGCGTATAATGGCGAGCTTTGTATTCCTAATGGAGTGAAGCAGTTCGGAATGTTCCGTGATCGGTTGGCCAAATTCTCACAAATGTTCCGTCTGTGGCAGTGGCTGATATTTTTCATCGCCGCGCTGTTCAGCATACCTGCGCTTTCTGTTTTTAGTGCTCTTTTTGAGTCGCAAAATGCTATTTGGGACCATATCAAGCAGACCGTTCTAAGCGACTATTTAGCAAACTCTTTCATATTAGTTGTTGGGGTTGGGGTGGGAACGCTCCTGCTTGGAGTTTCTACTGCATGGTTAACCAGTTTGTGTCGTTTTCCAGCTAAACGTGTATTTAGCTGGATGCTACTACTTCCCATGGCTATGCCCGCCTATGTTATCGCCTATACTTATACTGGTTTACTTGATTTTGCCGGGCCTGTTCAGTCGTACCTGCGAGCCGTGATGGGGTGGGGGTATGGAGATTACTGGTTTCCAGAAGTTCGAAGTATAGGTGGGGCCATTACAATGCTCTCTTTGGTATTGTATCCCTATGTTTACCTGATGGCTCGCGCTGCATTTATCGAGCAGTCTATCTGTGTTTTGGAAGTCAGCAGGACTTTAGGTTGCTCTCCATGGCAGAGCTTTCGGCGTGTTGCTGTTCCTCTGGCACGACCAGCGATTGTCGCTGGGCTTTCATTGGTACTAATGGAAACCCTTGCCGATTATGGTACGGTTTCTTACTTTGGAATCAGTGTATTTACGACGGGGATATTTCGTACCTGGTTTGGTATGGGGGATGAGGTTGCTGCAGCCAAGTTAGCTGCAATGCTATTGACCTTCATTTTCACTTTGGTTGTTCTTGAGCGTGTATCCAGGGCCAAAGCCCAATATCACCATACATCGACTAAATACAGTCAATTACCGGAATACCGACTAAGCAAAGGGCGAGCAGTTTTGGCCATGCTGGTATGCGCTATTCCCGTAGTGCTTGGGTTTGTTCTGCCTGCGACTATTTTAGGGGTTTGGACAGTCGAAACTTATGCTTCCATGGTGGATAAACATTTCTTTGTGTTAGCTTGGAACAGTTTCAGTCTAGCGGCCATCGCTGCGATTATTTCAGTGTTTGTTGCTCTAATTCTGGCTTATGGCAAGCGGCTGTTTCCAAGCTCAATGATAAAGGTTGCGGTTCGAGTCTCAGGTATGGGATACGCCATTCCAGGAACCGTTGTCGCTGTTGGTGTTATGGTGCCCTTCGCTTGGCTGGATAACACTCTCGATAGTTATGCCCGCGCGAATTGGGGCTTTTCTACCGGCCTGATATTAAGCGGGACAGCGATTGCGTTAATTTTTGCCTATGTTGTTCGGTTTCTTGCCGTTTCACTCCAAGCTATTGAATCTGGACTGGGCAAGATTAAACATTCCATGGATGATGCTGCACGCTCGTTGGGATGTAGTCCAGCGCAATCTTTGTATCGAGTACATATCCCGCTTATGAAAGGTTCTGTTTTAACCGCTTTGCTTATTGTGTTTGTTGATATTATGAAGGAGCTGCCAGCTACCCTTATATTACGGCCATTTAATTTCAATACCTTAGCTGTTCGCGCTTTTGAGTTGGCCTCGGATGAACGCTTAGCAGATGCCTCCAGCGCTGCATTAATGATTGTTGTTACCGGGTTAGTGCCGGTATTAATGTTGAGCTACAGTATTACTTTTTCTCGAGCGGGAGCTAACTCATGAAACCGCTGAAACTAGAAAATATCAGCGTTAAGTTTGATCAGAAACCAGTGATTAACGATGTTTCGCTATCACTCCAGTCCGGAAAGATCGGCTGTTTTCTTGGCCCCAGTGGGTGTGGAAAAACCACCCTTTTACGCGTTGTTGCAGGTTTTCAACGACCAGATGCTGGTATTGTTATGCTTGGTGGTGAAGTTTTAAGCTCGTCCACCAGGGTTGTACAACCAGAGCATCGAAATATTGGTATGGTTTTTCAGGACTTTGCGCTATTCCCACATTTAACCGTAGCCGAGAACATAAAGTTTGGCCTTCGAGGCTGGTCTAAACGGGATGCGCAACGACGCGTCGATGAATTGTTGGATCTTGTTGGCTTATCTTCATTAGCTAGATCATATAGCCATCAGCTATCAGGTGGGCAACAACAACGCATTGCATTGGCAAGGGCATTGGCCCCTAAACCGGATTTGTTGCTTATGGATGAGCCGTTTTCGAGTATGGATACAGAGTTACGCGAGCAACTGGCCAGAGAAGTACGCTCGATCTTAATCGAAGAAAGTATGTCGGCTATTATCGTGACTCATGACCAGTTTGAGGCATTTGCCATGGCCGATGATATCTGCGTGTTGCATGAAGGACGAGTTCAGCAGCAAGCCAATGGTTACTCTTTATATCATGAGCCGGCAAACCCGTTTGTTGCCAACTTTATTGGCGACGGAGTCATCTTAGATGGGCAGGTGCTTTCGCATAACGAAGTAAAAACCGAGTTAGGGTTTATATACGGAGAGATAGCCCCGAACCTACCGGTTGGCTGCCCGGTCCAAGTATTAGTGCGCCCCGATGATGTGGTGCATGATGATGACGCGCCGGATCACGCGTTGGTGGTAAATAAGGCATTTCGCGGGTCTGAGTTTTTATATACTTTGCAAATGCCCTCAGGTGTTCGTGTCCTGTGTTTAGCTCCTAGCCATCATAACCACGCCGTTGGTTCAAAAATCGGTGTGCGTTTGGAAGTGGATCATTTGGTGGTATTTCCCCAACACTGAATGAGAGATATACAGACTCCAACAAGTTAGCCGCAGTCGAGGCATGGTTCACTTTGAGGGCAGCGGCTGATGACATGTTGTACAAACTCCATGCCCATGTTGGTGTAAAATACGGCGCAGCCAGCCATGACAAATGCTGCACTTTGTACCACTACTTCTCGTTGGCGAATACCATCATTGATGGTGATCAGGTCATTTGGTTGGAAGCAGCGATTAAATTCTGTGACCAACTGGTCTGGGTTTTCATTAAACTTGTTCATGGTGTTTACCTCATTCTATTCACAAGGCAAAGACATCAAAAGGTAGAAAGCAAAGCTCTCGCAGCAGTCTTTGTATAACAATTTTTTATAAATCGTATTATACCAATTGATGGTTTGTGTTGGGAGTCGAAATTTTGCGACAGTGGTAAGTTAATACCGTAAAATTGCGCTTGGATTGATAGAAGGGTTGCCAATATGCTGAGTTATCGCCACGCATACCATGCTGGAAATTATGCGGATGTATTAAAACATATTGTTTTAATTGAAATTCTCGCACACTTAGTCAAAAAAGATAAACCGTTTGATTATATTGATACCCATGCTGGTGCAGGTCTGTACCACCTGGGTTCTGAGCAGTCTAATAAAGTAGGTGAGTATCGTGATGGCATTGCTCGAATATTTGAGCAAAGCGATGAGCCATTGTTCGAGTCCTATATCAACGCTGTCCGAAGTGTTAATCCTGAAACTGGAATGACTTATTACCCGGGATCTCCCAAAATTGCTTCACAGTTTTTGCGGCCTCAGGACAGAGGATGGCTTTTTGAATTACACCCAACGGATTTTGCGACATTATCCCAACACTTTACCCATCAGCGCCAGGTTAAGGTGGCACAGCAAGATGGGTTTCAAGGGCTTATTGGCCTGCTACCGCCTGTATCAAGGCGTGGTTTAGTGGTTATCGACCCGTCATATGAACTAAAAGAAGACTATTCAAACGTTGTTCGGGTGTTGTTAAAGGCGGTCAAGCGTTTTGCGACAGGTATTTATGCTCTTTGGTATCCAGTCGTTTTAAGAGAGCGCATTGACGCTTTGGAGAGAGAGCTGCGAGAAAGTGGTATTCGTGATGTGCAGTTGTTTGAGTTAGGCATTGCTGTCGATAGCTCAGAGCGCGGAATGACCAGTTCCGGCATGATTGTGATTAATCCTCCATGGCAACTTAAATCAACAATGGACAAAATGCTGCCGGTGTTAGGTCGCGTACTGGCGCCAGAAACACCAAACCTGTGGCGGAATGAAACATTGGTGGAGGAATAGGTATGACGAACATCACACAAGCCTCTGATGAGCTGCAGACACTTGCTGAGCGATTGCGAATATTCGCGAAAGAGCGAAACTGGGAGCAATTTCACTCGCCCAAAAACTTGGTAATGGCTTTGGCAGGGGAGGCTGGCGAACTGTTAGAACAGTTTCAGTGGTTGACTGAAAGTGAGTCATCCCTGTCCGAAGCATCAGCGGAGAAACGCCAAGCCGTGGCCCACGAGTTGGCAGATGTATTCCTGTATCTGGTTCGGATTAGCGATCGATTAGACATCGACCTGCTACAAGCAGCGAATGAAAAAATCCTGGTCAACCAACAAAAATACCCCATTGATGCCTGTTATGGGAGTCATGCCAAATACTCCGACTTGGCCAAAGAGGCTAAGTTGAGCAAATAGACAGAGTTGACCAAATAGACCGAGCTTACCAAATAGACTTACCGAACCAGCCACCACCGCCGCCAATAAAAAGCTCCCGGCTGGTGCGAAGAAACTCTTTGGGAACTAAGTGGTTAGGCACGGCCAAGCCGATGATCAGGTCTTTCTTTTCGGTGAATAGGTCCATTATCTTAGGCGATTTTAGTCGCTGGTTATTTTTCTCCGACAAGAGCGCAATTCTGGCGTGATGCTTACTAACTCCGTTATGTTCGAGAATAACCGCGGTTCCTCCTGAGTTGAGCATAACAAACGTACCAGGCGGGTAGATCCCTACAGCACGAGTGAAGTTGGCTATATGTTCTGCGTCAAAATGGGTGTCTTGGTGTTTTTGCAGCTCGGCTAATGCTTCTGTCGGTAATATGGCTTCTATTTTTGCCAGCGGGTTCACAAACAATTCATAGGCTTCGATTAGCGCCGCAAGTTGTGATAGATAGGGCACGCTTTCGCCGGATTTTTTGTTTGGGTATCCTGAGCCGTCTATCCGTTCACAATAGTTTTCCATCGTTTCAAAAATAGGCTTTGGGACGCCCTTGAGTTTGTATAGGGTTCGAATGGATAGCTCAAGATGCAAACAAGAATTGGGCGTCACTTTGCATGGACCCAAACGCTGCAGCTGTGCCTCATTCAATTGTCCTTTGCCTAACCCAGTTAAAAGCAAAGTTTGAGACAGTGTTTTTGCTTGCTCTGTTGATAAGCCGAAAGCATAGGCTGAGATGTATCCCCAAACAGCTAAGCGGATAGCATGGGCCGTAACGGGGGGCATATCGGATAGAACCTGGCTTAGCGCCAGTGTTGCCGATGGATTTTTGCCGCAAGCCAGATGTACCGTGTCTAGTGGTGCGAGTAATTCTTTTGCCTGAGGCACTTGGTTTGTCCGCAACGCAGGCTCTAATGCTTTGTAATTGGTGTCAATTTCCTTAAAGGCACCATGCAAAGCGGCCAGTTCTTGACGGCTTAGTTTTTCATTACTGGGACGTGGGCTATGTTCACCCGAACTCGCGCTTGACGGAGCACTCTCTTTACTGCGCTTGAATAGTGTCGACATCTTGCTTCTCTAACTGAATGTAGTTCATACCATTTTCAAGTATAGTAGCTTGACAATGGGGTACGAGGAAAATTTACAAAATTTTATTTTGGTTTGACCAATGCCAACGTTACTGCTAGCCATTAGTCTTTGCATGAAAGGGGGGGGTACAGTATCATTCGGGATGATTTTTATGACTCTGATTTGAACTTGCTTCGTAATCTCTTGATTGGGTGAAATTTCCTCATGCTTACTTTAACTGGTGCGCCAGCACTTTCTGAATTCCGTCGCCAAAAACTTCTAACGCAACTTCAAAAAGCCTGTTCAAAGGTTAACGATTTAAGTACTAGATTTCTCCACTTTTGCCACTTGCATGAAGCGCTTAACGATGATGAATTGAATGTACTTAGCGCATTGCTAACCTATGGGCCGCGTATCAGTTCTCATCCTGTTGATGGCGTCGATTTGATTGTAGCCCCCCGCCCTGGAACGATTTCTCCTTGGTCGACAAAAGCGACGGATATTGCCCACAACTGTGGACTAAAATCGGTCGCCCGCTTGGAGCGTGGTACTCAGTATACCTTGGTATTAGATGAGGCTTTGTCCGATGAGGAGATCGAAGCAGTAGAAAGCTGTTTATTTGATCGCATGACAGAGGTTGTATTCGAGACCTTGGATGAGGTTGAAAAGTTATTCGCTCACACTCAACCCGGAGAGCTTAAAAGCGTTGATATTATTGGTGGAGGCAAAGCTGCTCTTACTCGTGCAAACCAAGACTGGGGTTTGGCGCTGGCTGAAGATGAAGTCGATTATTTAGTCGATAGCTTTAACGGATTGGGGCGTAACCCTACGGATGTTGAGCTAATGATGTTTGCCCAAGCGAATTCAGAGCATTGCCGACATAAGATATTTAATGCGTCATGGACTATCGATAGCGAAGAGAAGCCGCGTTCGCTATTTAAGATGATCAAAAACACCTATGAGCTCCATCCTGCCGACGTTCTATCAGCCTACAAAGATAATGCTTCCGTTATGGTTGGCTCAACGGCCGGGCGATTTTTTCCTCAGCCCGCTTCGAATGAATATGCTTATCACCCAGAGCCTATTCATATCCTGATGAAAGTAGAAACCCACAATCATCCCACCGCCATTTCACCTTATGCAGGCGCCGCGACGGGTTCTGGTGGTGAAATTCGTGATGAAGGGGCGACAGGCCAAGGCTCTAAACCCAAAGCAGGAATGACAGGGTTTACGGTATCTAACCTTAAAATCCCTCAATTTATTCAGCCGTGGGAAGTTGATTATGGCAAGCCAGAACGCATTGTTTCGGCATTAGACATTATGCTTGAAGGCCCTATTGGTGGCGCGAGCTTTAATAACGAGTTTGGACGACCGGCTATCTGCGGCTATTTCCGTACCTATGAGCAGGCGATCACCTTTGGTGATGAGGTTGAGATACGTGGCTATCATAAGCCGATCATGATAGCTGGTGGTTTAGGTAATATTCGAGAGCAGCATGTGGAAAAGGGTCAGATACAGGCTGGTGACCATATTATTGTCTTAGGTGGCCCTGCAATGTTGATAGGTCTTGGTGGTGGTGCGGCCTCTTCGATGGATAGCGGCGCCAGCTCAGCCGATTTGGACTTCGCTTCGGTTCAGCGGGATAACCCGGAGATGGAGCGTCGCTGTCAGGAAGTGATTGACCGCTGTTGGGCTTTGGGGGATAAAAACCCCATTGTTTCGATACATGATGTTGGCGCTGGTGGGCTTTCGAATGCGCTGCCTGAATTGGTTCACGATGCCGAGCGCGGCGGTCGATTTGAACTGCGCAGAGTGCCCAATGATGAACCGGGTATGGCTCCGGTTGGTATATGGTGCAACGAAGCGCAAGAGCGTTATGTGTTGGCGGTTAGACCTGATGACTTGGCTGATTTTGAAGCCATCGCCAAACGCGAGCGTTGCCCTTTCGCAGTGTTAGGTGAGGCTTCCCAAGAAGAGCATTTGGCCTTGAGTGATGCCCACTTCGACAATTCACCTATTGATTTACCCATGTCGGTCTTGTTTGGCAAGCCACCTAAAATGCACCGAGACGTGACAAGCGTTGCTCGACCGAATCAACCGCTTTCAGTATCTATTGCGCTAGGTGAAGCAATAGAGCGAGTACTTAGCCTACCAACGGTGGCTGATAAGTCATTTTTGATCACTATCGGTGATCGCTCGGTAACAGGTATGGTAGCGCGCGATCAAATGGTAGGTCCCTGGCAGGTACCGGTTGCCGATTGTGCGGTTACTACCTCGGCATTGGACACCTATAGTGGCGAAGCGATGTCGATGGGAGAGCGCACGCCGCTGGCATCGCTCGATTTTGCCGCAGCAGCTAAAATGGCTGTTGGTGAGGCGATTACTAACATCGCCGCGGCTCCAATCAAACAGCTTGACCAAATTAAGCTATCAGCAAACTGGATGGCGGCAGCCGGGCATCCTGGTGAAGATGCTGGTTTGTATGAAGCTGTTGAAGCTGTGGGTATGGATCTTTGTCCGAAACTAGGACTAACTATTCCCGTCGGAAAGGACTCAATGTCTATGCGCACTAAATGGCGTGAGCAGGAAACTGATAAAGTTGTAGTCGCTCCGGTTTCCCTGGTAATTTCAGCATTTGCTGCTGTCACGGATGTGCGTCGAACGTTAACTCCTCAGCTTAAAAAGGAGCCTGGTGAGCTTTGGTTGATTGATTTAGGTTTTGCTAGAAACCGAATGGGTGGCTCTGCACTGGCGCAGGTGTGCAATCAACTTGGTAATGAGGCACCAACGGTGGATGATGCTGATTCACTGAAGGCGTTCTTCGAGGCCATTCAACGCTTAAATAGCGAGGGTTGTATCAGGGCCTATCATGATAGAAGTGATGGTGGATTGATTACTACGTTGGTTGAAATGGCCTTTGCTGGTGGATGTGGTATAGATATCGACTTGTCTGGCTTAGACGGGGAGAGCGATGCCATCCTCTTCAACGAAGAGCTTGGCGCGGTTATTCAGGTTCCTGCTGCTAAGGCAGCAGCAGCACAGCAAATTATAGATGAAGCAAGCTTGGCACCGTGCACATATAAAGTAGGCCATATCAATTCTCATTCGACGATTTCTATTGTTAGAGAAGGCGAAACTCTTTATAGCAACACCTGCCAAAAGTTGCGCGAGTTATGGTCCGCAACCAGTTATCATATGCAATCGCTCAGAGACAATCCTGAATGCGCTCGGCAGGAGTTCAACGCGAAGTTGGATTCTCAAGATCCCGGCATGACCCCGCGCGTCGACTTTAATATGAATGAAGATGTCGCAGCACCTTATATTGCAACCGGAGTTCGTCCGCAGATGGCTGTACTGCGTGAGCAAGGTGTTAACGGACAGATTGAAATGGCGGCAGCATTTGATCGAGCAGGATTTAGCGCCATTGATGTCCACATGAGTGACATTCTTGCCGGTAAGGTATCCTTGGATGATTTTAAAGGTTTGGTAGCTTGTGGTGGCTTTTCTTACGGGGATGTTTTGGGCGCTGGTGAAGGTTGGGCCAAGTCGATCTTGTTTAACTCACAGGCTCGGGAAGGCTTTTCACGCTTTTTTGAACGTCAGGATACCTTTGCTCTTGGCGTATGTAATGGCTGCCAGATGTTATCCAATCTCAACGCCTTGATTCCGGGTGCCGATCATTGGCCGCGTTTTGTTCGTAATGTTTCCGAGCAGTTTGAAGCGCGTTTTTCATTAGTAGCGATTGAAGAGAGCCCGTCCATTATGCTGCAAGGCATGGCAGGTTCGCATTTACCTATTGCAGTGGCGCACGGTGAAGGGCGCGCAGAATTTAAGAGCGATGCCCATATAGCTGCCGTTGTTGAGCGCTCGGCTGTGGCATTGCGTTATGTAAATAACAGCGGTGTTGTAACTGAGCAATACCCAGCCAACCCCAACGGTTCACCTGAGGGTATTACTGGATTATGTAATGATGATGGTCGAGTTACCATTATGATGCCGCATCCTGAGCGGGTTTATCGGACAGTTCAGCACTCATGGCATCCTGAAGGTTGGGGCGAAGATGCTCCTTGGATGCGTATGTTCCGCAATGCGCGTAAGTGGGTAGGATAATAAACTATGGAAACAATCCTCTCGGCTGCTAAGGTGGCTGTACCTCGAATATCCGCTGCAGTGATGCAGAGCCTTGCATCGGAACCGGTGGACTTATCGCGCTTGGTGATGCGAGGCATTGAAAAGGAAGGGCTTAGAGTGAGTCGAGATGGCTATATAGCACAAACGCCTCATCCTAAAGCGCTCGGTTCAGCGTTAACTCACCCCAGGATCACCACTGATTATTCTGAAGCCCTGCTGGAGTTTATAACGCCAGCCAGTCACGATCTAAATCAGACCATGACAGCACTGCAGTCGCTACACCAGTTTACTTATCGTCATTTAAGTGACGAATTGATCTGGGCTACCAGCATGCCTTGTCAAATGACCGATGAAAACCAGATCCCGATTGCCGAGTATGGTTCATCGAATATTGGTAAGATGAAGTATGTTTATCGAGTCGGTTTGGGACACCGTTATGGTCGGACCATGCAAACCATTGCCGGTGTGCATTACAACTTTTCTTTGTCGGATGAGTTCTGGCAGCTGCTGTATAGGCAGTCTAGCGAACCGCTGGATTTTCAGACCTTTAAATCTGCACGCTACCTGGGGCTGATTCGAAACTTTCAACGAATGTCGTGGTTGATTGTTTATTTGTTTGGTGCTTCGCCAGCTATGTGTAAATGCTTCACCAAGGGCAAGCAGCTGCCATTCTTTGAAGAGTTTGATCAGGGAACCTTCTATGGCCCGCACTCAACGTCACTGCGCATGAGTGATTTAGGCTATCAAAACAAAGCACAAGCCAATATTCGAGTACGCTACAACGATCTGGAAGAATACATCTCCGGCTTGCGATCAGCTATTGGCGAAACCGATGAAGAGTTTGCTAAGCTTGGGGTGAAGGTTGACGGGGAATACCGCCAGCTGAATGCCAATGTATTGCAGATCGAGAATGAATATTACAGCCCGATCCGCCCAAAACGGGTTGGACGTTCAGGAGAAAAGCCTACCGATGCTTTAGCGCGAGGGGGCATCGAGTACATAGAAGTACGGGCGCTGGATATCGATCCCTTTGAGCCTCTTGGTATTGCCAAGTCCAGCTGTCATTTTCTCGATGTGTTTTTGATCTATTGTGCATTGATTGAAAGCCCACCTATGCACAGTCAGGAGCTCGAACAGGAGAAGCTCAATCTTGCCAATGTTGTTAAAAATGGCCGCGATCCTAGCTGTACTCTGCAGATAGATGGTTACAAGGTTTTGATGCGAGACTATGCTGAGCCAATATTCGAGCAGCTAAACCAGGTTGCTGAATGGCTATCTAGTGGAAACGCTCTTTCTACTGGTGACAACAATGCTTGCGTTGATGCTGTTTCATTGCAACGTGCCAAGTTAGCAGATCCAATGTTGACGCCGTCGGGCAGAATGCTCCAGATCATGCTGCAGAATAACCAGAACTATTTTGCTTTTGCGATGGCTCAAAGCGAAGCTGCCAAAGCCTACTTTTCAGACCAGCCTTTGTCTCCGCACGATATGGAGCTCTTGACTCGGGAGAGTCGGGATTCACTGGAGCAACAACAGGCCATAGAAAAGCAAGAAAGCGTGTCGTTCGATGACTTTTTGGCGGATTATTTTGGCTAGAAGGGTTGTCATTGTTGGCGCAGGGATTATGGGCTTGCTCACCGCGCGTTGGTTGGCAGCTGAAGGTGTTGAGGTGGTGTTGCTTGACAAGCAGCAAGCTGGAAAAGAGGCATCCTGGGCAGGAGGTGGCATTGTTTCTCCTCTTTACCCCTGGCGTTACCATCAGGCGGTCACTCAGCTGGTACAATGGTCTCAAGCTTATTATCCAGAACTTGCAGCACTGCTGAACGAAGAAACCGGTATCGATCCTGAGTATTGCCAAACTGGCTTGGTAATGTCTGGAGTTGATGATCTGGAGCTTCTCGAAGGCTGGTGTAAACAACACCACAGACGCTACAGCAAGGTTGATGGCGCTCAAATTCGCGATATCATTCCTGGTTCAGGCGTTGAAAGCGGCTATTTTATGCCGGATATTGCCAACATTCGCAATCCGCGCTTGTTGCAGGCGCTTCTGGTCTATTGCCGTCAATCCGAACATATTACGCTTTTGGAAAACACTCAGCTGCTAGACGTCCAGCAACGACTTTGTGGCGGCGTTACTGCTAGAATCAATACCAGTCAACTGGAGTGTGACAACCTGGTGTTTTGTACCGGAGCCTGGACCCGTCAGGTGCTACAGCAGTGGTGGGATACACCGATAAATATCGAGCCTGTTAAAGGGCAGATGATCGTGCTGGATGGACGGCAGGTTGGTCTTTCAACGATGCTTTTGCACAAGGGACGCTATTTGATCCCGAGAAAAGACGGAAAAATATTGGTTGGCTCGACGTTAGAACATAATGGCTTTGACAAGCAAACAACTAAACAGGCCAAAGAATCGTTACTTGACGATGCTATAGCTATGTTGCCTGCATTAGCGTCATGTGAGGTGCTGCATCATTGGGCGGGGTTACGTCCAGGCTCACATGAGGGCATTCCCTATATTTCCTCTTTGCCAGGTAAGCCTGATATTTTTGTCAACGCAGGTCACTACCGTAATGGACTCGTCCTTGCTCCCGCTGCGACCAAGCTGCTAACCAACCTGCTGCTTAAGCAGGCACCTATTGTCCCACAACAAGACTATTCGATCTGATATTTTTGAATACGGTAGCGAAGGGCTCGTAAGGTCATTCCTAACTGCTTCGCGGCAGCTGTGCGGTTCCAACGATTTTCTTCTAATGCCGAGACGATCATGTTTTTTTCTACATCGTCGACATAGTTGTTGAAGGCATTGGCCGAATTCATTGGTGCTTTTTGGGCTACTGGAGTCGCGACAGCTGATGGTGTCGAGGGGCTTGATGCCGAATGCATTGCTGCATTACCCTGAACATCTGAAGGCAGGGCAAGATCTTGTACATCAATGGTGTTCCCTTCGCACAGGGTAATCGCTCGCTCTAATATATTCTCTAGTTCACGAATATTACCAGGAAAACTGTACCCTTGTAACGCTTCTGTGGCGCGTTCTGATAACTGGGGCTGGGGGATGCTGTTTTGTTTAGCCAGCTTTATCAAAATCGCGTCGGTTAGTATCTTGATGTCATTTCCGCGATCACGCAGTGGTGGAACATTCAACTGAATGACATTGATGCGGTAATACAAGTCTTGTCGGAACTCGCCACGTTCAACCAGTGTTTCGAGGTTTTTATGGGTTGCGCTTAGCAGGCGAACATTGACGGCGACTTCTTTCTGGCCACCCACCGGACGTACGGCCTTTTCTTGTATCGCGCGAAGCAGTTTTACTTGCATACTCATGGGTAGATCAGCGACTTCATCTAAAAATAACGTGCCTTCATGAGCTGCCTGGAACAAACCGGCTTTATCGCTAACAGCACCAGTAAAAGCGCCTTTTTTGTGGCCAAAGAACTCGCTTTCCATTAACTCTGACGGTATTGCTCCGCAGTTTACAGGGATAAACGGGCCCTTGTGCCGCGGTCCTTGTTGATGGATCAGTCGTGCCACTAACTCTTTACCACTACCTGACTCACCACTGATATAAACCGGAGCCTGGCTGGTTGCCAGCTTATTTACCCGCTCCCTAAGTTGGGCAATTTGCGGTGATTCACCGAGTAACAAGTCGGCTTTTTTGCCTTGCTGCTTTTCGGGTGTCGATTCACTCACTTTTAACGCCGAGCGTATAAGGTGGCGTAGTTTTTCCAGATCGATCGGTTTGGATACAAAATCAAAAGCCCCGGCCTTTAATGCCTGAACCGCCGTTTCCATATTGCCATGAGCAGTGATTACCGCTACAGGCAAATTGTCGATATGCTGCTGGATAAATGATACCAGCTCAATCCCATCGCCATCGGGCAAGCGCAAGTCTGTCAGGCAAATATCAAACTTGTCCTGGCGCAGAATATTTTTTGCTTCTTCGATAGAGAGCGCCCCACGTGCCAAAATACCCATTCGGCCCAAAGTGATAGAAAGTAGTTCGACAATATCGGGTTCGTCGTCAATGATTAACGCTTTTGTTTCATTCATCATTTATTGGCTTTTGTGGTTGAATGCTGGTTGTAAAGGTGATGGTAAAGCAGGTTCCGCCACGAGGCACCGGCTTATATGCGAGCAGCGCCTGATTAGCTTCGCACAATTCTTTCGAAATATAAAGGCCAAGCCCGGTTCCCGCGCTGTGAGTGGTGAAAAATGGTTCGAATATCTTGTCGGCCATATCTGGTGGCAGGCCTTCTCCCTGATCGATAAAGTCGACATTCGCCAGGTTATCTTCGTCCACGTAACAACTGACTGCAAGGGTTCGAGCCCCGGTATTGGCCTCGCTATAGCGAAGTCCATTATCGATGATATTGTGGATAACCTGAGACACCTGGTTGCTGTCAATTTCGATCCAGCGCTGTTCTTTTAGTGGCTTAAAATCGATGCGGTTATCCAGTTCCATATGGCTATTTTGATAGTCACGTATACAGGAGACCAGTAGCTGGTTTAGTTCAACGTGTTCACTCATTCGTTTCGCTTTTTGTGAAAGCTGCATCACATTTTCGATGATGCCATTCATGCGTTGGCAATGTCGGTCAATAATGGAAACTAAATGTTTATCGGCCTTTACCATTGTGTCAGACTCGCCAAGTAACTGTGAAGCATGGCTTATTGCGCCGAGTGGATTGCGAATTTCATGGGCAATACTCGCTGTGAGCCTGCCAAGTGAGGCCAGTTTGAGTTGCTGGGCCTGATGGGCTATCGAGCTCACATCCTCTAAGATAATTAGCACCAGAGGGTTTTCTTCGCCATAGCTGGAAAAGTGAGGACGGATGTCTTTGCCAGTAAGAAAGTTACGAATGACTTCTGAGTGAAAGTTTGCCGACATTCGCCAATGCGCCAACTGTTCGGTCAGGCTTTGCGACACTTCGTTTAATGAGCGGCCATCCAAATCGTCACGATTAAGTAGATCCAGGGCGGCTTGATTGGCGGTGGTGATTCTGTTTTGTGGATTGACAACCAATACGCCGGCATTCATGTATTGCACAATATGATCGTTGAGCTTGGCTAAGTGTAATGCTTCCGCTCGCTGTGACTCCGCCATGCTTTCACTGAGTGTCAGGCGTCGTGACACCAGGAGGCCTAGCAGCGCTGTGGCAAAATAGGTGGCTCCCAGTCCGCCAGCATTGGCAAAAGCGGTATCTTGGCGGAAAACGATCGTCTGATATCCATGTTCAAAAAGAACCGAAATAGTTGCTAACGCGGCAAAAAACAAAATACTGGTTGGATGGCGTAACAGAGTAGCGGCACT
The DNA here is from genome assembly GCA_002376965.1 of Gammaproteobacteria bacterium UBA3532. Classification (GTDB taxonomy): domain Bacteria; phylum Pseudomonadota; class Gammaproteobacteria; order Enterobacterales; family UBA3532; genus UBA3532. The sequence continues at coordinate 27,194 of DFOV01000008.1, forward strand.
GATATTTACCACTAATAGTGTTCCAAGCCCTGAGACCACCCCGCCTGCTGCATGCATCAACAGCGTTATAAAAAGTATGTCGATCCCAATCAGCATAAAAACCAGCTTATTGAAGGATGGCCATTGTAATAATGTGATACCTAGCAGCAGGATGTTGGCAATCAGATAGGCATAAGATAAGTGATAAAAGAGCTTGGCGTGGAATAGTGGCTGACGACTGAAAATTTCAACCGCTGCTTCCGAGAATGCGATGGCAGCAAAGACCAACGCCAAAAACACGCGGTAACCCGCAAAGGTGTAAAGCGGTCGCCAAGGATTAAGCGAGCCAAGAACTTTGTCTCTAATGTCAGGTATTGGTGTCAAAACATGAGCCAAGTGGTTGAGAAGTGGAATTTTCGTCTAATTTTATACCAAAACGGTCAGCCTTTCTTGTTTTCTGTTAAATGTTAAAAAATGGTATTGCGGAGTTAAGGCGGTATAGAGTGAAGAAACTGTATGGGTTTCATGTTATTCTCGCGTTTCATTGTGATCAATGAGGATTAACCCTTAAATGTTATGGATTTATAGCCTTCTTTTGCACATCATGACTCCATTGGTCATCTTAAAGCTGTTATGGCGAAGCAGAAAAAATCCACAATACCGTCGTAGGATAGGTGAACGCTTTGGTGGAGGTTCCTCTCCTGAGCAGCAAGGAGGAATTTGGTTGCACTGTGTTTCGGTGGGTGAAACGCTGGCTGCAGTGCCATTGGCCAAACAACTATTGCACGACTTTCCTGATAGATCGCTCACCATTACCACGACAACACCGACAGGATCTGAGCAAGTGCAAAAGATCTTTGGTGATCAAGTATTTCACCAGTATAGCCCTTATGATCTAGGGTGGGTTGTCCGGCGTTTTTTACGTCGAGTAGTGCCAGACATCATTGTCATTATGGAAACAGAGCTATGGCCTCAGCTGATTCATCAAGCACGGAGCCGCAACATTCCAGTAGTGGTGGTGAATGCTCGTATGTCTGAAAAATCGCGACGAGGTTATGCCCGTTTTCAAGGTCTGACGGCTAATATGCTGGGTGGTTTGACCTGGATGGGCATCCAGTATGCTTCTGACGCAGAGCGCTTATATTCGCTTGGTTTGGCGCGGGATAGAGCGACAGTGACAGGCAATCTCAAGTTTGATATGCGCTTGCCTGACAATATCCAGCAACATGCTCGTCAGCTGCGATCCCTGCTAGGCATGAATCGCCCGATATTACTCGGTGCTAGCACCCATAAGGGTGAAGATGAAGAGCTGCTGCAAGCCTTTGCTCAGGTATTGGTGAGCCATCCTGAAGCCCTGTTAGTGCTGGTGCCTCGTCATCCAGAGCGGTTTGAGCCGGTTGTTAGGCTTGTCGAAGAGAGTGGTTTTGAGGTGCGTCGCAAGACGGCCATTACCAAAATGCTTGAGCCATCCATTCAAGTGGTGGTGGGGAATACCATGGGAGAGCTGATGTTCTACTATGCAGTTTGTGACGCAGCTTTTGTTGGTGGCTCATTGATTGAGCATGGAGGGCATAATCCGTTAGAGCCTGCCGCCTTAGCGAAAGCCATCTGTTTTGGTCCAAGTTGCCATAACTTTTACGATATCTGTCACAACCTTGTTGCCGAAGGCGGAGCTGTTTGGATTGATGGTAACAAAATGTTGGCAAAAATATGGAAAAGCTGGCTTGATAACCCCGCGACAGCCAATCAAGTTGGTCTGGCTGCCCAAGAATTTCAGCGTCAAAACCAAGGGGCGCTTGAGCGCAGCGTATCCACAATCAAGCAGTGCCTGGATCAGGCTGCTATGCTTAAAAACTAAACGTCAGCAGGAGAAACCTCTTTGGAATTATTTACCCTGACCATTGCCTGTATTTGTGCTGCCAGCTTTCTGTGCCAGTATTTTGCCTGGAAAGCTAAGCTCCCTGCGATTTTATTCCTGTTAATGGCAGGGCTGTTGGCGGGGCCGGTATTCAACGTTTTTGAACCGGACTTTATTTTTGGTGACTTTCTATTTCCGCTGGTTTCGCTGTCTGTTGCGATTATTCTATTTGAAGGCAGTTTAACCCTTAAGTTTGCGCAGATTAAAGGGGTGGAAAGCGTCGTCAGGCACTTAGTAACCACTGGAGCCGTGGTGACATCGCTTGTCATTTCGGTTGCTGCGTATTTTATTATGGAATTTCCCATCACAATTTCTGCACTGTTTGGAGCGCTGGTGGTGGTGACTGGGCCAACGGTAATTGTGCCTATGTTACGGACGGTTCGACCAAATGCCAAGGTCGCGCATATCTTGCGCTGGGAAGGCATTATTATCGACCCAATAGGCGCTTTGTTAGCCGTTCTGGTTTATGAGTTTATTGTGTCGTCATCAAGTGGCAGCGCCCTAAGTCATACAATGGCCACTTTCGCTTTGTTGCTCGGCGTTGGTGGGAGCCTAGGGGCCGTCGTTGGGCATGCGTTAGGGCTGGTGCTTCGCCACCATTTACTGCCGGAATATCTGCACAACCTGTGTACTTTATCGTTGGTTTTGGTGGTATTTGTTACATCAAACGGAGTGGTCGAAGAGTCGGGGCTGTTGGCCGTTACGGTCATGGGGATCTGGCTGGCCAATATGAAAGATGTGCATGTGGAGAAAATTCTCTATTTCAAAGAGAGTTTAACCATGCTGTTGATCTCGGCGCTATTTATAATATTAGCGGCTCGGTTAAACTTAGAGCAGATCCTGGCTATTGGCTGGAAAGGTTTGCTTATTCTCATTGTTATACAATGTATAGCTCGTCCAATCAGTGTCATTGTTTCGACTTTCACCTCTTCACTTAGCTGGCGTGAGAAAGGACTATTATCCTGGATTGCTCCTAGAGGTATAGTTGCAGCAGCGGTATCTGCGCTATTTGCTCTGAAGCTGGAACAGCAAGGTGTCGAAGAGGCCGCGCTTTTGGTGCCGCTGACGTTTTTGGTTATTGTGGGAACCGTGGTGTTGCAAAGCGCCACCGCTGGAAGTATTGCCCAGTGGTTGAAAGTCGCGGAACCTGAACCCAAAGGCTTCTTGATTGTTGGTGCGAACAGTATTGGACGAGCCATTGCCAAAGCTCTAAAAGAAAATGGTTTTCGCGCCATTCTGGCTGATACCGAGTGGAATTTAATCAAAGCCGCCCGAATGGAGTCCTTAGATACCTACTATGGCAATGTGACTTCCGAGCACGCGGATCAGGCGTTGGAGCTGGTAGGCGTTGGGCGGCTGATGGCGTTGACTCCAATGAAAGAAATCAACGCAATGGCTTGTATGCGTTATTCGCAAGAGTTTGGTCGTCAAAATGTATTCAGCTTGCAGACAGAAGTCGAGTTACAGTCGAATGCTAAGCACCAGGTCGCGGCTAAAGAGCGGGGTAAATTGCTATTTGGTTCCAGCGTAACCTATGCTTCTATGGTCAGAATGCTTTCAGAAGATGGTGTGGTAAAGAGCACACTCATTACCGAGTCCTTCGACTTCAATCACTATATGGAAAAACACGCGGATAAAACACTACCACTTTTCGCCATTGACCCTAAAGGAATTCTTCATCTGTTTACCACCGATGAAAGTGTCGCCGTAGCACCCGGCTGGACACTGGTTGCCTTGGTTATCCCTCAGGCGAATGGTGATGAGAATGGTCAGGGTAAGAAGGTGACGTAGTTTGTTTCTGGACAAAAGTTTTAGAGTATCGCGGGTCGTGTGTTATACACGGGTAATAATATTCTTGAATAGCCGGATGCGACAATTCCGCACTTCCCTCAAAATACAAATTCTATTAGCATCAGTCATACCAACGTCTAGTCCCTCTCGCAGACGGATTAGTACAACAAAGGTTTATTTGACGTGAGGTCAAACAAATATAAACGTTAGATTAGGAAAAATAGTGGAACAAAAACGTCTAGATGAATGTGTTCAAGCTCTAAATTCAAGAGGTGTAAAATTGCCCTGTCCAAGATGCGGGCAAAAGAGCTTTTCCATAGTTGCAGAAACAATTATTCCAATAAATGACAAACCCAACGTTGTGGCAGTTGGTGGCCCCAGCATCCCAACGATTATTGTTGCATGTGACAATTGTGGATACATAACGCAACACGCTCAAGGGCCTTTGGGACTATTGAAGGAAGGAGGCAATAATGGCTGAAGATGAGAGCCTCCAATACAATAAGCAACCAGTATCTGCGTCCACTTTTTTAAAGGCCAAGGGCATGGATCTGGAGTCCGGTTTACTGGGCAAGCTTTTCGGTAATAAAGCCAACGCGCCTTCAAATATAGCCGGACTAATTGTTGTTTTATTGGTTTTGTCCGGCTTGGTAATAACATTTGTAGAGGCAAAAATAGATCCCAAAGAGTATTGGGCAATTATTTCATCCATTATCACATTGATTCTGGGTTACCTCTTCGGCAAAGGGCAGGGATAATCTAACACATATGAGCCGAACCAAGTCAACGGGAAATACCCATCCCCTGACCCAAATTAGCCAGTATTTTATAGCGAGCAATTGTTCTTACTTCGTTAGTCTCAGGCAAGCTGTTAAAAAACTTACAGCAAACACATATAGAGGCTCTCTTATTGTGGTTTACCCACTGCCAAACCGGTTCGCTAATGCGGTGTGGTTTGGGGCACTACGAAGGCAGGGATGCCTGAGGTAGGGCGACGCAGGAAGCCAAAGCCGAGACATCTATCGGTTAACCTTGGGCTGACACTATTCAAAAAGCGGGCTTAATGGTACCCAGTTAGTATCAGGCTCAGTCAAGGTTACGGCCTATGTCGCTCATGCTTCGCTTGTCTTGCCTCCGCTGTCGTCAAGCTGAGCCCCAAAAGTTTAAAAAATCTGTTATTTGCGGCGCTAACCGCCGTAAAACTTAAAGATGGTAAACTGACTCTTGATGTGTTAGTTTATATAAATTAGATTTCACGGCGCTATTCGCCGCAAAATTGGAAAATCATAAACTATAGAAAGGTTTTTGCGCTTGGATAAGGGCACTACTTTACAGGAAGACGTAGCGAAAGGTGCTTATAAACAGTCGCTTAAGACGCTTTTGCCCTATGGCATGCTGGCTACCAAGAAGTGGTTGGCAGAGCAGGGCTTAAGTGCTCATGCACTGGATAATGCGGTCAAAACTGACACGTTATTGCTATTAGCTACAGGTGTTTATAGCCAGTATTCCCGCTCGGTGAGTTGGGAGGGCGTAGTTGCTTCTATGCAGCGTATGGAAAGGCGGGAAGGCGAACAACTACCGCCTGTGGTGGTCGGTGGGCTGTCTGCTCTCTCCTTATCGGGTTTGTCACAGTATTTATCATTGGGTAATACGCCACATATCCACTTATATGCGGCGGGAAAGTTGCCGACATGGCTGGCGCGACTATCGTTGCCCGTTGAGTTTAAAGGGCATAGTACAAGTAAACTATGGCCTGAAAGCTTATCTAAGGATAAAGCTTTTGTTAAAGAGTATGTGTGGGAAGCGGAATTGCCACCTGTGTATTTTTCATGCCCAGAGAAAGCCATACTGGAAGTATTGACGGACTTGCCGGAAAACGTGTCATTTGAGCACGCAGATGAACTTATGCAAGGCCTGGTGAATTTGTCGCCTAGAAAGCTTGATACGCTTTTAACAGCATGTAAAAGCGTAAAGGCTAAACGCTTGTTCTTCTGGCTTGCGAAGCGCCAAGCTTACCCTTGGTTTAGTAAGTTGCAGGTAAAGGATTACGATTTAGGCTCAGGAAAGCGCGTTGTTGCTAAAGGCGGGAAGTTGGATGCGGAGTATCTAATAACCGTGCCGTCGCATATGGCATCGGTGAGTGAAGGGTAAGCTTTTGTTTAGGGAAGAATAAGGGATGGATAGAAACAGTATTTACTACAAACAAGTGCAGCTTTTGATGCAGGTTTTGCCTTTTGTTGCTAAACAGGAATGTTTTGCGCTTAAAGGTGGTACGGCAATTAATCTCTTTGTCAGAGAATTTCCGCGCTTGTCGGTCGATATTGATCTGGTGTATCTACCGATGAAAGGCCGTGATGAAGCTTTGCAGGAAATTTGTGATGCACTCGATGCTATCAGCGCTGAATTAAAAGCAGCGTTTAAAGACATAGAGCTGACCGAAGCCTATAAGTCGAAGCGCGATGCACTGAGGCTGATCGTTGCCCGCAACGGTGCGCAGATCAAGGTGGAATTATCACCTGTATTACGCGGCACGGTTTATGAGCCGCAGCTCATGGAAGTGTGCGCCGCTGCAGAAGATGAATTCGGTTATGTAGAAGTTCCTGTCGTCGCTTTGGCTGATCTATATGCTGGCAAGATATGTGCGGCACTGGATAGGCAGCATCCAAGAGACTTATTTGATGTTAAGTGGCTTTTGGAAAATGAAGGGCTGACTGACGAGATTCGCAAAGCTTTGTTGGTGTATCTTTCAAGCCACAATAGGCCTATGGCCGAATTGCTAAAGCCCCAGTTTAAGGATATTTCGGCCATTTATGCAGGTGAATTTGCCAACATGGCCGAGATAGATGTTCCCTTAGAAGAGCTGGAAGCTGTTAGGGAGCGATTGGTAGCGCTTATTCATCAAGGGCTAACCGAAAATGAAAAAGCGTTTTTACTGTCGTTCAAAAACCGAGAGCCAGATTGGCCGCTGCTCGAATTGTACGAAGTTAGTGAGCTTCCGGCCATTAAGTGGAAACAGATTAATCTGGCTAAAATGCCAGATGAAAAACATAAGCAGGCGTTAGAAAAGCTGAAAGAAGTACTGGGCGTATGATTTATAGCGCTTAGTCATTTTGCTAGAATGGCGCTCAAATTTATCAATGCTTTGATGGGAGGTTTTGCTGGCTGTAGGCCTTGGCAGACTGCTTGAGCTCATTATTGAGTGAAACATCGGGGCTTAGAGTTAACTTTATTTTTTGTACAAACTTTTGTACAAAATGGGAATTTTGATACATGGCAAACGCCGATTTTCTTAATGAAATCAATAAGCGAAGAACTTTCGCTATCATCTCGCATCCAGATGCGGGTAAGACAACAATGACTGAAAAATTGCTGCTGCATGGAAGTGTGCTCAAGACTGCGGGCACGGTTAAGGGACGAAAGAATACCAAGCATGCAACTTCGGATTGGATGGAATTGGAGAAGCAGCGTGGAATTTCGGTGACTACTTCTGTTATGCAGTTTCCTTATGCCGAGCGGGTGATTAATCTGTTGGACACTCCGGGCCATGAAGACTTTTCCGAAGATACCTATCGCACACTAACCGCTGTGGATTCAGCGCTAATGGTTATCGATGGCTCAAAAGGGGTTGAGGCACGAACGATTAAATTGATGGATGTATGTCGATTACGAGATACACCGATTCTCACCTTTATTAACAAGCTTGATCGGGATATTCGTGATCCGATTGAGTTGTTAGATGAAATTGAAGATGTTCTAAAAATAAAGTGTGCTCCGGTAACCTGGCCTATTGGAATGGGCAAGTTTTTTAAAGGCGTTTATCATTTATTAAATGATGAAACCTACTTATACCAAGTCGGTCAAGGCCATCAAATTCAAGAGCTGCGAGTGATCAAGGGGTTGAATAATCCTGAGCTTGATGAGGCGACGGATGGCTTAGCTGATGAGTTACGTGATTACCTTGAGTTAGTTCAAGGAGCCAGTCACTCCTTTGATAAAGAAGAATTTTTAGCTGGAAAACTTACGCCCGTGTTTTTTGGAACTGCGTTGGGTAACTTTGGTGTTGATCATTTTCTCGATGGATTGGTTGAATGGTCGCCATGTCCTGAAAAACGTGATACCCATAGTCGGGAAGTGTTGGCCAAAGAAGATAAGTTCTCAGGATTTGTCTTTAAAATTCAAGCAAATATGGATCCGCAGCATCGAGACCGTATTGCTTTTATGCGGGTTTGCTCAGGAGCCTACACTAAGAACATGAAGATGTTTCATCCACGAACGGGAAAATCGATGCAAATTGCCAACGCTCTGACCTTTATGGCAGGCGATCGTGAGCATGTTGAAGAGGCCTTTCCTGGCGATATTATTGGGTTACATAATCATGGTCAAATCCAGATCGGTGATGCCTTTACACAAGGTGAAACGTTGAAGTTTTCGGGTATACCCAACTTTGCGCCTGAGTTGTTTCGACGAGTGGTACTAAAAGATCCACTGAAAAGTAAACAGTTGCAAAAGGGACTGACTGAGCTGGCAGAAGAGGGAGCGACTCAGGTTTTTCGTCCACTAAGAAACAATGATCAGATCCTTGGTGCGGTTGGCGTGCTGCAGTTTGACGTTGTCGCTCATCGCCTAAAAAATGAGTACAAAGTTGAATGTGCATACGACAACATTCAGGTGGCGACCGCCCATTGGGTTAGTTGTCCAGATGCGAAAAAACTGGAAGAGTTTAAGAAAAAAGCGCATGACAACCTGGCTATGGATGGCGCTGGCAACCTTGCTTATTTGGCACCAAACATGGTCAATCTATCGTTAACCAAAGAACGGTTTCCTGATATTGAGTTTCACAGTACTCGAGAAGTGTAACGATCATACTAAAGAGGTTTAATGATAGATTCGTGCGAGGTCTAATGCCTGTGTTCCTACAGACATTGCTTGATTAAACAGACATAGCTTGATTAAACAGGCGTGAGTGTGCAGCTAATTGATAGCCACTGCCATATAGATTTTCCTGCGTTTGACCCGGATAGGGCGGCCATCATGGCTGCCTGCCAGCAGTTGGGGATTAATCGGATCGTGGTACCTGGTGTGAGCGCTGATCGCTTTGCTGAACAGTTGGCTGTTGTGCAACAGTTTCAAGGCCTGTCTCCTGCATTTGGCTTGCATCCTTGTTTTTTGACGAAGCAGCTAATTCCGGACTTGGATTGTGTCAGGCAATATTGCATTGAAAATGATGCTTGTGCAGTGGGTGAGATAGGGCTGGATTTTTATTCGGGGCGTGATAATCAGGCGTTGCAAATGGAGTTATTTGAAGCCCAGCTACAATTGGCCAGCGAGCTATCACTACCTGTTATTCTTCATTGCCGCAAGGCGCATAATGAAATACTCCACGCATTAAAAAAGCTTAATTTTTCGCAGCGTGGTGTCATTCATGCCTTTAATGCTAATCACCAGATCGCTAAGCGTTATGTTGATTTCGGATTTGTGCTCGGTATTGGCGGCCTAGTCGCTCGTAGTAATACCCATAAGCTTAGACAGTCTATCCGAACTGTCGGGCTAGCCCACTTGGTTCTCGAAACGGATGCCCCTGATATGACGCCGCCAGGTTTATCGCGACGAAATACGCCTGAAAATATTCCCGTTATCGCAGAGCATTTGGCTAATGTCCTGAAGCTGGATTTTTATACGATCGCCAACACCACCGCTGAGAATACTGAGGCGGTCTTTTCCCTCACGTAATGAGACCATTTCCCCCCTTTGACTCAGCACGATAGCGAAATTGTGTTTATACTGAGTGCATGATGTTTTACCCGTCTACACGCATGAAGTTAGCAAAATATACTTGTTATTGGCTAGGGGTGGTTCTGATTGGAGCTGTTATGGCCATTCCGTCTGCCTTAGCTAAGCGTCAGTCAGATGTAGTTCCTTCTTCGGTTGTAATCGAGCCGAACGATGAAGCCCAATGGATGTTTATTCCGCGCAAGCGCTGGTCAATTTGCTTTGTTGTTGGAAGTTATACATCGATGCGCAACGTATCGATGAATTTTGGTGTTGTAAAAGCGGCGAAGTCGATGAATCTTGAGGCACACACCTATGAGCTACGCGCCAATCGTGCGGAAGATAGCGAGGAAATCTGCTCCTTGGGTAGCCCCGATGGCATCATTGTCGCCGGAGATGTCACTGAAGATTGGTATCCACGAATTAATCGATACCGCGATAGCGGAGTGGTTGTAGTTGGTTTAAATAGCTATGAGCGCGATAGTCCAATCTTGGATTATCAGGTGATCAATTCATATTATTCGCGCTTATCACGTCTTATTTTGTATATTCAAAAACACCACCAAGGGCTACCTTCGGGCCGTGAAGCGGTCGTTTTGTGGCTGCCGGGAAGCGATGATAAATTTAATAGCTCCGAAACTCGCCAATTTATTCTACGTCAGCTGCGAACCTTACAACGGCCAATTAAGTTGGTAACCCGTGTTGCCGAAGATAGCTTGCTCGGTCAGTCGCGAGCTATTCATGATGCTATTAGCGTTGAGCCTGATATCGATTATGTCATCGGAACCTCTCAGGCGGCACATGTCGCCAGCAAAGTGCTAGGGGAGTCGCGTCAGGCTACTATGCCCATTATCTTGTCGTTTGAAATGTCACCTCAAGTCTATAGAGACTTAGCGCGGGGTGCTATTCAAGCTGTCACCAGTGATCCGGTGGTTGTTCAAGCGGGAGTTGCCGTAGCAACGCTCGTACGAGCGCTGGAAAATCGTTCCAGGCCAGAGAAAATAGAAATCAAAAACGGCTTAATTCAGAAAAAAAATCTGGAGAGCTTTATTAGTAATCATAGTTTGGCCCCAACCGGTTATCGCGTTTTACTGGATCACTACTAATGCCTGCCTCGATTTCACCCGATAATCCAGTCGCTTCTGAGCTTTCAACTGCCGAGAGCTATTCGGCTAAGTATAAATGGCGTTGGGTGTTGGTTGTTGCAACGTTGGTGGGAGGGATCTTTTTCAGCCTGTTTGTTGGCAAGAAAATATACGATAACGAGAAGCAAAGCTGGCTGAATGAAGCAAAACAAGATGCCGAGCTAGTTACTACGACCTTTCTATACTGGTTGGACGGAGAAATGCAGCCGCTGCGTTCACTGGCTACGTTGTTTTTTGGATCGCAGTCTATTACAGAAAGCGAATTCAGAGCCGCTACCGAGTTTATGGAGTTTACCGAAACGACGGTCAGACACACGTCTATCGCCTATTTTCAGCAAGATACTGATGGTGAGTTCCACTATACCTTTAGCACTAACCAGGGAGACTCCAATTACAGTCTGACAGGACCACAACGTGAATTGCTGGTTTCTGTTCTCAATATGGCTTCTCTTAGTCCCCAGGCAATCGTAATGAGCCCGGTGTTTCTTGGTCAGAATCATCGCCTGAAAGTTTATTATGGCACGGTAGCCGATAATGGGAGCATTGGTGGAGTTTTACTAACTGAGGTTGACCTAAGTCGGCTTTTCCAATCGCTACAGGAGTTGCACCAACCGAGTGGTCTGCATTTACGCTTGGCTTACCGCGGTTTGGGCGATAAACGCGTTAAGCCAGACTATATATTGGGCAGTAGCAGTCCACATAAACAGAGGGTCGAGTCCAAGTTGTTGCGGGCAATTAACTCTCAGGCCTATTGGGAGTTTTATTGGGATATCTTACCCGGATATAAAGGCGGATTTGATGCAACTTTACCTCTGATGGCAACGATTTCGGGCGTTCTTATCTCGTTTCTTATATGCAGTGTTTTTGCCGTAATTACTTGGCAGAATATTCATGTGAGACGGCAGGTTGAACTACGCACCTCTGAGTTACGGTTGGCTTACGATGACCTCAAAAATACTCAAGGGCAGTTGGTTCAGTCGGAAAAGCTGGCTTCTCTTGGTGGGCTGGTTGCTGGGCTGGCGCATGAGCTAAATACGCCCATTGGGAATTGTCGCATGGTTGCCACGACATTGGATCAGAAGGCTACCGAGTTTAAGCAATTAGTTGAAGGCGGAAAAATCCAACGTAGCTCAGTTAATCAGTTTTGTGAGGATTTGGCTGAAGGGAGTACGTTGATTATGCACAATAGTGAGAAAGCTGACGAGCTGATCCGCAGCTTCAAGCAGGTAGCAGTTGATCAAACGAGTGAGCGTCGTCGGCGGTTTAATCTGGAATCGGTCGTTGATGAAGTTTTGTTGACCCTGCAACCAAAATTAAAAAGGGAGTCTTGTCAGATAGATGTCAATATCCCACATTATATCGAGCTTGATAGTTATCCCGGGCCGCTGGGGCAGGTTCTGACAAACCTGATAACCAATTCGATGATTCATGGTTTTGAAAATCGAGATAATGGTACGATTAAAATCAGTGCAGACGTGCAAAATTCTCAAGTTATTCTAAACTTTAGCGATAACGGAGTGGGCATTCCCAGTGCAAACCTGTCAAAGCTTTACGACCCATTTTTCACAACCAAGCTTGGGCGTGGTGGCAGCGGTCTGGGGATGAATATCGTATACAATATAATTAATGGTGTGCTAGGTGGAAAAATTAGTATCGCCAGTACAGTTGGTTCTGGGGTGCAAGTGGAAATTATCATTCCACAAAATGCTCCCGGAAGTCTGAACCAAGGGGTAGATCGCGATGAGTGAGAAGGATAAGTCTGACGATATTATTGAAATATCAGAGGATGATATTTTAGTGCAAGATGATGGTGAATCCGCTGTCGGTGGTGCTGTGTGGAAAGTTTTGATCGTTGACGATGATGAGCAGGTTCATGCGTCAACGCGTTTTGCTCTCAATGGTATCGAAATTCTAGAGCGGCCAATCGTATTCTTGCATGCCTATTCTGCCGCTGAGGCCCGGCAGGTCGTTACGCAACACTCTGATCTGGCAGTGATCTTGTTAGATGTTGTGATGGAAACGGATCATGCAGGGCTGGAGCTGGTTAAATATATTCGAGATGAAGCCCGCATTCTTGATACTCGAATTATCTTGCGCACTGGCCAGCCCGGATATGCTCCCGAATTGGATGTTATTTCTCAATATGACATCAATGACTATCGAACAAAATCTGAGCTTACTCGTGCTCGACTGGTGACTGCGTTAACAGCATCAATTCGCTCTTATCGACAGATTTCGACTATCGAAGTGACCAAGCTCAAGCTTATTAGCATTGTAAATGCAGTAACATCGATCTTGGAGCAGCAGAGTGTTGAGTTTTTTGGCAATGAAGTAATAGCACGCTTAGCTGAGTTTTTGGGCATAAAAAACAGCGGCCTGCTAGTGATTCGCCACGAAGGCGAGTCAGAGCTATCAGTCATTGGCGCTACGGGTAGTCTGTATAGCTATTTGGACAATTTTCATCACTTTATTTCTGATGGCTCGGCGAATTCGATGGTTCGTAAAGTGCTAAGCGAACAAAAAAGCCACTCAACGGGTGAGTCTACCACGGTCTATGTTCGCTCAAAAAATATTCGAGCTGCTATATACTTTCCTTGTGTGGCAACCCTGGAAGGCATGGATCCTCAGCTTCTTGATGTATTTACTGCTAATGTAGCCATTGGACTTGCCAATCTCAACTTGTTGACCAAGCTGAATGAAATGGCGTATTTCGATGAGCTATGCAAGATCCCTAATCGCAACGCCTGTTTGCGAATGTTGGAGCAGGCAATACAGGATAAAGATAAGGAGTGGCAACTTTTCCTCATCGATATTCACCATTTTACGGATATTAACGATGGGTTAGGGCAGCGTGTAGGCAATATGCTATTGCAGGAAGTCGCATTGCGTTTGGAGCATGGAGTACGAGGTTTTGTTCAAACATCGCGTGTTGCAGCGGATGTATTTGCTGTTATTGCCAAGGACACTGTAACCCCCGATATGGTGTTAGCGCTATTTGAGGAGCCCATCATGGTCGCGGGCAATCGCTTAAATGTGGTTGTTCGCATTGGTGTTTGTCCTGGAACAATTCAGGTCGATGATGCGTTGGCGGTGCTTAACTACGCAAACATCGCGTTAAACAGAGCAAAAGCCAACCCCCATCTGATGTGGGCGTGCTATGAACAATCGATGCTGGAAAATACCACCGAACGCATTCGTATCGTTAATGAGTTGAAACAGGCATTAGCCAGTCGCCAACTTGAATTGTGGTATCAGCCTCAATTAAGCCTTGATCCCATGGAAGTGATTGGGGTTGAAGCCTTATTGCGCTGGCGTCATTCGGGTAGTTATGTTTCTCCCGCTATATTTATCCCGCTGGCTGAGTATTCAGGCTTAATCGTAGATATTGGAGCCTGGGTGATGCGACAGGCCGCTAACACGCTAAAGCACCTGCAAAAGCGTTATGACATGCGCATGGCTGTCAATGTTTCTATGCCGCAATTTCGTCAAAGTAATTTCATTGAGCTGGTTGATGGAATTATTAAGGATAGCGGTATTGCGCCTGAACTTTTTGAGCTTGAGATCACGGAAAGTATAGCAATGGAAGATCCCGACCTCGTTCGTGACAAGCTACAGGAGCTTAATGAATTGGGCGTTTCAGTTGCTATCGATGATTTTGGTACCGGCTATTCTTCACTTAGCTACCTGCAGACTCTGGCAATCGACAGGCTTAAGATCGATCGGGCTTTTGTGATTGATATTGATGAAGGGAAGCATGGTATTATTGCCGAAATGATTTTGGAGTTGGGCAAAAAGCTCTCCCTTACGGTGGTTGCTGAAGGGGTTGAAACTCCTGAGCAGGAAGCCTTTTTGCGTGAGCGCCATTGTGACTTTGTTCAAGGCTTTAAATATGCCAAACCTATGCCGGTTGAGGAGCTGGATACCTGGTTGCAAACACAGAACGTTGTCGTTAAACGCGATAGTTAGTGCGCGGCGTTCGAAATCCTGCGAAAGGCTTTTACTGTCTGCTTCTATCTCTATATAATTTGCGGTTTTGTAATGGTTGGGCCGACGTCGTTTCGGCCCAACCATCCGCTGATTAATTGATATTCCGACGCTTCTAGGCGGAATAGTTAAGGGGAACTTATTCGTGGGTAAACAAATTCAGGCCGTTCGTGGCATGAATGATCTTCTTCCAGACAACAGTTCTGTTTGGCAGTATCTTGAGCAACAATTGCGCTCTGCTGCCCATCAATATGCTTATCGCGAAGTGCGCTTTCCGATCGTTGAGAAAACCGAATTGTTTAAGCGCTCAATCGGTGAAGTCACAGATATCGTGGCCAAAGAGATGTACACTTTTGACGACCGAAATGGCGAGAGCTTGACTCTGCGGCCAGAGGGAACCGCTTGCTGTGTACGGATGGGGAACGAGCAAGGGCTGCTGTATAACCAGGTGCAACGCTTCTGGTATGCAGGGCCGATGTTCCGCTATGAAAAGCCGCAAAAGGGGCGATACCGTCAATTTCATCAGTTTGGCGTTGAAGCCTTTGGTATGGCAACGCCGGATATTGATGCTGAAGTTATATTGTTTAGTGCCACCATCTTAAAGCGTCTCGGTCTATTTGAGCATGTTCGATTGGAGATTAACTCTCTGGGATCGAATGAAGCACGTGCTGCATATCGTGATTCTTTGGTTGCATTTTACCAGCAACATCAAGACAAGCTGGACGAAGATTCTCGCAATCGTCTCGATAAAAACCCCTTACGCATTCTAGACAGTAAGAATCCGCAAATGGTGGAGCTCAATCAGCTTGCACCACAACTTCTTGACCACCTTGACCAAGAATCAAAGCAGCACTTCGAGCAGCTTAAGTCTTTGCTGGAGGCCTGCGGGATAGCCTACACGGTTAACCCTCGCCTAGTTCGCGGTCTTGACTACTACAATCGCACCGTTTTTGAATGGATTACCGAGAGCTTGGGTGCACAAGGTACAGTCTGTGCTGGTGGTCGTTATGATGGTTTGGTGGCACAGCTTGGTGGGAAAGCTACACCAGCTGTTGGTTTTGCCTTGGGTATGGAACGCATGATTGCGCTTCTTGATGAGGTGGGTGTGCCGACTTTACCTGAGAAACATCTCTACGTTGTCCTCAATGGTGATGTGGCTCAGCAATATGGCTTTCAACTGGCCCAAAACATTCGCGATGCATGGAACGATGTAAAAGTTTCCTTGCATTGTGGCGGTGGAAGCTTTAAAAAACAGTTTAAAAAAGCCGATCAAAGTGGCGCTGAGTATGCGCTGGTGATTGGCGACGATGAAGCTGCTCAGCAGATAGTGAACTTGAAGCCGCTACGCGAAAATAAAGAGCAGCAAACCCTGAATCAACAAGCATTGTTCGATTATCTTGAGCAATGGGTGAATAGTTAGAGACAATCCAGGAGAGAATAGCGTGGATATTTATACTACCGAAGAACAACAAGTTGAAGCATTAAAGAAATGGTGGGCTGCCAATGGTACATCGGTTGTCGCTGGGATTGTCATTGGCTTAGCTGCAATTTTTGGTTGGCGTTATTGGCAAGATGCGCAGATGGCAGCAAAGGATCAAGCTTCTGGCCTTTACGAACAATTACACAAACTATCCGAGCAGGACACAGTGCCTGACTCTTTCTGGTCGATCGGTGAGCAACTTGAAAATGATTATGCCGGTACGGGCTATCATCATCTTGCCTTGTTACTCATGGCCAGTGAGTCCATTCGCCAAGGGAAGCTCGATCAGGCCGCCGCCCAGCTTAAAACCGTTGCCGACAATGGCGTTACCGAAGAATTGAAGGCAGTATCGCGCGTTCGGTTGGCTCGTATTTATATCGAGCAAGAAAAGTACGACGAAGCACTTGGCTTGGTAAAAGGTCAGGTTGGCGAACAATTTGTAGCCCTTTATGCAGAAACCGAAGGTGATGCCTACCGATTAAAGGGCGAGCTTGCGTTAGCCAAGGATGCTTATCAACGCGCTTACGATATCGAGGGCGAGCAAAATCGCTGGTTAAAAATGAAACTTGATGACGTTTCCTCTAATCAGGTGAGTGAATCCTAATGATTCGACTGTTGTTTTGTGCGTTTATCGGCTTCGCAATTGCAGGTTGCTCGACAAACTCGGGCCATGTAAAAGCTGAGTTAAAAGAGTTTGATGCGCGCTACCTACTTAAACGAGATTGGGCAAAGGGTGTGGATTCGATTTCGCGCGCGCAAATGCAGGTATCGATTTATAAGTCGGCTGTTTTTGCTGCCAGTGATTCGGGTGACGTGTCATCATTTTCTCTTGATTCAGGAAAAAAGCGTTGGTCACGAGATGTTGGAGCTGAGCTAAGTGCGGGTGTTGGCGTTGGAGACGACATTGTCGTTGTCGGTACACTTGATGGTGATCTTATTGCTTTAAGTGCCGAAGATGGTGCTGAGGTTTGGAAGCACGCGCTGGCTCGTGAAGTCGTTGCACCGCCAACCATTTCTTCTGGTTATGTGATTGCCCATAGTGGGGATGGCCGAGTAACTGCGCTAAGTGCTAAAGACGGTAAACCAGCTTGGTACTTTGATCAGGATGTGCCTGCTTTGTCGATTCGAGGAGCTGGCCAGTCTGCAGTGGTTTCGGGAGCTGTTGCGGTTGGTTTTGCCAATGGTCGGCTGGCCATGTTTATTTTGGAAAGCGGCGAGATGATTTGGGAGCAGCAAATCGCCATCCCGCGTGGTCGCTCTGAGATATCCCGCTTAGTTGATGTCGATGCTTCACCACTGGTTTATGGCCGAACGATGTTTGTTGCCAGTTACGGCAAGGAAATTGTTGCCCTGGATCTACGTAGCGGTGAAACACGCTGGAAAAAAGACATCGGCACATATCGAGATATGATGGTTGATGGTCAGTTGTTATTTGTTTCTGATATTGAGGGACACGTTTGGGCGCTCGATCGCAGAAACGGGCAAACGGTATGGGAAACAGATGAGCTATTAGGGCGCTATTTGACCAATCCGGTCGCGATTAATGGCCAGGTAATTGTCGGAGATGTTGACGGCTACTTGCATATCCTCTCTCGTGAAGACGGTAAAGTCATCGGGCGTCTGTCTTATGATGATGAACCATTTTCCGGTAATTTGCGCGTTGAAGACGAGCATTTAGTCGTATTGAGCCGCGAAGGCAACTTAGCTAGCTACAATCTCTCGGAGATAGTTAACAAATGATGACGCCTGTTATTGCTCTCGTTGGTCGGCCCAATGTCGGAAAATCAACGCTGTTTAACCGACTGACCCGAAGCCGAGATGCATTGGTTGCAGACGCCCCTGGTTTGACCCGAGACCGGCAATATGGTCAGGGCGCTTGGAGTGAACAACGTTTTATTATTATTGATACCGGCGGCATCAGCGGTGATGAAGAAGGCGTTGATGCGCTGATGGCGAAGCAGTCGTTGACGGCTGCTGATGAAGCGAATATCGTTTTTTTCCTGGTTGATGCACGTGCCGGACTGACGGCGGCAGATGAAGAGATTGCCAATTACTTACGTTCGCTCGGCAAAGAAATCAACCTGGTAGTGAATAAGGTCGATGGAGTCGATGCTGACTCTGTTACCGCCGAGTTTTACGCGTTGGGCTTTTCTAACGTCTATCAGATTGCCGCCAGCCACGGGCGTGGCGTTAGTCGGTTAATGGATGATGTGATGGAACCCTTTGTTCCTGAGCTATCTGATGATGAAGACCTATCCGAGGGCGATCAAAGCGAGCCTGATGGAGAAGCCACAGGTGCACAGAGTGAGAGTGCAGAGCAAAAAGGTAGCGACAAGCAGCCGCTTGCTTCAATAAAAATGGCAATCATTGGTCGGCCTAATGTCGGCAAGTCAACATTGGTTAATCGTATGCTCGGCGAAGAGCGTGTGATTGCGTATGATATGCCTGGCACAACGCGAGACAGTATTTATATTCCATTGGAGCGCCAAGGCAAAGCTTACACACTTATCGACACAGCTGGTGTTCGCCGGCGTGGTAAGGTTAAAGAGGTTCAGGAAAAGTTTTCTGTTATAAAAACCTTACAAGCGATTGAAGATGCTGATGTCGTTGTTATGCTGTTAGATGCTCGAGACAGTGTTACCGAACAGGATCTGGGCCTGCTGGGTTTTGTTATTGATGCAGGGCGCTCACTGGTATTGGCAGTGAATAAATGGGATGGCATGACGCAGGAAGAACGCGATAAAGTGCGTCAGGACATCCGGCGACGTCTTGAGTTTTGTCAGTTTGCTCGTTTGCACTTTATTTCGGCGCTTCATGGTTCAGGGGTTGGCGATATCTTTTCTTCGGTGCATGAAGCCCATGCCTCGGCCAATAAAAAAATATCTACGTCGAAATTAAATCAGGTTCTGGAGCACGCGGTGGCAGTACATCAACCACCAATGGTGCGTGGACACCGAATTAAGCTGCGTTATGCCCACATAGGTGGACATAATCCCCCGTTATTTGTTATTCATGGTAATCAAACCAAGTCTTTACCCAAAGCCTATCAGCGTTATTTACTCAATCACTTCCGGCGTCAATTGCGGTTGGTCGGGACTCCTTTAAGAATTGAGCTTAAAGAAGGGGAGAACCCATTTGCTCACAAACGCCAAAAGCTAACGCCAAGACAGCAACACACCAAAAAGCGTTTGGAAAAGCAGCATAAAATAGGTAAAAAGCGCTAGCGAAAGGCAGCTAGCGCAGACAGGCAACATAAAGCCGAGAGGAGCAGATTATGGCGAATATTCGACTGGTTGTTGGTACTGTATCAGGAAAAGCGCAGAGCATAGCTGATGCAATGACTCAGGAGTTGTCACACCAGCATAAAGTGGTAGTGACAGCGCAGGCCGTGCTCGAAGACATCACCGATGAAAAAATGGACACCCTGTTAATTGTGTGCTCAACGACTGGGAGTGGAGATATTCCGGCGAACCTGGTTGGTCTTTTTTATGAATTAAGAGAGCGCTTTCCGTTATTGCCAAATCTTCAATATGGTGTGGTGGCTTTAGGAGACCGTTCCTTCGGCGATACTTTCTGTGGCGCTGGCAAGCAATGGGATGAACTACTCACCGAATTAACGGCCAAACCTCTCGGGAGCATGCTGGCTCTGGATGCCTGTGATAGCGTCGATCCTTGGACCAGGTGCCAAGACTGGCTGAAAACTACATCCCTTAACTCGTAAATTCCTAACTACACAACCTGGAGGCAATATGTTGCTTCGTTTGGTATGCGTTTTTGCTTGCATTAGTCTAAATCTGGTTTGGGCTGGCAGCGTCGTTTCTGATGCGGAATTACCTTGGCGTCATGGACTAGCTAAGTACGGAGACTTGAAATATTCTGCAGACTTTCAGCACTTTGATTACGTTAACCCAGAGGCACCGAAAGGCGGGCAGATCAAGCAAGCGGCTGTTGGCACCTTTGATAACCTGAATGGTTTTATCTTAAAAGGGGTGGCGGCTGATGAATTGGCGTTAATGTATGACACGCTTATGGCTGCTTCGTTGGATGAAGCATTTAGTCAATACGGTTTGCTGGCTGAAGCTGTGCAGGTTGGGGAAAAAAGCCAGTGGGTGCGTTACAGGTTGCGCCCAGAGGCTCGCTTTCACGATGGTAAGCCCGTTACCGCGGAAGACGTTAAATTTACCTTTGAGACCCTAATGGAAGATGGGCATCCTGGATTTAAAGCCTATTACAATGATGTTGATTCTGTTGTTGTTGAGTCTCTTCGCGTTGTTCGCTTTGACTTTGCTGTTGAAGGTAATGCTGAATTACCGCTGATTGTGGGACAACTAACAGTTTTACCCAAGCACTACTGGCAAGACAAAACATTCAACAAAACCACCCTCGAAGCACCATTAGGTAGTGGGCCCTATAAAATAAGCGCGTTTGAGCAGGGTAAATGGATCGCCTATGAGCGTGATAAAAATTACTGGGGCCGCGATTTGCCGGTTAACCGCGGACGTTATAATTTTGATCAGGTTCGATTTGATTATTACAAGGACGGGCGCGTGGCTTTGGAGGCACTTAAAGCAGGTCAATTTGACTACCGCGCCGAAAATAACTCAAAGCAATGGGCAACAGGCTATGACTTTCCCGCTGTAGAAGAAGGGCGCTTCATCAAAGAAATGCTCCCACACTCTCAGCCGACTGGCATGCAGGGATTTGTGTTTAACACTCGTCGCGATAAATTCAGTGATCCGACGGTGCGCTGGGCTTTGGCTCAGGTATTTGATTTCGAGTGGACCAACAAAACTCTTTTCTATGGTCAGTACAGCCGCACCACCTCTTACTTTTCCAATTCCGAACTAGCCTCATCAGGTCTTCCTTCCGAGGGGGAACTGGCCTTGCTCGAACCATATCGTGAACAACTGCCGCAAGAACTTTTTACCCAACCCTACCACATACCTACATCGGATGGCTCCGGCTATATGCGTGAATCGTTGCGCGCTGCGGCTAAGGCATTAAAAAAAGCCGGATGGGTGGTAGAGCAAGGTAAACTGATTGACGGCAAAACCGGCAAGCCATTTCAGTTCGAAGTACTATTGTATTCGCCAGCGTTTGAACGCATTGTATTACCGTATTTGAGTAATCTAAAACGGCTTGGTATCGATGCCAAAGTTCGAACCGTCGATGTGGCGCAATATCAGCAACGCTTCCAGAGTTTTGATTTTGACATGATTGTATGGTCGTGGGGGCAGTCTCTCTCTCCTGGCAATGAACAGTTAAATATGTGGGGAAGTGAGTTTGCCGATCAAACTGGTTCGCGTAACTTCGCGGGTATAAAAAGTCCCGTGGTTGATGATCTGATTGAAAAGTTGATTATGGCGCCAACCCGCGAGGAGCTTATTACAGCAACACGAGCCTTAGATCGGGTGCTGTTGTGGGGCAACTATGTCGTCCCTCATTGGCATATTCGCTCGCATCGTCTGGGTTATTGGAATAAATTTGGGCGGCCGGAGATCATTCCACCCTATGGCTTGGATCTCTATGCCTGGTGGGTGAAACAACAACCCAGCCATTCAGATAAATGAAAGGAGTGCTGTTGACATGATGGGACATTATATCCTTAAGCGTTTGGCGCTAATGATCCCGACATTGCTTGGAATCATGCTGGTCAACTTTTTGATCGTGCAAGCGGCACCAGGTGGCCCGGTTGAGCAAATGATGGCTCAAATTCAAGCTCACGATGTCAATGCAACATCCAGGGTCAGCGGCGGGCTGGCGGACGTAGCCGCTGCTGGTACCCAGTCAAACTATCGCGGTAGTCAGGGATTGGAGCAGGAGCTGATCGAGCGCCTCGAAAAGCAGTTTGGCTTTGATAAACCGGCTCATGAGCGCTTTTTTTCGATGCTGTGGAATTATCTACGCTTTGATTTTGGTGACAGCTTTTATCGTGATCAGTCGGTGATATCCATCATTATTGAAAAACTGCCAGTGTCGATATCGCTCGGATTATGGTCGACCTTATTGATGTATCTGATTGCGATTCCGTTGGGTATTAAAAAAGCGATACGTGATGGTTCTTCTTTCGATGTGTGGACCAGTATGGTGGTAATTGTTGGCAATGCTATTCCCGCCTTTCTATTCGCCATTTTGTTTATTGTGCTCTTTGCTGGTGGTACCTACTTTGACTGGTTTCCACTCCGAGGTTTAGTCAGTGATAACTGGGATGAGTTAACTTGGGGAGCGAAAATAGTCGATTACTTTTGGCACATTACTCTGCCTGTAGTCTGTTTGGTAATTGGTTCCTTTGCCGGATTAACGCTGCTCACTAAAAACTCCTTTCTCGATGAAATTGGCAAGCAATATGTGTTAACCGCCAAAGCCAAGGGATTGAATGACACCCAAGTGCTATACCGCCATGTATTCCGCAACGCGATGTTGATCGTAATTGCTGGTATTCCGGGTCAGTTGGTGGGCATACTTTTCACCGGTTCTATGCTGATTGAGATTGTATTTTCGCTGGATGGCTTGGGGCTTCTTGGTTATGAGAGTGTGGTCAATCGAGATTATCCGGTGGTTTTTGGAACGCTGTATATTTTTACGCTGATTGGCTTGCTGCTAAATCTTATTGGGGATATGACCTATGTACTGGTCGATCCTCGAATTGATTTTGAAGGGAGAAGCTAAATGGCACTTTCTCCCATTAATCAGCGTCGCTGGCAGCAATTTAAACGCAACAAACGTGGTTATTGGTCTTTATGGATTTTCGCGGTTTTGTTTGTTTTTTGCCTGGGAGCCGAGTTTATTGCCAATGACAAGCCCTTAGTGGTGAGCTACGAAGGCGATTGGCACTTTCCCATTTTTACTTTCTATCCTGAGACGCATTTTGGTGGCGACTTAGAAACGGAAACCAATTTCAAAGATCCCTATGTTGTCGATTTGATTGAGCCAAAAGGCTGGATGCTTTGGCCTTTGGTCAAGCACAGCTACAACACCCATAATTACTTTTTGCCGGATCCTGCACCATCGGCCCCCACAGCAGATAATCTGCTAGGAACTGATGATCAAGCGCGGGATGTGTTTGCCAGGCTCATTTACGGGTTGCGGATTTCGATACTCTTTGGTTTGGCCTTAACCTTGTTGTGCTCGTGTATTGGTATTTTTGTTGGAGCATTGCAGGGGTTCTTTGGTGGAAAAGTCGATCTCATTGGCCAACGGATTATCGAAATATGGTCTGGTTTGCCTTCACTGTATTTATTGATTATTCTATCCAGCATTGTTGAGCCCAACTTTTTTTGGCTGCTGGCGATCATGGTGTTGTTTAGTTGGATGACGCTGGTGGGCGTGGTTCGGGCAGAGTTTTTACGCGGGCGTAATTTCGAATATGTTAAGGCTGCTCGTGCTTTGGGAGTTAGCCCCTGGGTCATTATGTGGCGTCATGTCTTGCCTAACGCGATGGTGGCAACCCTAACCCTGATGCCTTTTGTCCTGACAGGTGGCATAACGTCGCTAACGGCGCTGGATTTCTTGGGGCTAGGGCTACCTGCCGATCAGGCTTCGCTGGGCGAGATGTTGCGCCAAGGCAAGGAAAACCTGCATGCACCCTGGCTGGCATTTACCAGCTTTACAGTACTATCGGTTATCTTGAGTTTGCTGGTTTTTATTGGTGAGGCGGTTCGTGATGCATTTGATCCGCGCAAGACGTTAGCCATGGAGTCCTGATATGAGTGTTTTACGCATAGATAATCTGAGCATTGGATTTCGCACTGCTAGCGGTGACAACCGAGTCGTTGATGATATCAGTTTTTCGGTCGAGAGAGGCGAAACGCTTTCCCTCGTGGGGGAGAGCGGTTCAGGCAAATCGGTCACCGCCCTGTCGGTTATGCGTCTGCTGGGCGAGGATAAGGTCGTGTATCCAACTGGACGTATCCACCTCAATGAGCACTCAGTATTAGATGCCAGCGAGAAAACGTTAAGGGAGCTACGCGGCTCTGCGGTTTCTATGATCTTTCAAGAGCCGATGACATCCCTGAACCCATTGCACAAAGTGTATCGCCAGGTTGCTGAAATGGTCATATTGCATGGTGGCGCCAAAAAAGAGGATGTGCGCACTCGTGTGCAAAGTTTGTTGGAAATGGTCGGGCTAGATCATCAGCGCTTTCTAGATGCCTACCCACATGAGCTGTCTGGCGGGCAGCGTCAACGGGTTATGATTGCCATGGCCTTGGCCAACGAGCCGGACTTGTTGATCGCTGATGAGCCAACAACGGCTTTGGATGTAACGGTTCAGCAACAGGTTTTGGACTTGTTAAAGCAATTGCAGCAACAACTGGGAATGTCGATGTTGTTGATAACCCATGACTTGGGTGTCGTTGACTACACGGCTGATCGCGTCTGTGTTATGCAGCAGGGAAAGTTAGTCGAGACGGGTACCAAAAAGCAGGTCATCGAATCGCCCCAACATCCCTATACACAAATGCTGGTGCATTCAGTGCCATCAGGCAAGCCGCATCCTGTCACCGAGGATGCCGCGGTTTTATTACACACCCATGATTTAAACATGGCCTACTACAAGTCGGCTGGCTGGTTTGGTCGCCAAGTGGTTGCTCACCAGGCTGTAAAAAATATGACGTTGCAGCTAAAACAGGGTGAAACCTTAGGAATCGTCGGTGAGAGTGGATCGGGAAAGACCACGTTAGGCATGTCGCTACTCCGGCTGGTGGATAGTGACGGAGCCATTTTGTTTGATGGGCAGCCGGTTGATGGTTTGAACCAGAAACAGCTGCGACCTTTGCGTAAGGCGTTTCAAGTGGTTTTTCAAGATCCCTTTGCCAGCTTGAGTCCGCGTATGACCGTTGGCGACATTATCGAAGAGGGCCTGCGCCTGCATTTCCCTGATTTGGATAAAACTGCTCGGCGCGAACAAGTGATTCAGGCTTTGATCGATGTTGAGCTTACCGAAGACTATTACTACCGCTATCCCCACGAATTGTCAGGTGGGCAGCGCCAACGCATAGCCATTGCTCGCGCAGTAGCGCTCCGACCAAAGTTGATAGTGTTAGACGAGCCGACCTCGGCCTTAGATCGCTCTGTCCAAGCGCAGGTGATTGCGTTACTTCGAGGCCTTCAACAGCGTTATCAGCTGAGCTACCTGTTTATTAGTCATGATTTGGCGGTGGTTAGGGCGATGAGTCATCGGGTTATGGTTATGAAGGATGGTGAGTTGGTCGAGCAGGGCGAGGCTAGTGCGGTTTTTGAATCACCGCAAAAGCCATACACCCAACAGCTACTTAGTGCCTCGATGTTGAACTAAGTATTGCAGGCTGTTGCCAACTACTCCGCTTTTGGCGAAATCTCGCTTGTGTTTGGCGCGGCACTAACTGCCGTGGATGCCCGACCAATTTGAGCGGTTGGTTTAATATGCTTACTCCATAACCAGGTGGCACCAGCAGTAGCAGCCGGTACTAACAAGCAGTTAAGGATAGGGATGTGCACTAGAACGGATAGGCCTGCCCCAAAGGTGTAGCGAGCCCATGGCGTTTTACCCATGGCTTTCATCGTGTCTTTAATCGGAATTTGCTGCGCATCGGCTGGGTAGTCGATATATTGCAAAGAAAGCATCCTGCAGCCAAATAAAAACCAGTACAGCGGTGATAACACATTCACCAATGGAATAAAGGTTAATAGCAATACCAAAAGCAGGGCTAAAAACATCCGCCACATCTTACTCAGCTCGCGCATGAGAATTTGCGGGATCATACCGACAAGGTTAGCCCAGGATATATGGCTTTCTTCTAAATCTCCCAAGTCTTTTAATACTTCTTCAGATAAGAAACTCGAAAACGGCGAGGCAATGACCCCTGCGATGGCAACAAAGGTGTAGTTGACCACCATCATGATACCCAGAGACATAAATACATAAATCAGCCAGAATAAAAAGTTGATCAATATGTCTGGGATGAAATCCCTGTTAGGAAGCGTATCGCGCACGGTGTCTTGAAGCAGATCAAGCTGGCTAAATAAATAACTGAATGCACCAATATACAAAAACAGAGTGATAGCAACGGGTGCCCACGCAATCGTACGTGTTTTGGGATGAAATAAATATTGATAACCTTTGAGAATGGCTATCAGGCCAACCGCAGAATTATTCATGCGCCTCTCCTTGAGTTGATTTTGCTAGGCACATTGTACTGGCTGGGAGAATCTGTGCAATGAGAGATGGTTTGGTGGCGTAAAAATGTGGACTAGAAAAAGCTATCGGCTGTTATTTGTGATTGAGATACGATTACCGTCGTGCAGGCTTGTTGATGTTGAGCTGGTAGTGGTTCTCAATGGCTGGATGTGCATCGCTATGTTGATGTTTTTGTGCGAGTATTTGGGTGGATGGCTTGTTTTTCAGTATAACGAAAGCTTCTTCCAACAAGCTGAGCTTTATGTTCCTAAAAAAATCAGTGTGACCATGCGTATTGATGAGGATATATTGGATTGGTTTAAGGGCCAAGGCCAAGGTTATCAGACACGCATCAACCAACTACTACGTAAATATATGGATGCTCATAGACACTAAGCCACCTCGTTACCACGACGTGGCTCCCCACCGACAGCGGGTGTGATAACGAAACAACAAGATGGTCATCTAAAAAATGTAATTTAAACAATAAGATACACGATGCAGGTGGTTGTAAAGTAAGTCCACACTTGCCAAAGTTGAGACTGGCTGTTAATTTGGACAGTGTTGAGTTACCATAAGCCTGAGGAATCAAGGATGCCAACCTCTCGCCAGAGCCAAATCAGCCTAAGCGACACACCCTATTGCCACTGCATATCGCGGTGTATCAGAAGAGCTACGAGCACCGTCGGCAGTGGGCAGAAGATAGGCTGCACTTCCTGGCTGGCCTTTTCGCTATCGACATCTGTGCTAATGCCGTGATGTATAGCTTGTCAGCTTGAGGCAACGAATGATACTTTTCTCTTCATTATGAGCAAAAACAGCAACCGCTATGTTCATAAACGTCCCTTTTTCACTTCGGTCTATTCCGTAACAACGTTTTCAGCGGTTAGATTGACCGGCGCTTTAGGCTTTAGGCTGGCACCATTAATTGCAAAATCAATGGTTTTGATGAATGGGCTTGCTGCATCATGCCCATCACCTTTGTTCCACGGCCAACGCCCGCCTTTGTTTTCTCCTAGCGCAGAAACATCTTTAACCGCAAAATAGATTGTATTCAGCTTTTGCAACTCCAGCGGAGGCACTTCAAAGGTAGTAAATGCCAAGGTTCCCCAACCATTGGGACGTCTGAAATAGTGTGGATTGCGCGCATCAACATATTGGATACCAGAATATAGCTTAGGCGCGATAATGTGGGCGCTGTCATAGTTTTCGTTAGTAATAGGCGTAGCAGACCAGCGCAACTCGAAAGTACTCAGTGCGTTGTCACCTAGCGATGCCCAGGACATGTCATGAAAACCCAATTGCCACTCATTCTTACTGGCCTTGTAGCCCACCCATAATGAGGTGATAGACTCTTCATTTTGATCGGGCTCTTCGCTATCGCTGGTTGCATAATATTGAATCTCATCAAGATACATCGCGGTGTGCTCAGGCTGCCCCCAGCGAATTTCTATGTAATATTGATTTAATTGTGCAAAATAGTGTTTACCCGCCTCACTATATGGGGGGTTGTTAGGAACCCTTTCTTTCGATCCTCTACGGTGTTGCGGATGCTGATCCAAAAGAACGTGATACCACATATCCGATTCGATAGTTAGATAATGGTAATAATGCTGATTTCCAGGCCCCTCATATGGGCAACCATCTCCGGAACCATAAGCGGGTTTCGATGGATCGCGCCAGCATAAGTAAGTGCCGATATGAAAATTGGTTCCCAGAACTTCGTTACCACCACTTTTGTCCAGCTCTTTCATGCCTTCTGTTTTCAGGTAGAAGCTCATTCGGTCGGTGTTGTCGTTTGTGACTCCACGTTCAGACAGTGGCTGGCCATCATACCAGACCCACCAAGCGGTACGGTGATCGGTGCTTTCCGGGGTTTCGTAAACTTTGAAGCTGCCCCCACTGCTGGTAGACGGAGCAAATGTGCTGTTATCGATAGCCACTTTATTGATTTGTTCAGGGGTATAGCCGCCTTTGTTGAATACTCGTGGGCCATATCCCCAGTTATAGTTTGCTCCTTTACCCAAAGCCGCGGTCTCCATCAGAACCCAGCCTTGATTTCCATACGCCACATCATCCTGCCACTGCCAGCCAAGCCAGTCGTGCCCAGCGCCTTGATTAAAGTCCATTAACATGCCTGCATCTACGGCAAAAACAGGGGCCATTAAAAACACCAGCCCCAAGAATGGCTTTTGGCTTTTTCCAATCATATTCATATTCGCTCTACCTTTTGTTTTACTGAGCTTAAATTTATATTTCCGAGCTTAAGATTACTTTACTCAGCTTAAGGCTCTTTGAATACTAACTATAGGTGATATTTCTCGCCAAAAAAGTGAATGCCCGCACAGCAAGAAAAAATAAAACGGCCACCTAAAAAACATGTTGTAAAAAACATGTTACAAAAGGCGAGTAAGGCCAAAGAGGGAAAGTTACTCCACCACCTGCACCAACGCCCGTTTGCCTTCAAAGGCAATGGCGATCGGGTAGACGGTTTCAATACCAAGGGTATGTAACTCTGCAACGTATTGTTTTTTCTCGATTTGCTGGAGCGCCACTTCACAGGCTTGTTCGAGGGTGAGGTTATCTAATTCATCGACGGATTTAAATTCAAACACAAATCCCGCTTGGTTTTTGTCGTGAGGTATCAGGCAAACATCATAACGACCATAGCCACTTTCCCGGTTGCTTTTGATGGTATGGCTGTTCTGCAATTGCACCAACATGCCCAGGACAAAGGCGTGGTAAAAGCGTTCCGGTTGCTTGCCCTTTACATCGAAGTAACTGAAAGTATCAGCGCAAAAGTGAGAAAATGCTTTAGCGAAACTATCAAAATCCGCTTTAAGCAGCAGTGATAAAAGGCTTTCCAAGGTTAAGTCGTTAGAGGGTTGCTCATCAAACCACGCCAGGATAGCGTCTTCATAAAAAGAGGCAACTTCCACATTGGGAATGCATAAATCAACATAGATTCGCTTACCTATCAATTGCTTGTTTTTATAAGCTAAATAACCAGAAAACAACAAGAAATTCCAAACCGAGTCGTCGCTGTTGTTAATATCGCGAAACACAATATTTTCATTCAATCGCTTGCGAACAACGGCGTTATCATCCATCAACAGGTTTTCTAATTCTTGTTTTACCTTTAGGGATGCGCTTGCTATCAAGTCACGCACCAAGGCGTTGTCTGAGGTGTTGAGCCAGTATGGTTTCAAGTCACCGCGTTTTTTAGCAAAGTGCAAAATCGACCATGGATTATAAATAGTGACTTCGCCAAAGTTATAACCGTTATACCATTCACGCACAGCAGGCAGCCTATCGGTGAGCTGATAATCAGCGAGCAGCTTGTCTGTTTCTGGCTCGGTAAAACCAAAATATTGGTTAAAATCGGCTTCTGCCAGCGAACACACTTCGATGTTATTCAGCCCCGAAAAAATACTTTCCCGCGCAATGCGCAAAATGCCTGTCATCACGCCTTTAAACAGCGAAGGGTTATCTTTAAAAGCGCCGCTCAACAGGTTGCGTAAAAATCCCACCAGTTCGTCGTAATAACCATAGGTATAGGCACTGTTTATCGGCATGTCGTATTCGTCGATGATAATAACGACCGGCTTTTGGTGATGGCGAAAAATGAGCTGGCTGAGCAGCTTAATGCTGCCTCCCAGCTCTGCGGGAGATGCCGTTAGGCGGCGGATGGCTGAAACGGCTTGCGCCTCGCTTTCATTCATTGCCACCGAGTCCAAGGCTTCACCATGCCGCTCAAATGCTTCGGCGATCAAGT
>DFOV01000035.1 GCA_002376965.1 Gammaproteobacteria bacterium UBA3532
AATGTAATGATCGACAAATTTTTAACGTTCTACCAACAGTTTAACCGCGATGAGCTGGCACACCTGAACCAAGTTTATGACACGGATATCGAGTTTATCGATCCATTGCATCAGGTTAATGGCCTCCCCCAACTCACCACCTACTTCGAACAGGTGATGAGCAATGTAAGTCAGTGTGACTTTGATATTTTGGAGACATTAGTCGAAAAACAAGCTGGCTGTGTCAGCTGGAATATGCGATTTAAACACCATCGATTAAACCAGGGCAATGTCATCACGGTGAATGGCATGAGTCATATTCGCTGGGTACGGAAAATTATTTATCACCGAGACTATTTCGATTTAGGCCAAATGGTGTATCAGCATATTCCATTGCTAAAGCATGGGATTAACGCCGTAAACAATAGATTGTCTAAAAGCAATAGGCTATCTAAAAACAGCAGGTCAACCAAATGAAGGTATTAATTACCGGAGCGACATCAGGGCTTGGCAAGCAGCTGGCATTAGACTATGCGAGAACCAGCCACGATGTTATTGCCTGTGGTAGGAATGCCGGAGCGTTAGAAGCACTCGAATGTCAATGCCCAGATAACATATCGACCTTGCAGTTTGATATCACTTCAGCCGAAGCATGCAAAACAGCACTCTCCAATATAAACGCTATCGATTTAGTTATTCTCAATGCAGGAACCTGTATCTATGCTGCACCGTTGGCGTTCAAAGAAGGACACTTGAAGTCGGTGTGGGATGTCAATATTGGCTATCTAGACTATTTTCTTCCGCTGATCTTGCCAAAGCTAACCAGGTCATCAAAGCTCGTATTTTTGAGTAGCCTGGCACACTACATGCCCTTTAGCTTAGCGGCGGCATATGGTAGCAGTAAGGCTGCACTAAACTATTTAGCGAAGAGTCTCAGCGTGGACTTGGCTGAACACGGTATAGCGGTTCATCTCGTCTCTCCTGGTTTTATAGATACTCCTCTCACTCGAAAAAATACCTTTTCGATGCCCTGGCTACAATCACCCGTCAAGGCTTCAAAAATTATTCGGCGCGGCATAGAAAAAAACACACAGCACATACGTTTTCCCTTTCGACTGTGGTTTATCCTGGCACTGGTATCCATGTTTCCTATGCAGTGGCAGGTTGGACTAGCAAAAAAATTGAAGGAAACATCATGAAAATAGCCATTATAGGTGGTGGTATATCTGGTCTTACTTGCGCAACACTATTGAATGATCAGCACGACATCACGCTCTACGAGGCCAATGATTATCTTGGCGGCCATACGCACACCGTCGATGTGGAGGTGCGCAATAAAACCTACGCGATCGATACCGGCTTCATTGTTTTTAATAATAGAACCTATCCTAACTTCATTAACCTGCTCACCAAATTGGATGTCGCTTGGCAGGCAACGGAAATGAGCTTTAGCGTATGCGATGAAACGACGGGATTAGAATACAATGGGCATAACTTGAACACCCTGTTTGCCCAGCGCCGCAACCTGTTCAACCCACGCTTTTATAAGATGCTTAGCGAAATCGCCCGCTTTAACCGTCAGTGCAAAGCGCTTGCTGTCGCATCTAAACTTGACGAAAAACTGTCTCTGGGCCAATTCCTTGCTCAGCATCGATACTCTGCATACTTCCAACAAAACTACGTATTACCCATGGTCGCGGCAATATGGTCGTCTAGCTTGGATGACGCACAAGACTTCCCTTTGGCATTTTTCGTACGCTTTTTTATGAATCATGGACTGCTAAATATTCGTAATAGGCCAACCTGGTACGTGGTTAAAGGAGGATCACGCCAATATGTGCGTGCCATAGAAAAGCGACTGGGTGAAAGCGTTCGCCTATCAAGCCCCGTTCAATCTATTTCACGCAAAGAGAATCAAGTAGAAATTCATAGCAATGGCCAAACTGAAGACTATGATGAAGTTATTATCGCATCACATAGCAACCAGGCATTGACGATGCTATCCGATCCTAATAAAGATGAACGCAGCGTTTTGGGCGCTTTAGCCTACCAGCCTAATGAGGTGGTTCTCCACACCGACAAACGCCTGCTTCCGAAGAGCCAAAGAGCATGGGCCAGCTGGAATTATCGATTGAGAAAGGTTTCAGATCATTCAGCGCGACCAGCCCAAGTCAGCTACATAATGAATATTCTGCAAGGGATCCACAGTGATACGTCGTTTATCGTGTCACTAAATCAAACGGAGTATATCGATCCAACACAAATATTAGGGCGCTATAACTACGACCACCCTGTCTATACCAACGAAACCGAGGCTGCTCGACGACAACGCGACAAAATTGATGGGCACAACCGAACCCATTATTGCGGCGCTTACTGGTACAACGGTTTCCATGAAGACGGTGTTCGCAGCGCGCTGGATGTTGTCCAGCGTTTTGGGGCTAATTTATGAGAAGAGGCAGCCTATGAGCGGAGTAGCCTTTTGCGCAGGAGAAGTGGCTCATGCTCGCCACACGCCATCTAGTCACAGTTTTCAGTATCCAATGGGTTCATTGTTCATTGATCTCGACTTGACTCCGGAAGCAATCAATTTGCAACTAAAAGAGTTTCCCTGGCCTGTCTCTTTTCGTCGGGAAGACTATATCGGGCCTACGCAACAAGGATTGAAACAAAGCGTTTTATCCAAGGCTTCTGCTATTCATGGCTCAGACATATCCGGAAAGGTCTATTTTATTGGTCAACCCAGTTATCATCACCTTTATTTTAGCCCGGTAAATTTTTACATTATTAGCCCAGGCGCATTTGAGAAGGGGCAATGGTTGCTTGCAGAAGTGAGCAACACGCCATGGAATGAAAGACATTACTACTTGGTCAATTGCACAGCCCCGAAAGCCAATCAGAAAAATTTTCATGTGTCGCCATTTAACCCGATGAACATGCACTATCATTGGCAAATTGATCTATCCAAAGACCGGTTTCGTATCGGAATACAATGCTGCAAAGCCAATGCGAAATGGTCAGCCAATACCGTGTTACCTAAAAATTACGTTTTTTCTGCTGAAACTAGCGGTCGTTTCGTTCCCGCGACAGATATAGGTTTGCTCGATCAGCCAAGAAAGTATTTGATGGGCTGGAAGGTTGTTCGCGCCATCTACTGGCAGGCTTTAAAAATTTGGCTTAAGAAAAATCCCTATTACCCGCACCCGCTGGCTAAGGAGCGATAAATGCAATCACCCTCAACAACAACCTCAATAGCAGGCACCCCACCACAAAAGTTTCAGATGGCCAAATGGTGCCTGTATTCCGTTCTAAGCTCGCTAACCCAAGGCCACTTAACCATATACCATCGCGGCCACCGGCGAACATTTGGTGATCCTTTCTCGGATCTACGCGCAACTATACACATCAACAATGATAATGCGTTTCGACGCTTTCTTTTTGGTGGAGGTGTTGGTGCTGGAGAAAGTTATATATCAGGCGATTGGCAAACCGATGATCTCACTGCTGTCATTCGCATTTTCGCTCGGAACCAAGCCTCACTGCAACGGATTGATAAGCGTTTCGCTTGGCTACACTCGCCAGTACGTTGGCTTTTACGCTGGCGTCGTCAAAACACTCACCGCCAAGCTAAAAAGAATATCGCCGCTCATTATGATCTGAGCAATGCTCTGTATTCGTCGTTTCTCGATAAGAGAATGCAATATTCCAGTGCGATATATCATGATACGCAAGACTCGCTGGAGCAAGCCCAAGAAAATAAACTAAGAGCAATATGCGAGAAATTGGAGCTAAACCAAAACGATCATCTGCTCGAAATAGGTACTGGCTGGGGAGGGCTGGCAATCTATGCAGCAACGCATTATCACTGCAGGGTAACAACGACAACCATCTCTAATCAACAATACGAATATGCGCAAGAACAAATAAAGCAGCACGGTTTAGCGAATCAAATTACCCTGCTCAAACAAGACTACCGAACGCTGCAGGGCAGCTACTCCAAGCTTGTTTCCGTCGAGATGATAGAAGCGGTTGGCGAGCGCTTTCTGCCCGGATATATTCAAACCTGCCATAAGCTGCTGAACCCCGGAGGTAAACTGTTACTCCAGTCCATTACCATTGATGAATCGCGCTTTCAACACTACAGAAACGGGGTAGATTTCATCCAAAAACATATATTCCCTGGTGGCTTTTTGCCAACAGTATCCCTGCTGCGCCAGCTATTGGCTCACCATGCCGACATGAAGTTGCGAGATATAGAGCGCATCGGTGATAGTTATGCGCTGACACTGAAAGCATGGCGGCGAAACTTCATTGGCAACTTCTCATCCATATCCAAGCTTGGGTTTGATCAACGATTCTATCGCACATGGCTGTATTACTTACAATATTGCGAGGGAGGATTCCTCGAAAGAGCAATAGACACGGTGCACTTGTTGGTTGAAAAAAGCGAGAGTAGCAAGTCGTAATAAATTAGCTTATGCTCTAGCCTGTTTCTTTTATTGACGCCTTATTCGCTTCAAACAGGATGTGTCATGAGCCAAATTACTTTACACCAGTTCCCTCCCGCTTTTGGGCTTCCCAACGCCAGCCCATTTTGTGTCAAGCTCGAGCTAATTCTTCGAATTTTTGAGCTTGACTATCAAAATCACTACACAATGCAACTGAAGAAAGCCCCAAAAGGCAAATTTCCCTACCTGACCGATGGCGATAAAACCATCGCCGACTCAGAATTTGTAATGGACTATTTGATAAAGACTTATCGTCCCGATTTTGATCAAAGCCTTACAGACGAACAGCATGGTATTGGTACTGCTTTGTCGCGCATGCTAAACGAACATACCTACTGGGTAATGGTCTATAGCCGATGGGTTGAGCCAGAGGGGTGGAATCGTATGAAAAGCCTTTTCTTCCGTAAAATCCCGCTACCACTAAGACCCATTATTACCACACTAGTCCAACGAAAAATAAAAAACAGCCTGTGGGCACAGGGCATTGGTCGTCACCAGCGCGACGAGATTTATGGACGCGCCATGCAAGATCTGGAAGCCGTCGAAGCTCTGCTACCAGAAAGCTATTTTCTATTTGGCGATGAACCCTGCCGTTACGATTGCAGCATTTATGCATTTATCGTGAATATTCTGGCCACTCCTTTTGAAAACCCACTAAAGGACAAGGCCCGCTCATTGCCAAAGTTAATTCGCTATACCAAGCAACTATCGGTAAAATACTTCCCCGACTTCAACATCAGCTTGGATGTATAGATGCTAAAGATCCAAAAAAATAAGCCATCGCTGTTTGATGCATTTAAAAGCGTTGCGGCAGCAATGCTTGGCGTACAAAAAGATGAAAACCGCGTCCGTGACTTCGAACAAGGCAGCCCAACTGTCTATATCGTTATCGGCATTATTTTTATTTTATTGTTTCTCGGCACCGTCGGACTCATTGTTAGTCTGGTGCTTTCACAACCGGTATCCTGATCTATGTTCGAAAGTTTTAAAAAAGCAGAATATGCAAGTGATAATAGCCAGTTTGAACTGACGCAGGTATTAACCAAGCTTAAGGTTAATGACGATGGCCTGATCCCCGCCATTGCGCAGGACTGTGATAGCGGTGATGTTTTAATGATGGCCTGGATGAACAGGCAGAGCATTGAAGAAACCCTTAAAACAGGGCGAGTATGTTATTGGTCTCGCTCCCGCCAATGTTACTGGCGCAAGGGTGAAAGCTCTGGACACCATCAAAACTTGATCGAAATGCGCTTTGACTGTGATGGCGATGCCATCCTGCTTAAGGTAAAACAGCTCGGCCCAGCTTGTCATACCGAGCGCCGCTCCTGCTTCTACTGGCGAGTCGATAGTGGAAAGATTGTTTTGGATAGCTGAGCCGTAACTGATCCCGTGAAAACCCTACTTGGGCTGAAAATGAACACCAACCAAGGGCGAGTAAAGACCTAGCGGCGTAATATACAGCTTAGCTTCCTGATTCCAAAAGTACTGCTGAAACCGAACCAGGTTAGTTACTTCGGCCTCATCAATGATAGCCAAACCATCCAAGCTATAATTAGCTTGCCACACTGGCTGTTGCTGTTCATTCGTCAACACCAGTACGTTGCCAAATGGATCCCTGTGATGGAAATATAATTGTCGGTAAGTCAATGAAGCCGCCTTCTTAACAACTGACTGCGGGTTAGCGATCCCTTTCGCATCGGCCTTTTGTCGTTGTAACCGCTCTACCCGCTCGATATTTTCTTGAGACAACTCCCGACCGGCGGCTGTTAACGGATCTTTGGTCACTTCAACCAAGTCATCACGCTGTTTAGCAATCTCATTTCTGCTATCTATACTATCGCCTCTACCTGAAGGAAAAGGGTTGGGACGCGGCAACGGCGGCAAACTAGCACGAACCTCTTCCACTAACAGCCCCCCATCACCATCCTGCCCCTCCATAGGATCTGGCTCAACCTCTTCGTTGCTAATAATGGTTGGTTCAGGCTCCAAGCCTGAATCCGTATCAGGACCGGCCTCAATCACGGCTTTGGGGTGCTCTTCTGGAATAACGGTTTTAGGCTTTAGGCCTTCTGGTCGGCCATTGTTGAGTGATTGAGCTTGCTCTAAAGCCAACTCTTTATCCCATCGACGATCATCCAGCGCATCTTGTTGCTCGGAGGTCAGGGCAGGCTGGTCACCATCTTTATCGCTTTTCACTACATTTTCTTGCTGAACTGAAAGTTCAGGGAGCGGCTTTATTGGCTCCTGTTCTGAATCACGCACCAGTGTCGAAGCAACGGCCGACGCCAATACCCGCTCACCCAAATAGATATAGTTAGTTACCGCCCCCTCGACAAAATCATAGTGTGCGACAAGGTTGCCCGCCAAGTCATAAACGAAATGCACAGTTTTATCTGGCGTGATATTTAAAATGGGCTGGCCTTGAACGTTATAGCGGTATGTACTGATGCTACGACCATTTCGTTTGATGGACTTGATGTTTCCAGCATAGTCATAAGAAAAGCTTAATTGGCCAAAGTGAGTCAGCTCCCCATCTTTGCCATATTCCAGCCCCCAATGGGCACTTGGGTGCAATTGTTTCAGCAGAAATCCCGGCTCCTGGTAGTCATAGCGCACGTTTTGTTCGCTATCGACCAAGGCTGTCCGGCGACTCTGCATATCGAAGCTCAGCCGATAGAAATCGACAACGTTATCGAGTGTTTCCCTATCCGCCTTGCGAATCCACTCCAGCTCATATAAGTCGCGTTCAATTGACTCGGACTCAATTAAGCCTGGCTCATCATTACTACTTACGCGAAATACCGAATGTCCATTCTCGATGCTATTCTGATAGCGCCAAACTACAGGGCCATCCTGCCATTTGCCTACGGTCTTGGCTATGTCCTCAGCCGAATAAGATAAGCCGTTGCCCCAATCAAATGATACGATCCGGGATTCGCCCCAAATAATATTCTGAGCCAGGGGGATACGCACGCCCTGTTGGTAGAGCTCGACAGACATGATATTGCCAGCGCCATCTCGCTGGTAATCAACCACGTTCCCATTGGGATAGCTAACTTTTTGCAGCTGATCAAACCCATCGTATTGATAGCTAATGGTATAGGACTTACCACCAAACTCCGAAATAGTTGAAGATATCTGGCCCAAGCGGTTGTATCGATAATGGGTTTTGGCGTAATCGTTATTAATCTGAGTTAACCGCCCCAGCCCGGCACTACCGCCAGTCGTGTCATCATATCCAAAAGCAATGATTGCAGCGTTGAATTCGACGCTCTCGACCCGCCCTAATGCATCATGCAACGGATTCAGGCTTGGTGGAAAGCCTGCACCAACCTCTGTCTTCGGCTTTCTCAGCTCATCAAGACTGGCTCGCTCAGGTCCTATCGCTTTTCCTGTATGGGCTACAGATAACTGCCACAAACGGTTTAATTGTGACTGCCAGAGCTTGTTCGATTGCCACATCAACCACTGTGACATTCGCTTAGCAACATCATCGAACAGCGCCTGCGGCTGCTCCAATAACATAACTGATGACGAGTAACGAAACGGCTCGACGAAACGTTGCTTGTCCTTTATTGCCGCATTAATTGTCCGAGTCTGCTTTCCATTTGAATAGCTTACCTGCTCTACGTGACCGGTGATTGAATAGCTGAAACTCCAAGTTTTGTCATCCAGCTGTATAGAGGTTATTCGCCCTCGATCATCAAGGCCCAGCAAAAATTTAGCACCGCTTTTGGCTAGGTAAACTAGCTGGCGGCTGTTGGCATCAAACTCGCTGATAACGGAATGGGTTGGCGACTGGACAGCCAAGTCTAATATTGGTGGCTCGGCTCGTCCCTCCAACCAAACAAGTCCCAAAAGTATGCTTAAACATAATACACGTCTACTCATAATTTCTTTCCACGTCATCAGAAAATGATACCCGCCCTAATCATATGCTAAACATCAAACTAAGCGCCTAAACAGTTAATGCTCAGCTACTGAGTGCCTTATCACCGAGTGGTTGGATACTTCTGGAGCAAATATCTGCCGCATGGATGCGGCAGTTAAGCCATCAGGGATGATTTTACGGCGTTTTGCGCAAGAAGTATCCAACCACTCGGCGAGAAGGCATAAATAACATTCATGCCCGGCCCTTGGTCAAAGTAACCGAGTGGAACAGAACGTGTTAAAAATAGGCTTTTGCCTGGTCAAGGATAGCTTGATTAGGTGCTACCAAAAAGAACGGATTGAGCAGACTCTCTTTTTGATTGTATTTCAAAGCCAGTCCTTCGCAATCGGTTACCAGCCCACCAGCGGCCAGAACTACCGCATGTGCCGCAGCAGTATCCCACTCTGAGGTTGGGCCTAAACGTGGGTATAAATCAGCCACCCCTTCGGCGACCAAGCAAATTTTCAGCGAACTTCCCATCGGAACCATTTCATGCTCGCCAACCTTAGCTAGAAAGCTTTGCATCTGCTCGCTGCCATGGGAACGACTGCCAACAATTTTCCAAGCCCCGTCAACGGCTGTAACTGGCTGGATAGGCTCAGCCGCCTGACCTTTAACCGCTTTGAAAGCGCCCTCCCCCTGAACACCATAATAAAGCGTTTCTAATGCAGGAGAGTAGACTACGCCTAAAACAGGAATACCATTTTCAACCAGTGCAATATTCACCGTGAATTCGCCGTTTTTCTTGATAAATTCCTTGGTGCCATCCAACGGATCGACCAACCAGTAGGTTGACCATTCTTTGCGTTCATCCCAAGCGATTTTTGCCGATTCCTCTGAAAGAATCGGATAATCAACGGACAAGGCGGCTAATTCTGCGCAGATAATTTTGTGAGCGGCCAGATCGGCTTCAGTCAGCGGACTACTATCACTTTTATCAACCACCTCAAAGTCACGCTGATAGACCAGCATAATAGCGTCGCCAGCAGCTTTAGCTATCGCATTGATTTTTTCGACCAATTCCATTCGGGTCATATTATGCTCCTAACAAAAAGCCACTTTGCTTCAGGTAGTTAATCACTTGCTCAGCGCACTCTTGAATCGAGAACTCAGCGGTTTTTATCGTTAGCTCAGGAGCCTCTGGTGCTTCATACGGCGAATCGATCCCAGTAAAGAATTTGATTTCACCAGCGCGAGCTTTTTTATACAAGCCTTTTGGATCCCGCGATTCA
This sequence comes from Gammaproteobacteria bacterium UBA3532, assembly GCA_002376965.1. GTDB lineage: Bacteria > Pseudomonadota > Gammaproteobacteria > Enterobacterales > UBA3532 > UBA3532. The sequence continues at coordinate 9,651 of DFOV01000035.1, forward strand.
CATACATCAAGCGGGGTATCTACAAATACTTCGATAAAAGTGCCTTCCGGCTGGATTTTTCGCGCTACTTCACGATCAGCAATAAATGGAGAGATAAAGGCGGTTGAAGTAATCAATCCAGCATCAGAAAAGAGCTTAGCAACTTCACCAATACGACGAATATTCTCATTGCGATCTTCATCAGAAAACCCTAAATCACCACAAAGCCCATGACGTACATTGTCACCATCCAACAAAAAGGTGTGGTATCCCATTTCATACAGCATGCCATCCACTGCATTGGCTATGGTCGATTTTCCAGAACCGCTTAAACCGGTAAACCACAAAACACAAGGTTTTTGGTTCTTTTGCTTAGCACGTTCTTCAGCAGTGACATTATGATCATGCCATACGATGTTACTCATGTATCTATCCTCAGTTTTCAGTTAAATGGGAAAAAATAGGGTATCGCCGTCAATGAGGTAGCAATATATGCTATTGCCAGTGGAATACCCATTTTTAAAAAGTCTCGCTGTCGATAGCGTCCGGCATTGAACACCATCAAATTAGTCTGATAGCCATAGGGCAATATAAAGCTGGCGCTTGCTCCGTAAGCAACAGCCATAACAAAGGGGGTATAGCTTACTTCAAAAGCCGTGGCTAATCCAAATGCCAATGGAAACATCAGTGCCGCCGCGGCATTATTTGTCACAAACTCAGTTAGTAGCCAGGTAGAAATAAATACGCCAGCAAAGGCAATCCAAATACCATTTGCCGCATTATCCCGAACCACTTCCGACAACATTTGCGGTAACCCCGAGCCATCCAAAACAGCAGCCAACCCTAGAGCTGATGCAATAATCACCCAGATCTCAAAGGGAAAGCGTCGTTTAATTTCATTGATAGGTAAAACACCAAATACTACTAACGCAGCAATAAAGAACAGCAAATTTTTTAACAGCGAGCCAATATCCAGGGCCGTTAATCCTATGACGGCCACAAATCCGCCGATAGCAATCCATTCCTGGCGCGTCGTCAAGTGTCGGTCAACCTCGATACCACTGACCACGAAAAAGTTTTTTGATATGTTATTACGCCCATGAAAGTCTGGACCAACTGCTAAAACCAGATTATCACCTGGCCTTAGCGTAATCTTGCCCAATCGACCAGATAAGCGCTCACCATTGCGACGGATCCCCACCACCGCTGCGTCAAATAGCGAGCGGAAGCTAACTTGTTTAATCGTTCGTCCAACTATCGGTGCTTCAGGTGAAACAATGACTTCAGTAAGATTGGATTTAATTAAGTCATGATTGTCAGCGAAAACTTTGAGACCATCGAACTGACTCAACATAGAGACCTTGCTGATGTCCCCCGCAAAAACCAGGTGGTCTCCTTCTAACAATACATCCTGCGGATTAACCGGGCTAATCAACTGACCATTACGTTCGATTTCTACCAAAAAAAGCGAATCCAGGCTGCGCAAGCCATTATCCAACACCGTTTTCCCAGCAAGATTCGACCCTGGTGTTATTTTGGCGTCAATCACATAAGAGTCCAAAAGATTATGAGAGTCTTTGTATCCCGGTAAAAAGCGGCTGGCAAAAAACAGCACCAAACCACACACAGCAACCAACGTTAGCCCCACAGGTAAAAAATCAAACAACTTAAATCCAGGTAAGCTTGCCTCAATCAAGAACGAGTTAACCAGTAGGTTGGTTGACGTACCGATCAGCGTCAAGGTTCCACCCAAGATAGCAGCATATGATAATGGTAAAAAAAGCCGTGAGGGAGCGTGAATACCGTTGCGTTTAATAACAGGCATTAGTGCGGCAACAACAGCGGTATTATTTAAGAAGCCCGAGAACAGCGCTGTCACACCGGTAATTTTAAACAGGGTTAATTGGTAATTCTGACTGATCAGCTTGCGTGATAGCAAGGCCAGCATCTGGGTTTTCTCTAACGCAATGGAGGCAACCATCAGCAACACCAGTGTTACCAGGCCAGGATTAACTGCACTAGAAAGCAGGGTTTCGGTGTCGAGATATCCCAACCCATAACTAACCAATAACGCACTGACAAATACCAGTACCGGGCTACCCCACTGACAAATCAATGCAGCTAACATCACCACGAAAATTGTAGCAATAATTAGCTGCTCAGAATAAGCAACAACCCACATAACCAACTAGTTTTTGTAGGTTAGATAGATATCGCGCATTCGATACATATGATTGGAAATATATGCTGGCGTTAGTCGGTCGCGGTTGAAGTAGTTGTGCTCTAAGTTGTGATTGCGAAACAAGGTATCAGCTTGCTTACCAGCCAATATATTTCGAGGCTCATTAATCACCGTATAATATTCATATCGCCAGTTATCGCGCCCGGTAATTTGCCCAAACGGTGTTGGATTCATTTCTTTACGCGGTGTTAACGGTAGGCTCAGCGCCACACCAAGTTGCTGGTAATGGGCATCACGATATTCAACGCTGACGGACGCGTCGCCAAAATTAAAGGCCATTTCCACAGTCGACCCTGTTTCCTGCTCCCAAAACTCGCCATGCGACAATGTTAAAGACGCATCTAACGACGGGCTGTAGTAACGATAACTGAATACCGAGTAATCTCGCTCGTCACGACTAAAGTCATCATGCTCAAACTGTCCCAGCTCAGCGCTGAATTTATGTTTGCCTTGATCAAGTAGCCAGGCAGTTTCATTGAGTACGCCGCTGTAGTCGGTACGAACCTTACCTAAAGAAGTCATATTGTACAATGAAGGAAAGAGCTTGAAGGTTTGATTAAACAGCAAGCTGCGCATGCCAGACTCTTGCTGACGGTAACTAAACAATCCATCGTCGTCATAGTCATCGGAGGTAAGCAGCGCGTCAGTACCATAATGCGTTGACAGAGTCCCCCCTTTCCAGACCGGCAACTCGGCATGGATCTGGAAATTTACTGCATAATCAGCTACACCATATTCCCATGCCAGTGCGGAAGTTAGTCCGGGCGACAATGCCAGTCGAGGCCGCCAGAGCGCATTATTATCATTACCACCAAACCAGTCGTCATCACCGTCACTGGCGTAAGAAACCTGCATCGTTCGCGCTACCTGTTTGGCATCTGAACATTTATTTAGATAAAACGCGCAAGGCCGATCAAGAAAAGCAAAATACTCTGAAATATCACCCGTAATATCAATGACAGCGATGCCTTGGTTACGGATAGTTATGTGGTATTGCTCAAATATCCCTCTCCCCAAGTCAGAAACCCAACCGAGAACCAAGCCTAACGCATCAATTTCATTCCGATTAAATACGTTATTTTCGTAACCAACGCTGATAACCTTATCTCGAACTTCAACGGCAAGACTCTCAAGCCCTACTCTTTGCATTTTCTCTTTAAGGGCGGCAACCACTTGATCGGGAGTAGAAAATTCAGGAGCTTTGAGGGTGCTATAACCTTTATCATTTTCGACAAGCTGCTCGTAAGCTTTGACAGAATAGGAGACATTGTGATCGGCACGTTCCTCACTTTCCATGCCTCGCTTCATTTCTTTGTCACTAGCCAGATTGCGGCTTAGCGGTAGGGTAAAACCAATCCCCCAATACTGATCATTCTCACTGTTCTCTTCACCCACTGCCAGCTGCACAGATGCATTAACTTCAAGCGGATAGCCTAGGAGAGAAAAGCCTTTTGATGCGCGAACACCGGCATTGACATCATCACCGTCATATTCGCTCATAACCTCTAACCAGGAGAAAGGCCGGTATGATAGCGCACCAAAAGGGCCGTCGAGCCGCCCAATTTGACTGGAACTATCCCCAATACCGACAGATGCTTCGACGGGCCCCATCGCCTTGGAAACAACGATATATTTGGCATCGTAATATTCAATCTCGCCACCAAAATCCTGAGCCCCAATAGCTAGAGTAAACCAGTCTTTCGGGATATACGGTACCTGTAGCTTGGCATTTAACGATAAGTCCCGTGTTTGATCAGTGTTCTCAAAAATATTGTCATTCATGGTATCAGAAGATATTCGACCTACCACTTCAAGGTTTTCATGCAAACCAAACCCAAACAGAAAGGTGTGGCCATCAATGATAACTGGGCGCTTTTCCATTGCATTGGTATAGTTTATAGAAATGCTTTTCGCTTCCAGCGTTTCTGCGCTTGGCACATGTAAATAACCGGTATAGCCTTGATAGCTCATATCCGCATACGCTAAATTACATAGCGTTAATCCGCCGACTAAAGGCAGTGACCACCCCATTTTAGACATCAGTTCCACCCTCATCTGTTTATCTTCTTAAATGCTGACGGCCTTTCTTAACGACGACCAACACTTTTTAAAATCTGTAAATATGTCCCGACAACCCTGGACACATCGAACTTCGCCTCAACAAGGTGCCTGCTGGCCAGCCCCATCTCAATTAAACGATACCTTGGCGAAAGGTATATTTTTTCCATCGCCGCAAATAAGCTATCTACACTCTTCGGCTGGCATTGAAAGCCATTAACTTCGTCATCCATCACGTCACGACAACCAACGCTATTGGTAGTAATGATTGGCCGAGCCAGTGCCGCCGCCTCCAATAAGGAGCGAGGCACACCTTCGCGATAAAATGAAGGCAATACAACACAATGATGAGACTCGATGACGGGAATGACGTCATCCACGCCCCCCAAATAGCGCACGCCTTCAAACGTTCCCCATTTATCCAAACGATCAGCTGTAATCGAAGTAGGATTACCATTATCGCTGTAACCTAACAAGCTGCATTCAACATTTGGATATTTACGTTTTAACCGGCGGGCAGCTCGCACATATTCCATAACACCTTTTTGACGCAACATCCTGGCGACCAAAAGAAAGCGAATGGTCTCGCCTTGTGGGATAGGCTTGGCTTTAAAACGCTCAAGGTCAATACCTGAACCCGGTATTCTCAAAGCTTTTTCGGCTTTAACATATTTAGCGTTAAGGAAGAATTGCCGATCTTCCTTATTCTGAAATAACAAAAAATTGGCAAGAGGCTGAGTACAACGGAACAGAAGCCGAGCAATCCAGGAGGAAAGTGACTGCTTGGTAAATATCGTTCCTAGCCCAGTAATGTTGTTGATCACGAAGGCATCATTCAGCTTTGCTGCTATCGTACTGTAAATGTTTAACTTAGGGGTGAAGTTGAGGACAATATCCGGCTTTAACCGCTTGTATATCTTATACATACTCCAGGTCGAAGCTAAATCATCGAGTGGATTTTTACCTTTACGGTTTAACGGTAGGTTTTCGTGTATACAGCCAATTGCAATTAACTTTAGGGTGTAACGATCCAGCGGGCAAACAACAACAACGCGATAGCCTTCCTTGACCAAGGATTTAATCAGAAAGGACTGCATGTTATACAGATACCACGATGTATTTGCCGCCAAGACGCACTTTTTCACCCTATAACCTCGCTCTTAGGGCCAAAAGCAACACGCGCTGGCCCAAAAGCAATAGCCAACGGTAACGTGTCTTCAAACCGGTAATGAATTGCGACGACGGACATAGACTCCTTTCATCTTCGACAGCTTAAGACGCTGTAACATACCGACAACAGCAAATATATGCAATACAAAGTAGCATAAAACCTATCGAACCTGAAAGGTCAGCTCACCTTACGGCTAGGCACCAAGGGCTTACTTTCATCCAAATGAACCAGCAGCTCTGGAGCCCGCAACGAAAAGCTTTCATCTTCCAATGATAAATTCACGTTATAAGCAGGATCATCTAACAACGTACCTTCCCAACGCTTCTGCATATAAGAAACTTCTTGGGCAAACCGCGCCCGCTTCAGCTTGCTATCATCTGCGCCCCTGGTGAACGATTCGTGATGATACAGCAGAGCATAAGGCGACCATGTGTTTTGGTAACCAAGCTCTCTGATACGTAAACAAAAATCTACATCGTTGAAAGCAACTGAAAGATTGTCGGCGTCCAGTCCGCCAGCTTTTTCATAAACAGATTTTCTAACAACCAAACAGGCTGCTGTGACGGCCGAAAGATTTTGACGTAACTGAAGCCGTCGAAAATACCCAGGCTCGTCCTCATCGAAGTATTTGTGAGAGTGCCCAGCAACACCACCAATACCTAATATCACACCGGCATGCTGTATGCGGCCATCAGAATATAGAAGCTTTGCACCAACACACCCTGTTTTAGGCCGAATAGCCAGCGAAACCATTTCATTAAGCCAGTTCCCCTCAATCACCTCTACATCATCGTTGAGCAACGCTAACACCTCTCCTCTAGCAAAGGTGGCTGCGTAGTTATTGATGGCGGAATAATTAAAAGGTTTATTGTACTCCAGGATCTGAACGGCAGCGTGTTTATGTTGAAGCGAGTTGAGATATTTCAGAGTTTTGGCGCAAGTTGAGCCATTGTTGACTATAAGGACTTCGATTTGCTTGTAGGCTGTCTTACTAAATAAGCTGGTTAAGCACCTCTCAAGCATTTCATGGTTATCCCTTGTAGGAATGATCACCGATACCAGTGGCGACGATGTTAATTGCCAATTGACTCGATAGCAATGCGGAGCAACGCCGTCTTCAACACTTGCTGGTAACTGTTCTCGCTGTATGTATCGTTCAAGTGCCAACAAGCCAGCTTTATGGGTTCCTGCTTTAGAACACTCATTCAGGGCAGTAGAGCCTTCTACCGTTCGCCAGTGATAGAGTACACGCGGTATGTGTTTGATTTGGCTAGCAGGTTCGATCACCGACAAGCAACGCAATACAAAATCGTAGTCCTGAGCGCCATCAACCTTACTATCCAAACCTCCTACACTCTCAAATAGAGACTTCTTACACGTTAATAGGTGGGATATGTAGTTATGGGATAAAAATAAATCGTAGTTCCAGTCAGATTTAAAGTGTGGCTCAAATCGAACCCCAGACTCGTCCATCTTATCTTCATCTGAATAGATTATTTGGACATCTGGATTTGTTGCGATAACAGCAGCCATTTCGCTGAGAGCGTCTTGATGTAACTCATCATCATGATCCAGAAGCGCAAACCATTGACCTCGGGCTAACTTAACCGCATGATTCGTTGTTGCGGATATGCCCTGATTCTGCTCCAAATAAGCCACATCAATACGCTGACGGAATTTCGGTGGGTATGCCGCTATCAATTGCTGGATTTGCTGTTTGTTTGTCGATGCATCATCAACAATACACAGCTGCCAATCAGAGTAGGTCTGACGCGTGACGCTATCAATCGCTTTTTCTAGAAGTGCAATATTTGAGTGGTAGGTTGGCATGATTACTGAGATGACGCCAACATTAGCTTGCTCGGATCTTCTCCATCCCTTATTGCGGTATTTTTTCATGGACTTCAGCCAGTTGGCATAATCCAAACTGCTGCGGCTGCGCACAAACCAAAGTGAATAAAGCTCTTGCAACCTTTCGGAGAAAGTGAGGTGCTCTTCCGTCGCGCAGTGGCGAATTGTTCGAATGATTTGAGGGTAGGAGCAGCCTTTGCACACCATCGCATCTTTTTTGAGCTTTAGCAGCATAATGTATTTAGCAGCCAATGCCGGTAAACGATAAACATCAAACCGTCCAACAGAAAAATGACAGGGAGACACCAGAGGATAAAACTTAACTGCCTTTATATAGGAGGAGATCCAGATGACACGCCGAATCGGCCTGCCATTTCTAATAGGAATGATATAGCGTTTAGCAACACCGCTGTCATCAACCAGTTCGATATAGGCGCGTTCGAGTCGTCCACCAGCATAGTTAACGACAATATCAAACAAGTGCCAGCCGGGCTTTATATCGCCTTCAACCACATTAAACAAGGGTGATTTAGACTTGGTTTCCCAGTCAAATCGCTCTGTTTTTGATGGCACCACTTGGTTCACCAAGGGGGATAGCCTCCACTCTCGCTTGAGTAGACCCTGCATCCACTGTTTCATCCTGCTAAATAACACCAAACCCAAAACCAAGTCGTTAGCTGCTTAAAACGGTTCATTATCCATTAATCTCATTAATAATACTAATATTTATTTCTGCTGGATCCGATTTCTTACTAATTGCAATATGAAGCAAAACGTGGCGCAAATACGAAGCAAAACTTGCATTTTCCTTGCGTATATTGTTACTAATCTCTGACTGGAAGCCGGGTTTCACTATCTTGCCTTGAGCAGCTCTTCGAATAGCTCTAACTTCTCTCGTTGTTCAAGTAATAAAGGATAGGTTTTAGCGAGTTCAATATAGCGTTTAACCTCTTGGGCCACATGACCAGCATCGATAAGTAAAGGGATTAGCTTTTCGTACCCACTAAATAAGTCTGGCTTCTGAATAACCACTGTTCGATAAGCTACAATGGCCCCATCAACATCACCTAATGCCTCGCGCACCAAACCAAGCTGTAACCAGCCGAGATAGTAATTGTCTTTCAAGACCACCGCTCTATGCACCAGTTTTTCAGCCACCTCCAAATCGCCTTTTTTGATCAGCATTACGGCCAGTTGCATATAGGGTCGGATATTCGTAGAGTTTTCATTGACTTTATCAGTCCAAAATTTGGCGATGTGTTCAGCTTGGGGGTTAGTATGCTGTTCAATCAAGACAAGCCACTCTTTTACCAGTTCATGCTCACCAAAACGATGTGAAGCAAAATCAAGTACCAGTTTAGCCTCGTTGAATTGCTCCGCGAGCATCAGCCCGTTCGCCAAGTCTAAATAGGGCTCAATGGCATTCACTTCACTTTTGGGTAGCAAAGCTGACAGTGTTTCAATAGCCGCTTTGTCACTGGGATCAATTCGACGTAGTGTCACTACCGCTTGATAGATTCTATCCAGGTTTTCACTTTCAATATCCGTAACGAGCTCCACACTCGTAGTTGCCCCCCTCCTGTCGCCTTCGGAGATTCGTTCAGCACCCGTACGGCCTATTTGGTGATGAGTGTACACAGAGTTACCTACTTTCTGCTTTGGCATGTGGCAAGTGATACAGTCGCTGTTCGCAACCGAGCCAAAAGGTGCGTTTTCCGCCTTCCAATCCCCTAGAGCTTTGTCATGGGCACCTCGTTGCTCTGGTATGTGGCAATCTAAGCAAACACGATTTGAATGTGTAACCCCATTAGCTGGCGTACCCCCTTTTTCTACATCGCTATTGTTACTATGCGCACTATGGCAACTGGTACACCCAAACTCAGGCTCGGACTGATAGCAATTTGAGAGCAAAAACTGTCTACCCTGATCCCAGTGAAACTCCTTTTTAAACCCATCAACACTTGGCTCATCAATAGCCGAAAGCACCTGAATATCCGTCAACCTTCGACCCGGCTGTATGGCATACTCACCGTGACCGAATTTGGCCATTCTGTGGTAGGAATCACTGTTAGTCTGATGACAGCGCAAACAAATAGCCATGCTGTCTGACTCGCTCAATTCGCCAGGTCGAACAATACTATCCTGAATTCTCTCTAAGTTTCTCTCTCCACTAAGTAGCAACGAAACATGCGTCTCACCAAGGCCATGGCACTGCTGACATCCAACACTCGTGTTATATACCGAGGTAAACTGGTCTCCCCCCCAATAACTATCGTCATGACTCGCTAGTTGTGGAAACTCGGTATGGCATCCAAGACACGCTTTATCAACGGACTTAAACACATCGACATGTTCACTCTTGTCGTATCCAGGAGCCATTGCCCATTGACGTGACTGGCTATACCAAGCCAAGGGAAATAAAAACATCTCTTTATTAAGCGTTTGATATCCGTATAGACGTAGATTGCGGCCACTACCAAAAACCACATCAACCCGTCGCCGATAATAGGCCATAGGAGTTTCGTCAGCGGCCTTTTGGTATCTTTCAAAATAAAGGGTATCGCCTTGCCAAAAGTAACGGAAGTAAGTACGGCTAGAGGAATGATAAAAAGGCTCGTCGTCAAAAATCTCGATAGCAGAATTCCTTTCAGGAAATGAAAAGCTATTCTTATGTGGCGTATCTAGCGTCTGACTATGGACTTGTAAATGGCACATGGAACATGTCGCATTATCGATATAGCCTTTGGCTGGCCCCGAAGATGCTTCTACCGTCAGCTGATAGGTTTCCCCCTGTAACGCCCCTGAAAACAGAGTAAAGATAAAAAGAAAAATGACTAATCGAGCACAAGACATTGTATCTACCGTTGATGACATACCATTTAAAGCGGCATTCTAGCATGCTACCGATTATTTGGCAGATAGTGAAAATCCTATGTCCCAAAAAAGGTCAAAAACGCTGATGTATATTAGATAGTTATGAACTACGCAGGCGGCATTTTGTTTCGGTGCAATATTTGACATTGGTCACTAATCGGGCGTCAATTAAGCACTGGCGCGTCCACACAAAACATGTAAATAAAGTGCGACAGGCTCTGCAGCCAATGATGTACCACCGCGGTGGAGTCCAGCACATATTATTGCTTTACTTGTGTAATTCATGGAGATCGTTTCACTATAATCGGTTCTCATGAACAAAGAAATCAAACAAAGACTAACGTGGATTCATAGACAGGATCTTTAGCA
>DFOV01000165.1 GCA_002376965.1 Gammaproteobacteria bacterium UBA3532
GCGTTCATGACGCCATTAATATTGCCTAGAAGCTGATCATGTTTGACTAGGCATGGATGAACTCGCAGTTCAACACCGGATTCATCTTCACGGGCGATCGCTAAGTGCTTAATGTAGTAGCCGAGTTCATCGGCATATTGCATATCCTGTGGTGTCAGCTTGCTGATACCTTCTGTGTAGACGTGGTCAAATGCCAATGGCATATCAAAGGCAATCGACGCCAAAATAGCGAGTTTATGAGCAGCGTCAGTGCCTTCTATATCAAAGGTTGGATCTGCTTCTGCATATCCCAGTTCTTGGGCTTCAGCCAGTACGTCAGAAAACTCTCTTCCTTTCCCAAACATCTCACTAAGAATAAAATTGCCGGTACCATTTATTATACCAGCGAGATATTCAATTTTGTTTCCGGCAAGGCTGTCTTTGATGGCCTTAATAATTGGGATACCCCCAGCAACCGCAGCTTCAAATGCGACAGTAACCTTTGCTTCATCTGCCTTTTTGAAAATTTCATTTCCGTGTTCCGCGATTAGTGCTTTATTTGCAGTAACCACGTGCTTGCCCTCGCCGATCGCTGCTAGGACTAGCTCTTTCGCTAAGGTTGTTCCGCCTATAAGCTCTAGGATAATGTCAATTTCAGGATCATTAATCAGATCAAATGGATCGGTTGTAAGCCTGATGTTTGATGTATCACAAAGCCTTGGTTTATTCAGATCTCGAGCCGAGGCACCGACGACTGTGATAGGGCGACCAACCCGAGATTGTATTATATCTGCATTGGTTTGCAGGGTATGGATTGCGCCACCACCAACGGTTCCTAATCCAATGACACCAATCTTTACTGGCTTCAACTCAGACACTCAGGCCTCCTGTCTATTTTTTAAAAAGTCTCGAATACCGCGGATCGCTTGGCGAGTACGGTGTTCGTTTTCAATCAAACCGAAGCGTACATATTCGTCACCATACTCACCGAAACCGATACCTGGTGATACGGCTACTTTTGCTTCTTTTAATAATGCTTTTGAGAATTCCAGCGAGCCCATAGAGCGGAACGCTGGTGGGATTTTTGCCCATACAAACATGGTAGCTTTAGGTGGTTCTACTTCCCACCCTGCCTTATTTAACCCTTCACATAATACGTCTCTACGCTTACGGTACATTTCACAGATGTCTGTTACGCAGTCTTGTGGCCCTTCAAGTGCTTGGATAGCCGCTACTTGAATTGGCGTAAACATTCCATAATCCAAATAGGATTTTATTCGGGTTAACGCGGCAATTAATGTTGGGTTACCACAACAAAATCCGACGCGCCATCCTGGCATGTTATAGCTCTTAGAGAGCGAGAAAAATTCAACGGCGATATCCTTTGCGCCTTCAACTTGCAGTATCGACGGGGCTTTATAGCCATCGAAGCAAATGTCAGCGTAGGCTAGATCCTGAATTACCCATATATTGTGCTTTTTCGCTAGGGCAATTAATTCCTCGTAAAAACTCAGTTCAACGACCGCCGATGTTGGATTTGAGGGAAAATTAACCACTAACATTTTGGGTTTTGGCCATGATGTTTGGATGGCCTTCTCTAATTCAGCAAAGAAGTCGATCCCATCACCGATAGGGACGTGCCGAATATCGGCTCCTGCGATCACAAATCCGTAGGGGTGTATTGGGTACGAAGGATTTGGTACGAGTACGGCATCACCAGGGCCTAAGGTGGCTAATGCCAAGTGAGCGAGTCCCTCTTTGGAACCAATGGTGACAATAGCCTCTGTTTCTTGGTCAAGATCGACGTTATAGCGCGTTTTATACCATTGGCATATGGCTCGGCGTAGCCTGGGAATTCCCTTCGATTGAGAGTAACGGTGGGTATTACCTTTTTGCGCACTTTCTACCAGTTTGTCGACGATATGTGACGGAGTCGGTTGGTCTGGATTACCCATGCCGAAATCGATAATGTCTTCGCCGCGCTGACGAGCCTCAGCTTTAAGCTGATTAACAATATTGAAAACGTATGGTGGTAAGCGCTTTATTCTGGCAAATTCTTCCACAACAGACTCCCGAGTCAAATTGACCCGCTATTCTATCAATCAATTAGCAATTGCGCGACAATAATACCAGTGATACTCAAGATGCTCGGGTATATATCTGAGTTTGATGGCCGTATTGGGGGGAAACATGCAAATACATCGCGCAATCAATCAAAGCAGTTATCGAATTACCAAGATCGACGACAACGGGATCTATGTCAATGATGAGCTAGTAAAGGGGGCTTGTGTACTAAGCCAAGATATACTTGAGTTGACGCGCTGGGAAACCTCAAATGACCTTACTGTTCAATCCCTTACTCAATTTATTGAATATGGACATCCGGTTTGGCTTCTTGGGACGGGGAATAGAAGTGAGTTTCCGCCAGTGCAATTAATTTCTGAGTTACGTGAGCTCGGCGTTGGGCTAGAGGTAATGGATAACTTTTCTGCAGCTAGAACCTATGAAGTACTTAGCTCTGAAGGGCGCAAAGTGATGGCAATTTTTTTACCAATGTAAAAAAGCCGAAGGTGTTCTTCGGCTCTTATGTTGCAACTTGGTTGGAGTGACTAGCTTTGATTTTGCTCCAAAGCTTGGACCACATCTTTAAACTGCTCTTCATTTTCTTTGGATAAAGACATTAAGCGTTTATGAGCAGTTAAAACTTTGTCGACCATATCCCGTTCACTGATTTCAACAGGGTGGATCTCTTTAAAAGATTGCTGTTTAGGATCGTCTTGCTTCAGCATGTTGAAAACTTGATGAAAACAAACACCTTCTAATACATGTTTCATGTAGGCATCGGCGATCAGTAAGCTTGGTTTTGGCAGGTTTGATTTACGGGTGTGCACTGCGATTTGAGCCAGAACACCTAAGGCTGTAGAGTCGATTCCGGTTGTCTCAGTCAAGTCTACTACAAATGATTGATAATTTTTTTCAAAAGCGCGATGAATGACGTTGTCAATGGCACCACATAGCGTGAAGCGGATATCGCCAATAAACTTCAATACGAAAACGTCTTCTTGTGCGCTGTATAATACGCGACTATCTGCCATGGTTAGTCATTCCTCTGCATGAGAAAGATTGTAATATCGTCGGGCGCTTCAGTGACATTGGTAAGCCCTACATCTCTAGAAATTTGCTCAATCGAAGGATAGCCCTTGGAAACCAAGGGAAGAAGCAGATTAGACTTGTCGTCATCATCACTTGCTTCAGCAGTTTGGTGCTCTTCAATCACTTCAAGAACGCCATCTGAAAACATCGCCAAAGTTGAGCCTGGAGGGAAGGGGACACACCACTCTTGGAACTGGGCCCATTCAAATAGCCCTACCGGGAAACCCTCGCCATCGAGAAATTGAATATTATCCGTCGTTTTAAGAATTGGTCGTGGATAGTGGCCGCCAATACCATAAGTCAGTTCATTGGTTGTGAGATTCACAACGCCATAGAACATGGTCAAATATTTGCCGAGGTTGGCGCTCAATACATCGGTATTCAAAAGCCCGAGCATCTTACTAGGAGATAGTATCGTTTCATCTCCTTGAGTTCGGTATCGACGTAGCGGTTGGTTGACCAAGCTTTTTAACATGATGGTGACAAACGCAGAGGATGCACCATGACCAGAAACGTCGGCTATGTAAAATCCGGTGTGTTGTTCGTCGATTTCAAAAAAGTCGAGAAAATCACCACTCAAATAGAGAGACGGGATAACCAGATGGGAAAATTGATAGCCAGCAAAGTTTGCCTCTGATGCAGGAAGTAACTGTAACTGCACACGACGACCTGCTTCTTGGTCTTCGCGTAACATCGCTAAGTTAGTTTGCAATTCTCGGTTAGCTGCTTCCAGCTCATCTTTATAATGACGGTTTTCAGCTTCAAGCTTGGCTCGGTGTAATGAGGTGGAAACGGTATGCTCTAATACTTCCATATCGGTGATAGGCTTTACCAGATAATCCCAGGCCCCTAAGCGCAACGCTTCTACGACATCACTAATGAGTCCGGCTCCTGATATCATGATAATCGGAACGGACGGGGCTTCGCTGGTAATGACCTCAAGCACTTCCAACCCATCAACTTCAGGCATTCGAAGATCACATAGCACCAAGTCGGGTTGCTCTCTTCGAAAGATCTCAATGCCTTCTTTACCGTTAATGGCCTCAAACATTGTATAGCCGCTGTCTTCTAAATAGGCGGCAATGCTCTCTCTTACTACGCGATCATCATCGATCGTCAAAATCCGGGCTGGCGGTTCAATACCCATTATTCCCGAAACCTCTTTTGTTTTTTGTTTGAAATGCACCTTACATTTTGTGACTGGCTATGTTCGCATATTTTCGAAGCAAAACCTACAGGAAAGTTAAGTTCTTTTGGTGCGAAATATCAAGAAAAATAGAGGGGTACGGCCTAATTTTGGTAGCCTGGATACAAAAGGCAAGAAGCGGTTAATAGGTAACTTGCTTATCTAACGATTAAAAATAGGGTGACTGAAGTGTAAGAAATGGCTTACAACATTTTGAGGGTATTTGACGGTGATAAATGGGGGATTCGTCTTCTGCATTGCAAACAGGATGGTGTTAGACTTCAAGTATAAAATACACAAATATACCTGCTCTGCTGCTATCGGAGATAAAATCATGAAGATGGAAAATAATCATGCTGGCGTTGCTCAAATATCGCAAACGCTCTACAAGGCTTTGCATACCGAAGGATTGAAAGATGTTCGAGTGACCCAGCGCGACATCGAGCGTTGTCGTCAGATGGATGATGAAGGATTACGAGCACATATTCAGCAGTTACTAGTTATGGAAAGGCGTCGAATCGAGCGCAAGCTTTTCGATACACTGGAACAGATTCGAAGTAGTTAGCCCGTCTATATTGATCGCCAGTAATAATTGCCTCTTTATACTGGCGATGCCTTGCCCTTCATTGAGAAATAACAATGTTTATTTTCACAGCCTTTTGATCTTTGTTCTTTAAACGCCCAGCAAAACATTGGCAATCACATCACCACGCGAGCTAACGTAACAGCACTGACGTCTTGTCTCGCTCAGGTATTTTGTATTAGTTGGCAAGTTGATAGTATGTGTCGCCTACACAATAGCTCGATACTTTAACAAGCTATTACCATCAGACTAGTTTATCTTTTTTTAAAACGATAGATGGCATCTATGAAACCAGACGATCTCTATGAATATAGACAGAAAAACCGCTTTTCCATCCGCGTTGAGAACTAATTTAGAGAGAGCTTACCATCCGCATAAAGCACTAGGCCAGCTGTTCGAAGATGTGCAAATTCAAAATATATTGAGTGACAACAAACAAATAGTTGATGGTGTGCCCTCTAATGCGCCGTTTATCATCGCTGAAATATACAGGTGCTGCAAAAACAATCCGGGTTTTAACATCAAACGGTTTACTCAGGCCTATATTCAGGCTCCAACTGGTTCAGCTGACTCCGAACGCGGTGCAATTGAAGGCGGTAATAAAGATGGATTGATTGCCCACTTGCATCAACACTGGCATAAGCTCCTTCGAAAAGCATCTGACACCAAATCTCCTTGGACGTCGTTGGTTGGTTTGCCGCATCCTTACATCGTACCTGGCGGGCGCTTTCGAGAAATGTTCTACTGGGACAGCTATTTCACCATGGTCGGACTAATCGCATCGCAGGAAGTAAGTATCGCGTTAGGCATGTTACGTAATTTTAGGTATTTGATTGATTCTTATGGGTTCATTCCGAATGGTAATCGAAGCTACTTTCAATCGCGCTCACAGCCGCCATTCTATTTTGCCATGCTGCTTTTGTGTAAGCCGTACTTGGCAGAAGAGGAGTGGCTAAGTTACTTTTCCAGTTTGGAAAAAGAGTATTCATTCTGGATGGATCAACACCTACAGTTGCCTAGAGCAGGCTACAGGGGAAGTCACCTGGTGACATCCTTGCAGCTTCCTTTTGCTAACCGTTATAACGGAACATGTTCAGCGCCTCGGCCTGAGGCATATGGAAAGGAGTGGCGTTGGGCAAGTAATGTAGCTTCAGAAGCCAAGCCCTCGTTTTACCGCAACCTTCAGGCTGTTTGTGAATCAGGTTGGGATTTCAGCAGTCGCTGGTTTAGTGATGGTAAAAGCAAGCAAACCATGGATATTGATAAAATTGCGCCAGTTGATTTAAACGCATTGCTATATGGCGTGGAGTCCCTCCTTGTTGAAATGGCAACATGTTTAGGGGAGTTCGACAAAGCAAAACAATACCAACAAAGGGCACTGAGTCGAAGGGCTACGTTAAATGAGCACTTCTGGGATCACAAGAAAGGGTGCTATCAGGATATTTATTTTGACAGTGGACTACCGACTGGGCGTTTGACGTTGGCTATGTGTTATCCGCTATTTACCAACGCGGCTACGTCAGAATATGCGGCCAATATAGCGGAATGGTTGGAGCGCAAATTTTTAAAGGCTGGCGGCCTTGTAACTACATGCCAAACGAGTTCGGAGCAATGGGATGCCCCAAATGGTTGGCCACCTCTGCAATATGTGGCAGTTGTCGGATTGCGAAATTATGGATACAACAAGTTGGCAACAGTGATCGCGAAACGTTGGAATGATATGGTCGAACGCCAATATCACAAAGATGGTCGGCTATTGGAGAAATACAATGTAATGCGTCCAACGAGCCCTGCTTCGGAGGGCGATTATCCGACTCAAGACGGCTTTGGCTGGACGAATGGAGTCACTCTGGCATTTCATGCATTACTTAGTGGTGATTAAATAGTAGTCAAAAAGTGCTATACTATTAGTGCATCGAATACACCACAAGGGGGTGCGTCATGACCATGCCAACCACGTTACGAACCTTTCTGGATTCTTACAATATTCATTATGATATGGTCATTCATGATCATACCGATAACTCGCTTCAAACAGCTACCGCAGGGCATATACCTGTCCGGCAACTAGCAAAAGCTGTTGTCATGGAAGATCATGATGGCCATCATTTATTGGCAGTATTGCCTGCGGATCGCAAAATACGTGAGAAAAAACTCAGTCAGCTGCTACATCGTGACCTGCATATGGTGAATGAGTCTGAGGTAGAAAAGATGTTTGTTGATTGTGAGCCAGGAGCAATTCCCGCTATAGGGCTAGCCTACCAGATGGAAACGATCATCGAGGATAGTTTGTTGTCTCAGTCAGAAATTTTCTTTGAAGCGGGCGACCATAAACATCTAGTCCATATGGGTAGTGACGATTTTAAAAGGGTTACCCAAGACTGCTTGCATTGCGCTTTTAGTGTAAGTATGTATGATGACTCGCCCTATACTACGTGGGACTACGCTGGATAAGCCTGGTTCTTTCTAGTAGTACGAGCTTAGCGTCTGTGTTGTGACCTGGCTCAGAGGAAATCTTCATTATTAGTCGGGCCTATGGGCCTTTGCTGGGGTGGCTATGGCAAGTGAAATACCAAATGATTTTGAAAAAGTACAGGCTTTAAGTGCCGATGAGCGAGTCGATTACTTAGTTGAAACGGCAAGTGAGTCGCAGCAAATATGGAGTCTACATAGCAAAGCGGGGTGGGTGGTTCAATCTAGCGATGGCGAGGAGTGCTTTCCTATTTGGCCAAGTGAATCTTTCGCGAAAGCGTGGGCAACAGATGACTGGGCCGACTGCAAGCCTAAAGCGATCCCGCTAGACGCCTGGATTGAACGATGGACGCCAGGCATGGTTAAAGACGGTACCATTCTTGCTGTTTTTCCAGTCGAGGATGATGACTGTGCAATCATGGCACCAGACGAGCTCCAATCCCTCTTTGATGGGG
>DFOV01000402.1 GCA_002376965.1 Gammaproteobacteria bacterium UBA3532
TTGCATATCATAGCCTGCAACGCCGATTGAAATACCCAGCCTTCGCTTAGGATCATGTACAATTTCTTTGCCCAGCTGTTCACTGATATAATCATCGAGCTTATTAACAAGATGCTCAAAGTGGCTCAGGATGCGTTCACACACCGTAATCGCACATTCTGAACGGGTTTCAGGAAAGAGGATAACAAACTCATCACCACCAAAACGGGCTGCAAAGTCCAGGTCGCGAATGCTGGTCTGAACAATATTGGCAAAACGTTGCAGCACAATATCTCCCACATCATGACCATAGGTATCGTTGTAATGCTTAAAGTTATCCAAATCAACGAAAGCAATCGATAAGTCATGTTCAGGTTGCCCTTTATAGCGCTTCACGCGCTGGATCTCTTCTGACAGCCGCATCTCCCAGGACGTACGGTTTGACAGACCTGTCAGCACATCCGTGGTGGATAGACGTTTTAGCTCGGCTTCTTTTTCCAGCTTAGCGATTACTGTACTTAGTTGATTACTGGCCAGAATAATCATGTCTAAATCATCATGGGTCAGTGTCAGCCCTTCATCCAGCGTTCCTAAAAGCAGAGCATACTCCGAATCATCCGATGGCTGCATCCTAATGGTCGCCAGCGACTGCAAGGCCATAGGCAAATATGGCATCAAGCGCAATCGCTCATAATTGAGAACCGCTTGCTCCTCAAAGCTGTCGCTGTTATCCATCAAGTTATCAATCCAGTCAACCGGAAATGATTTAGGCATCGATGAATCAACAATCGACCAATGATTGTGCGATTGCTGCAATATCACCACAATTTCGATGGGATAGTGAGAGCGAATTTGTTTGATAAAATAGCTGCAAACATCATGATCACTTTCACTGACCACAAAAATGGTTTGCAGGCTCTGTAAAAACTGTATTTCATGCAGCTTCTCTTGCAAACGCCGAATTTCTGTTTCTTTCGAAGCCAACCCAAGAAAGGGTAATAAATTAACACTGGCTTCTTCCAATACCGCACAAGATTGCGCCGCTTCTGGATCGTCTGCCAGGCGACAAAACCAGCCACTGTAAGTCTCATTATTCACCTGATTGCAAGCCACCAGTGCCTCAGCAATAAAGGTTTCGATCTTCACCTGACGGTGACGTTTTAAAAACAGGGCGTATTCAAAGAGCACAAACAATTTCAAGCACTTGTCGGCATAAATGTTGTTGTCTAATGCCGCAACGGATAGCTCGAATGCACCTTCAATGTCTTCAAATGGCGCAATATGCTCAATACTGAACAGCGCCACGGCAAGATGGAACATCGAGCGAACCTGGCTGTTAATCTGGCATTCGTTTTCTGTGACCTGAGCAAACAGCTTCATTGCATATACTTTTTCACCGCAAAGATAAGCGCTGATCGCTGTTAGCAAACGCACCTCAATTATTTCATGATAGGGAATGTTACGAATGCCCAGAACATTCATCAGCTCCAATGTTGAATCAAAAGCAATCATCGCCTGACGGTGACTTCGTGCCACCATGGCATTGAATCCAAGATTGAATAATGTCGCTCCTATCTCCTGATAGTCTCGGATGTGCCAGATGTGAGCCAGCGCCAGACGGAACTTAGCATGGGCTTCAACATAATCTCCCAGCAGCATGTGCATATAGCCCAAGCCGTTGTTGACGCCGATCAGCTCAACCGGATTTCCAAACTTTCGTCGAACCCGTTCACATTTGTACAAGCAATCCAGGGCATCACGAAAACGCTCTTGTAGCGTTAAGACAACACTGAACTCCTGGTAGGCTGTCGCCAGATTATGTTCGTCTTTAAGAGTGATATACCAATCGATAGCTGTATTGCAGTTGCCTTCGTACAAGCGCAGGGTCTTTTGATAGTCTTTAATAATGCTTTCGTAGTAGCGGTGAAAGGTATAGCTCTTACGGTGGCAATAGGCCTGCATTAGCGGCGGTGCGAGGTGTATCAGCGACAGCAAGCTTTCATAATTTACATGGTTGAGGCTTTGCCCTTCAATCTGCAATAAGGTATACAACGCGAACATTTCATCGGTTGCTGAGATAGCCTCTTGCGCGATACTGAGCGAGTTGGCGGCATAGCGCCTGGCCGTTTTCATTTCCATGCGCTTATAAAAACAAAGCGCCAGCTTACGATGTAAGCGTGCCAAAATCAGATCGTGCTGATGAACATAGGTGGTTGCAGCCAGACGTTCGTATAAGATGGCCGCATGACTCAAGTCGTTGAGAAAATAAAGGCCATCGGCATATTGCTCATAATCTCGAAAACCTCTCTCACTGTCGATTTTATCGACCGACTTGGTTTGGTTATCGGCAAACAGCAGTTTGATATCAGAAAAAGCCAATAAGGCTATTTGCTCAGAGAGTAGTCGTCGATTTTCACTGTATTCATCTTTTTTCAGCGACAGCCATACGACCGGATCTCTGCGCTCTTCACGCTCGGACGAGGCTAGCGAAATTCGCCGGTCTTCAAGCATGCGTACAAAATCACGCCAGGCAATAATGGTTGAGTCTTCTTCAAACCGGACATTGGAATCATAGGTAGCTATGATGCAAAAACGCCCGTCTGGCGCTTTCTCACTAATATGAGCGAACCACTCCCAGGTCGACGGCGAAGCATACTCAATATTCTCCAACCATATAACCGTGTCTTGCCCATCCAGCCAATGGGTAAGGTAGCCCGTCATGGCATTCAGCATCTCAGGCTTTAGATGTCCGACCTCTTCATAAAAACTTTCATCGCGCACTTGCAACTGGCATTCTGTGGTGAGAAAAGCCACCAACTGTTCATGGAGCGGCTGGTAGAGCTCGTCATCTAACGCTTTACCGTCAGCAAACTCATGGTAAAGACTGCGCAGCGGAGCATACGGGCGTAGATGCTTACCCGGCTCAAACTTAATATTGATTCGTACAGAAGGGTTAAGCGAAGCAATCAAGCGATCGACACGCCACTCATGCTCAACCATTTCTGTATGGTCAAACGCGACAAATTTAGAATTTCCGCTTTTGACCTGTTGCCAATACTGATAAAGCAACTGCTCAGGCAATTCAGACACTAATGCCATAGAGAAACGTACCACCAACCATTATCTACAGAACATATAGACTAAGCTTAGTCTGTCACGACCAATATTGTAGGGTAATTATGAGTTTTAACGCAGAAAATGGTTAAAGTTTGGCCGGCAATCACCGATACTGGACATATAGCTAGATTGGAGCACTCGGATCATGGTAAACGGTATTCATCCTTCACATACGACTGGTATAGGCACTGGGTTTGACAGAAGGCCTCAAACACCCGGTCATATACAACAAGCGCAACAACAAGCTGGTGGCGTTGCTATCCGTCCCGACCCTCAGCAACTGACACTCAATGCAGCTTTGGAAAAAATTAATGAAAAGCTAGAATCCATGGGCCTGCGAACTACGTCAGCACTGGCACCTGATGAGTTTACCGCCGAGAAAGTGTCAGAACGGATTCTAGGATTTGTCAGCCGAGGGCTGGAAAATGCCAAAGCCAGTGGTGCCAGTGATGAAGAAGTTGCTTCATTATTCGAAGCCGCCAAGTCAGGATTTGAACAAGGGTTTAATGAAGCCAAAGACATTTTAAAAGAACTGGATGCCCTTACCCCCAAGGTTGAAGAAGACATCGGTCAGACATACGACTTGGTTCATAAAGGTTTTGACAAATTAGCCGAAACGCTTCCAGGCTACGTGCCTCCACCACAGGAACAAAGCGAGGGCGAAAAATCTTCTCAAGCTAGCAACACAACAAGTAGCGCCGAACTATCAGCCAGCAAAACATCTGCACCTCAAAATGTGCGCTACGCAGAGTCAGCCAGTTATGCACGAGAAGACGTTTTTAGCCTGGACATTCAAACCAATGATGGCGATATCGTAACCCTGTATTTCGACAACACCCAGGCCGAAGGTTACCAAGAACGTTATCGTCATAACCCTGGACAATCCAGCTATCAATTGGATGCCTTTTCTCTTAGCTCGTCGAATCTGTCTTTAAGTGTTCAAGGAAGTCTGGACGAAGACGAGCTGGCGTCGATCAATGAGCTGGTTGGAAATATTGGTGGCGTAGCAGAAGACTTCTTCGCTGGTGACATCGAAGGGGCCTTTAATAAAGCGCTAGAACTCGGCCTGGATACGAGCGAACTGGCTTCGTTCAGCCTGGATTTAACGACCACTGAAACGTATCAATATGCCGCGGCCTATCAAGCCAACGCGCCACAAACTCCAGCCAGTGGCAGCCCGGTTAATCACTTATTGGACTATGTTAAATCGATTCAGGAACAGGTCGAACAAACCCGAGAAAAGCTTTCATCGGTCAATCCTGAATCCTTTACCCGGGACTTGCTAGACACGCTGTTTACCCATCATCCGCAGTTTACAGAAAAGGCCGAAGAGGAGCAGCAGCAATCACGCAACACTTTGCAAGAGCTGCTGGATATAGCCATTCCTCAACAGGAACAGCAAACACCCGACTCAGTTTGAGCCGGTGCCATCTCAACCACATTTTTGCGCGCGTTGTTGAGATGGCATCCAGGTTCAACCCTGTTAGCCCCTTATCGCTGAGCGGCTGGAGATTTCTTACGCAAAACGCCGTGAAATCATCCCTGATGGCTCAACCGCCGCATCCATGCGGCAGATGTTTGCTCCAGAAACCTCCAGCCGCTCAGCGATAAGGGGCCGAGATGAATCAGATCTTTCCCTGGCTTAGGCGCGAATTGTCGCTCTCTTAACTACTTGGTCTTATTTACTTGGCTGGTAAACCTTCACATTCTCAGCCCCCTGCTCCATCAGATGATGAACTTGGACCTTGCTCATCACCCCCTTATCACAGTAAAGAGCGTATGACTTGTCTTGGGAAAGTGCCGAAAACTTGGTGCTTAATTCGTAAAACGGGATTTTTAGTATGTCATTGTTGGTAAGAAATAGCGGCTTTTTCTCTTCTTCGGTGGGATGACGAATATCGATCACCACATCATCCAGCGATGGCGTGCTCACCACTTCAACCCCGTCAAAAGAGACAACGCTTTTTTCGATCACTTCATCAATATTTTGAACCTGCGTTTGCTCCAACGCCTGCTCAAGCACACCAAAGTCAAACTTACTTTCTTCGGCTTCCACTTTGGAGCGCTTAGCACTGATAGTCGGACGATCAGAGATCACACCACAGTATTCAGGCATCGCGGCGGCAAAACCTGCCGTACCAATTTCTGCCGCCAAATCGATAATGGGCTGCTTGTCCCAAGTGACCAG
>DFOV01000400.1:0-704 GCA_002376965.1 Gammaproteobacteria bacterium UBA3532
CACTTCGCGATTTTTCTCTGGCGCATTGTGAGATGTTAAACAATCTGCAGCGATACCATTTTGTTGCAAGGCCATCACTTGATCTTGCATCAGCGCAATGAGTGGCGAAATCACCAACGATACACCATCCAGACACAATGCCGGCACTTGGTAACACAAGGATTTTCCACCGCCGGTGGGCATTACCACCAGCTGATCAACACCAGCCAACGCTCTGTCGACGACGTCTTTCTGGCCTGGCCGAAAGGCTTTAAAGCCAAAGATTTGGCTGAGTACCTGTTGTGGATTTTGCGTTGTAGGCATTTAACGTCGTTTGGGAATAAAGCTGATAGGAACAGCGTCCGAAGTCGTGGTAGACGTTGATGGCGTCGACTCTCCTTGCTGGGCATGATAATCACAAGCAACGCAGGTCACGTGTTCGATATTATTTTCGTGATACACGCATAGCATATCCATTGCCTGACAGGCTGGGCAAGTCGCTCCGGCAATAAAACGCTTTTTTGTCATGGAAACTTTTGTCATCAAAAAACTGCCTCAACCGCAAAAAGGGCGTCTAAAGACGCCCTTTTTTCTCATATCCACCACGCACTGTCCAGCGCCAACTATCTCTGCCCAAGAAAATGACAGCTCTTATTTTAACTATTGCAAACAGATTATCGCTGAGTGGCTGGAAATTTCTTACGCAAAACGCCGTGAAATCATCC
>DFOV01000400.1:1029-6761 GCA_002376965.1 Gammaproteobacteria bacterium UBA3532
ATGGCTTAGCTGCTGCATCTATGCAGCAGATGTTTGCTCCAGAAACTTTCAGCCACTCAGCGATAATAGACAAACGTCATTCATGAGCTAGCGATACGAGCTATGCCCTAGCCGCACTTAGAGTCGCCGCAGTTTAAACAGGTCATACAGCCATCCATCTTAATCACCGACTTCTGGTGGCACTTATTACACTGGGAGGCATTGGCAGGAAATGCGCTTTCGCTTTCCCCACTAGCCTCCATAGACTTTTTTGCTTTGGCCTCATACTCAGCACGCTTTTCATCAACTAATGCCTGCTGGTGTTCATCAAGACCTTCCTCTTTGATGAGACCAATCATTTTCATATGGCTTTCGATGGCACAACCAATTTCAGCAACAAAGGATGGCATAAAAACGCCGCCTTTTTTGAAGTAGCCCCCACGTGGATCAAAAACCGCTTTAAGCTCTTCGACCATGAACGTCGCGTCACCACCTTTGCGGAACACCGCAGAGATCAGGCGTGTTAAAGCAACAACCCACTGAAAGTGTTCCATATTCTTAGAGTTGATAAAGACCTCATACGGGCGACGCTCTTCATGATCCGTGCCTTGGTTGAGCACGATATCATTGATCGTAATGTACATCGCATGTTCTGATGTCGGCGTTTTAATCTTATAAGTCGATCCCAGCAACATTTCTGGTCGCGCTACATTTTCATGCATTTGCTCGATATCTTGCTGAGTTGCTTGTGCCTCTTCAGCAGGTTTCGGTTCGCCGGGCTTATTGACTTTAAAACCAACGATTTTCTTTTCAATTTTCTTTGCAGACATATATCGTTCCTGTCTTTAGACGGCGGTTTTCCTCGCCGTCACCACAATTCACTCGATGCTGTAGGACTCGATACCTTAATCAAGCCCTAGCAGGTCAATTAAAATTTGCCGTAATAGCCTTCTTTCAGCGCATCAAACAAGTTAGCGGCTGTGTGTATTTCGCCATCATACTCGATTTCTTCATTCCCTTTAAGCTCAACCTCTGAGCCGTCTTCAAGAGTGAAAGTGTAGAGCGTATTCTCAAGATCTTTATCTTTAACTAAGACGCCTTGGAAAGCTTCTGGATTAAAACGGAAGGTAGTGCATCCCTTTAACCCTTGCTCATATGCATAGAGGTAAATGTCTTTAAAATCTTCGTAGGCATAATCGGTTGGCACATTCGCTGTTTTCGAAATAGATGAATCAATCCACTTTTGTGCGGCCGCCTGAATGTCCACATGCTGCTTGGGAGTCACCTCTTCCGAGCTGATAAAGTAATCCGGCAATTGAGCGTCAGGCTCTTCGGAATACGGCATAGCTTTATCGTTAATCAACTCGCGATAGGCTAGTAATTCAAAAGAAAATACATCGACTTTCTCTTTGGATTTTTTACCTTCACGGATCACATTGCGCGAATAGTGATGAGCGAAGCTCGGCTCAATACCATTACTGGCATTATTCGATAACGATAGCGATATTGTACCCGTTGGCGCAATCGAACTATGGTGAGTAAAGCGCGCCCCAACTTCAGCTAGCTCTTCAACCAGCTCAGGATTTTGCTTAGCCACTTGCTGCATATAGCGACTGTATTTCGCATGCAACACTTTGCCCTTCACTTTATCACCAACTTTAAACCCGTCTTTCTTCATTTCAGGGCGCAAACGTAACATTTCACCATCGACAGTAAACTCTTGCTCCAAAACTGGAGCAGCACCTTTTTCTTTAGCCAAGTCCAATGCTGTTTGCCAACCAATCATGGCCATTTCACGGGTAACTTCTTCGGTAAACTCAACTGAATCGGCTTCACCGTATTTTTTCTTTAACATGGTCAGGGTTGAACCCAAGCCCAAATAACCCATGCCATGGCGGCGTTTACTATAAATTTCGTTACGTTGTTGCTCTAAGGGCAAACCGTTGATCTCAACCACGTTATCCAACATGCGAGTGAAGATAGATACAGCGCGACGATAGCCATCCCAGTCAAAGCGAGCACTATCGGTGAAAGGATCAACGACAAATTTAGTCAGATTGATTGAGCCCAATAGGCAGCTACCATAAGGCGGTAGTGGCTGCTCACCACATGGATTGGTGGCACGGATATTTTCACAGAACCAGTTATTATTCATCTCATTCACTTTATCGATCAAGATAAATCCGGGTTCAGCAAAATCATAGGTCGACGCCATGATCATATCCCACAGACGACGTGCTTTGGTCGCTTTATAGATTTTGTGGGCAACCAAGCCTTCTTTATTGGTTAAATAAACGCCTTTAACAGGAAAATCACGCCATACCACTTGCTCGCCGTTGTTCACGTCGATGCCATCGATCTCGACTTCTTTTTCGGTCACAGGGAACGCCAACTGCCATTCACCGTCAGCCTTGACCGCTTCCATGAAATCTTCTGTGATCAACAATGATAAGTTGAATTGACGCAAGCGGCCGTCTTCTCGCTTGGCTTTAATAAAATCACGCACATCTGGATGGCCAACATCAAAGGTTGCCATTTGCGCTCCACGACGTCCACCAGCAGAAGAAACGGTGAAGCACATCTTGTCGTAGATATCCATGAAGCTAAGTGGGCCAGAGGTGTAAGCCCCCGCCCCAGAGACATAGGCTCCTTTCGGGCGCAATGTCGAAAATTCATAGCCGATGCCGCAACCGGCTTTCAGGGTTAGGCCAGCTTCATGCACCTTGCTTAAAATACCGTCCATCGAGTCATCGATAATGCCAGAAACCGTACAATTGATGGTTGAGGTGGCTGGTTTGTGTGCCTGAGCACCGGCATTAGACATGATGCGTCCAGCGGGAGTGACGCCCTGGCGCAATGCCCATAAGAACTCATGATACCAGTGCTCACGCAACTCATCCGTCACTTCAACATCAGCTATAGCACGAGCAACGCGCTTGTAGGTATCGTCGATATTTTTATCAACGGGTTTGCCATCTTTTGATTTCAGGCGATATTTAACATCCCAAATGTCGACGGAGGCTGGTTGTAACTCAATTGTATGTGGCATTTCTTTAACGGCATGCAGGTTGGCGGCCATGGATTAACTCCCCAAGCACAGTTGTCTGATGACTCTATTTATGTGACAGATAAAGCGCACCTTTTGTTGCAAGGCAACAGGTGCGAAAGCGACGGTATTTATATACCAAGATCCCACCATCATCAACTATATCTTGTGCTTGACATAACCAATAATTACTATATCTAGTAGTTTATCACATTTTATCCACAGAGTTATTCTATGCTCGATTATCGAACCAACCTACGAAAAATGGCCTAGTTCCGCCAAGTTAGCGTGCGTTCTTTCTAGTGCGTTGAATGAATTAAAAGCACTATATATTGTGTTAGTGCTTTTCTTATCCACACCCTGATTTTTTTTATTTATTTGATAACTTTTGTTTGTGAATTGGAATTGCCATTGTCCCGCACACTACCCTGTGCTAAAAAACACCTGTCTTCAAAAAGAAGCACATGAACAAACACACCACAAACGAACAAGGAAACAGAGATGGAAAGACGAAACTTTATTGCTGGCAGCATCGCCACCGCAGGCCTTGGCCTGAGCGGAAACGTAGCACTAGCTGCCGCACCAGGCCTTGAAGGCTCGGTATACTTCACCACAAACAAACCTGGTCGTTGGGCAAAGAAGGCCGGTGGCCATAGCCCTATCATCGAAACAGAAAAAACTGCTAACGGCTTGGTCGCTGTTGTTCGCACCCCACACGAAATGACCGCCGAACACTTCATTGTGAAACACGTATTAATGGATGAAAACTTCAACCTGATCGGCGAAAAGGTTTTCGATCCCGCCAAAGATCCAGCAGCCCTATCCAGCTACAATGTAGCTAAAGCCAGCAAACTCTATGCTATCAGTATCTGTAATAAGCATGATACGTGGTTGAGTGAAGTCACGATCTAACCCACCCTGGCCAGCACAAATCCTATCCAAAGCTGGCCCCCTTTCGTCTACCGAACTGTCAGAAATTCATACATAGCACTAACCAAAAAGCACATAGTCCATTGATATTAAACATATTTTAATTTCGGCATGACATTTGCTTTGGACAGCGAAATTCGACAACATTCAAGGACTAATACCATGTTAAAAACCTTTGCTGCAGCCACCGCTTTGTTAGCATTTGCTGGCGCAACCTCTGCCACCACTATCACTTACAACGACTTTTCTGATCTAAGTGACTTCCAACTGAATGGCTCTACCGCCAGCATTACCAACCCAGCTCCTGGAGATGTACTTCGCTTAACTGACGGCCTGTCTCAAGGCGGAAGTGCTTTTTTAACCAACTCAATTTCACTGGATAACGAAGCATCATTTAGCGCCAATTTCGACTTTCGTATTACCAACCCAATGGGAATTAGCGACTCCGACGGCCAGGGTGCTGACGGTATTGTTTTTGTAGTGCAAACCGTATCTAACACTGCAGGTGGAATCGGTGGAGGCATTGGCTACCAAGGACTGAATAACAGCGTTGGTATCGAATTCGACACATGGAACAACGGCGGGTGGGATGATAACGACGGCAACCATGTTGGAATCGATTTAAATGGCAACATCAATTCTGTCGTTCAACAAAGTGTCGCACCACGTTTGAACAATGGTGATATCTGGTCAGCATGGATTGACTACAACGGCGCAACTGACACCCTCGAAGTACGTATTTCAGACAATGGCATTCGCTCTGACTTGCCACTCTTAAGCTTGGTGGTCGACTTAGAAACCATTCTAGGCTCACCTGATGCTTTCGTCGGCTTCACATCCGGCACAGGTGCAGCGGGCGGATTCCACGATATTCTAAACTTCGAATTCCGTGACGACTTCAACCCAATCGATGTAAACGAGCCTGCCACTTTGGCAGTATTAGGCCTCGGTCTATTAGGCTTTGCGCGTCGACGCCAGCGTCAAGCGTAACTCAATATAGAAAGCCGTTGTTTTACAGCGGCTTTCTAACGACTGTCACATTGCCGTCGCAGAAAATAGAAAACGCCTGATAAAAACGGAGCAATAACTAAAACCGTCACAGCAATATCCAACACTGTATGGTACCTTTGGTAGAGCATCAGCAGCCCATACCCTAGTAGGCTAGCACCCAACCATGCCTTACTCCACCCCATAAAAGCAATCGCCATTACGCCACTAAGCGCAACCGCCGTATGCGTACTGTAATCCAGTGAGGCCCGAGCAAACCACATAAAATGATGATCAGCAAACATCACCCCATAGCTAAACAGCAATGCCATAACAAGAAATAATATCCCTCTAATAACTAGAGGATACTTCTTTCTTCTTAATGCATTGGTGCATGCAACTACAAAGCAAATAAGGAGGATTGGGGAGTAGCAATCTGCAATGAAATCCAAAATTTCGTACACCTAGCGACTACTCCAAGCCGGAACTCAACATCCGCTCCAACCGTCGTAATCTCGCTTCTGTTCGTGACACATCACTACGCAACTCAACGACATCACTGAAAAAGCCTTCAACTTCAGCCTTGGGTGGCAGCTGCTGGGATTCTTCCTGCAAATATTCCGACAGATTCAGAGCCAGGGTTTCTCGGGTTTCCTGGCCCCACTCGATGGCGCTGCGCACGACTCGGCCAGTCTGGTAGGCGGCCATTTCGCCGACATACTTTTCCAAGTGGCTTTCCCAATCGATATAGGTGTTGTCCATCAAGGTTTTAAACTTTTGGGCCAAGTCC
>DFOV01000209.1 GCA_002376965.1 Gammaproteobacteria bacterium UBA3532
GGGTATGATTTTTGATGTTGGCGCAATTTCGTGATCAAGCTGATGCCATCAAGCTTTGGTAAACCCAAATCGATCACTGCGACATCGTAGCTGTATTCATTGCCCAAATACAGCCCCTCTTCGCCATCTAGCGCTGAGTCAACAGCGAACCCTTGCTTTTGCAGCTGTTGTTGCAGGTTCTGGTTTAACGCTTGATCATCTTCTACCAGTAGTAAACGCATCCGAGTTATCCTTCATATTGCTAATTTTTTATTTTCCAACCCGCGCAACTTTTCCTGTTTCGCTGTTTACTTTGAAAATATAAACTTTGCCCGACTTTGATAGCACTTTTATCCGGTGATAGGGCGGCTGGGTTTGCAAGGTTTCAGCCTTGAGCACTTTGCCGCCAGCTTGAGCTTTCACCTTATCCACCGCTTGCTCCAGCGATGTCGGGCCAGCCAGGACCATAAATGGTATCAGTATCCATAACATAACAATGGCTAACCCTTTTGCTCGATGTGACACTGCTGACCCCCTTGCGCTTTCATGCTTAGTGCCTCATCCGATCGACTTCTACGCGAATCCTGTCACCGGGATGGGCATGCGAATATGTAGTGTACTTATGGCCGCGATAGCGGTATGTCACATTATAGCCGGTAATTTTGCGCTCTGTCTTGTGGTGGTCGACCCAGTCACACCTTTCTACGGTTTCATAGCGGGTATGACCTGGATGGTGACGCTGTCCGGCACTATGGCCTATTGATGCGCCTATGGCTGCGCCAACAGCGGTATGAACGCCGCGATGGCCCCGGTGTGGGTGGTGACTGCCAATATGGTTGCCAATCGCTCCACCAATGGCAGCCCCTAGTATAGTGGGCAATGGTGATGAATGGTTGGTTTGGCGAGCTATTTCAACCATACGACATTCTTTGACTGGCCGGTTAACCACCACGCTTTCGTAGATCGGGCTGACATGGGTTACCTGAGCATAAACATAGCTCGGGCCGGTTTCGATATAGGTGGTATGGTGGGGCCGGTAGGGGCGGTGAGTATATTGAAACCGGTATTCCACATGACCATGATGATGCTGGTGTCTCTTATGGTGTTTCTTGATGTGGTGGGGGCGGTGGTGAGGCCGGTGTTTGGCCTCGATTTGGTACTGGGGGCCTTTGTGCTTGCTCCAATCGTCGCGTTGCTCATCTTTAGCGTCTGCCGCAGTGGCTGCAACGGCCAGTAATAAACCTATCATTAAGCGCATAGTGGTTTCCTCACGTTGCTTTTAAGCAATACAGGCAAAATTGCCATTCATCACTCATATTTTAATGATTGGAAACTGAATCTTAGCTGAACCGATTGTGAGGGGCTAAGTGGGTATAAGTTAAAGCGATAGATGCTTCTGTAGTCGTTCAGCTAATGTTCATCTGGCCTTGGTTATAACTGAATCTACCCTGTTGTAATTGAGGTATGATTTATGAGAACCATGTTGTCTGTTTTATTGCTCTCGAGCGTTGCGCTGCTGGCCAACGCGGAAGGGTTGCCGTCTGCTGTCCAGGCCAAGTTAATTGGAAAGCTGGTGAATTTTGAAAAAGGAATCAGTGATAAAGGGAAGGCCAGTATTTTTGTCGTTGGCGATAATGAGCTTGCTGAGCAGTTAAGTCGATTTGCTGGTAAGCGCTTGGGGAGGGTAGAACTAACAAGTGTTGATTCAGCCTCTCAGCCTCCCAGCACTGCCTATGATGTTATTTACATCGGCAACGATGCTGATGTCACATCCGCTATCCAATACGCGCGAGAGCATAACGCGCTGACCCTAACAGGTAATACCAGCTGGGTCGACCAAGGTATTTCCGTGGGACTGGCTGTTGAAGCCGGAAAGCCAAAAATCTTGCTTAACCTCTCTGCAGCCAAAGCGGAAGGTGTCGATTGGAATCCGGCGGTGCTAAAAATCGCATCAACTCAATAAGCGATGCAGCGACCGGATTTTTGAGGAGAGAGGGAAACGTTGCCAAGGAAGGCCCCTTTTCAGAGGCCTGAGCACTTATTCAATCCATTCGCCAAGCTTGGATTGAAATATCTGGTATTGCTCGGAAAATGCGTGAACCTGGCGTTGATTTTCCAGCGCCATGGGCGATTTGAAGAATAACCCCATCCAATCTTGCGGGCCAGAGGCATTTTTCTGATAGGCTAAATCCAGAAACAGTAAGATATCCAGTGCTAATGGGGCAGCCAGAATCGAGTCCCGCGCTAGTAAGTTGATTTTTAACTGCATCGGGTAACCCATCCAGCCTTCTAGATCGATATTATCCCAGGCTTCCTTGTTGTCTCCCCGTGGTTTGTAATAATGGATCTGGATCTGATGATCGATATCACCATATAGTTCTGGGTTTTCTTTGGGGCAAAGAATACTTTCCAGCACGCTTAATTTTGATTTCTCTTTCGCTTCAAACGAGCCGGGGTGGTGTAATGCCTGACCATCTCGGTTGCCT
Organism: Gammaproteobacteria bacterium UBA3532; assembly: GCA_002376965.1. GTDB lineage: Bacteria > Pseudomonadota > Gammaproteobacteria > Enterobacterales > UBA3532 > UBA3532. The sequence goes on from DFOV01000209.1 coordinate 2,466, forward strand.
AATATGTTGGTACTGAACCAACCTTTTACGCCCAACATGCGCTGCTTGAAAGCCGGAGCGAGAACGGTTTTAAACAGAGTTTGTCCCGTTTTGAAATCGGAGCCTGCGGTCGGTAGCTGCTGCTGTCTGGCCAGCTCGCGTAATGCCGGTGTTTCGACCGTGTAATTGGGCGTCCCATTAGCAACGGGAATGCCTGATTTAAGCGCTACATAGCTATAAAGTTGTAGTGGTGTTACAGAGGGGCTGTCTTCCGCCAGGGCTGCTTCAAAGGCGTCCAGCGATTGGTGGCAATCTTGCAGTGGTTGAAAGGCTTCGGTTGAAGCGGCTATCACCATGATAAGGCGCTCACACTGGTGTTGCTGTTTAAACGACGCTATGTCCTTGGCTAGTTCCTCACTCCAGGCAGCTCGGGTGGCGGGAGCTTTGGTGTGTGGGCCGGTGACGGAGGGAAGAAAGCGGTTGTCATACACCCCTGTCATTGGCGTGATGGCTTCGAGGGGCTCTTTTACTGCTTCAATCATTTCTGAGCTAAGCACGCCAGCACTAACGGCGGCGTGATAAGCGTTGTCTGGGAAAATGTCCCAAGCACCAAAGACCAAGTCGTCTAATGAAGTTAGCGGCAGTATATCGGTTAATTTGGGGTGGTCTGGAATGGACTCTAGTCGCCCGAGTTGGCTCAATGAACCTGTGGCTGGAGTTAGCCCTCGTTTAATCGATTCTACCCCAGCAATGAGTGTTGTATTAACTGAGCCCAGGCCGACCAGCAGCACGCCGAGTTTTTTGGTCACGCGATAAACCTCTTAATTTTAGTGGGTTAAGCGAGATGCAAGCTCGTTACCCGTTTTTATTATAGGTGTATAAATAGCAGGCCCTTGCGTATTTATCATTCGAAATAAAAAACTAACCCTTTATTATGCATGGCATAAAAGAATAAACAATCACTTTACCATGATAGTTGATTTAAAAATTTAAGGATCAAGACTAACGTATCTAACGTCTATAAGCTAAACTATTTGTAAAGAAAGCTAGACCGACCTCGCAGCGAAAGGGTTTTACCTCGAAGTATAAGTTGCCTCGAAGTAATAGAATACCAATGCCCTGGATTGCGCCCACGAATAATTACAACGAATTAAGACCGTGAATCTGACTATGCAATATAAATCCGATGGAAGCAGGCATGAATCATATTGTTCTCATTGAGCCTTCACCGACCCTCAGGTTTATTTTGACCAATGCACTCAAGCAGTGCTTTAAAATCACGACCATCAAAAGCTACCGTGAAGCGGTAGATTATCTACCAGAGTTTATCCAGTCTGAGGTAAGCCATAGCTCTGCGATTGTTATGGGATGCTCTGACAACGCCAACGACGAAGTACGCTTGTTGCTGAGAATATTAAATGGATCATCGTTTAAACATATCCCTGTGTTGCTATTGGCCGAGGATCCTAGCGGGTTGCGCGGGGCTAACTTAGCCAAAAGAGATCGGACGACATTGATGTCGTGGGAGCAACACCAGCGTTGCTCTGAAGTAATCTACCGTCTATTTGAACAGGCAGGCCAGCAGCTCAAGCGACAGCGATTGAACAGTGACGAAGTGGAAGTGTTGCTGGTCGATGACTCGCGAACTATTCGAGTTACCTACTCAAAAATGCTTGCTGAGCGCGGTTATAGCGTCGACACGGCAGATAGCGCCGAAAAGGCGCTGGAAATGGCGCAACACAAGGCTTATGACATTGGCATTATCGACTATTACATGAAAGGTGCAAACGGCGCGATGTTGTGTCGACGGTTGCGTAGCCAACCGCATACCGCGCATATGGTACTGGCCATTCTTACCGGTGCTTACAAGGACAATGTGATCACGGAATCACTGGATGCGGGTGCTACCGAATGCATGTTTAAAAACGAAAGTGCCAAGCTATTCTGCGCACGCATTGCTGCCATGAGTCGAGCGGTCAAGGAGCAGCGCCAGGTAGAGCGGGAAAAAATACGGCTCGACAGCATTCTTTCTTCGGTGGGAGACGGTGTTTATGGTGTTGATCCGAAAGGTGGTATCACCTTTATGAATCCTGCAGCATTGCGCATCCTGGGATTTCGTAATGAAGACATGGTGCTTGGCAAGCAGGCGCATCATTTATTTCACTTTGCCCTAAGCGATGGTACGCGTACAACTCCTGACACCTGCTTTTTGCATCAGGCTTATGTTCTGGGAGACGAATTGCATGGTTGGGAGACCACGTTTTGGAAAGATGGTCGCAATGCGCTGCCGGTTGAGTACAGTATTCGTCCGTTGTCTATCGGTGAGCGATTTGCAGGCTCTGTGGTGGCATTTCGGGATATATCTGAACGCAAGCTATTTGAAGAAGAGCTGAAATGGCAGGTCAACCACGATCACTTAACCAAGCTTCTCAACCGTCAGTACTTTGAAGACGCGTTATCCGAAGAAATTCGGCGTTTAAAACGCAGTACTGAACGGTCTGCCGTTCTCTATATGGATTTGGACCGCTTTAAATATATTAATGATACAGCGGGTCATTCTGCTGGTGATCAGCTGTTGATCGAAATCAGTCAGAAGCTAAATACTCGATTGCGCTCCACGGATCTAGTCGCGCGGCTGGGTGGCGATGAGTTTGCGGTTTTATTACGTAATGTAGCTGGGCCAGACAATGTGAAAGAGCTGGCAAATCAATTCCGTCAGATCCTGGAGGAAACAGAGTTCTGTTATGAAGGTCAATATTTTGATGTGACCGGTTCGGTTGGCGTGGCTTTATTGGACGATCAAACGACCTCTGCTGGCATCGCAATGGCCAACGCCGATGCTGCATGCCATATAGCCAAGCAGCAAGGGCGAAACCAAGCCCATTTGTATGATGAATTGGAAGATGTCCAAGCACTCAAATCAAAAGATGAAGGTTGGTCTGGACGGATTTCCAAAGCGTTGCGTGATGATGGCTTCGAACTGTATTACCAGTCGATTCTACCGCTGAACAAAATTGACGCAAAAGTGCTGGAAGATGGCGCAGTAGACAATCTTATGACCTATCTGCATGCCAATGTTCCAGCTGAGCGGTTTGAAGTGTTGTTGAGGTTGCGGGATGACGATGAAATCATCCATCCTCGCGCTTTTATACCCAGTGCCGAGCGCTTCAATTTAATGCCCAGCATCGATCGTTGGGTCGTATTGCATGCGTTGAAAACCTTGTCGCAATGTCATCGACGCGGTGACTATATCGAGTTTGCAGTTAATTTATCACCGCAAGCGCTGGAAGAAGAAAATTTCGATACCTGGTTTCTTGAAACCTGTAAACGCTACAGCGTAAACCCGCGTTTTATTAATTTTGAAATCAAAGAAAATGCATTACTTTCGCATATGGTGACCCGCCAGAAAGTCTTTGGTGCGCTCTCAGATAAAGGCGTTTCATTTACTGCTGATGAGTTTGGCCGAGGATTTACCTCGTTCAGTCAGTTGAAAAACCTGCCGGTATCGACGGTGAAAATCGACGGAATGATCGTGGATAGTATTGTTCACGATCCCATTGAAGAAACCATGATTAAATCACTGGTTGAAATGGCGCATTTGCTGGGTAAGAAAACCGTTGCTCTTCACACCGAAAATATCGAGCAATTACGTAAGTTGAAACAATTAGGGGTCGATGAAGTACAAGGCTTTGCGCTGTCTCGCCCTGCCAGGGTGGTTAATCCGGCTAATGAAACCGTTCTAAATGTAAAGGCTGGCTAGGGCCGCCATCAGCCTAAGGTTGTTTTTCACTCTGGGGTTGGTTATCTTCATGACTCGCGCTAACTCCGTTTAAGGATTTTGGATGAAATTGAATGCTCGCCTGACATTAATGGGGTATGTCGGCATATTTGTTCTGATTACCGTGGCTACCATAGTGAATTTTTCGTTCGTTCGCACGGCTTGGAAGTCCGCTTTAGACGACAAGGGCAATAGCCTGGCCGCACAGTACGGCGTCATTGTCGCCGAGGGTATAAGAAACCCTGCGACGGTTCGCCAAACGGCTAACCGGTTGTTCGAACTCGGAGAACTCAATTTATTACGCATTGAAGTCCCCCTGGGCGATCCTCTGTTTGTCCGTGAAAAAGAGCAACCTGTTCCTACGCCTTGGTACGGCATCAATGCCGCTTCAACCGATGTTCGATTGTTTGCAGAGGGGCAGCCGGTAGGGCGTTTAATGATTTCTGTTGCCAGTGAGCAGGCTAATAGTGAAATAGGACGCGGACTGGTCAATACATTACTTTATGAATTTGTGTTATTGGTGGCTTGCTGTATTGCTTACCACTTTGTATTGCCACGAATCATTGCACCGTGGGAACGGTTGCATGAGGCTGTAGGTGCCGTGAAAGATGGGTTGTCCGGTGTGGCTCTAACTGCTGAAGAAAAAGAGCTAACTGGATGTATCTGGGATACGATTGAGGGCTTGCAAACCAAGCTAAAACGCGCCCTTCAAGAGCAGTTGCGTTTAACCAATTATATCCGCGAGCACACCTTCAACGATGAAACTACTGGGTTGGCCAATCGGCAATTTTTCGAACGCCGCCTGGAAGTGGCGGTTAGGGGGAGAGACGAAGCAACCCAAGGTGTGTTGATGCTGTTACAGCTGAAAGACTTTGAAACGGCCGTTGAAATGGTTGGAACCGAAGTTACTAACGATCTGTTGTTGCAGACCGCGCACCTGATTGAAAATGCCACTACTCGGGTGAAAGGCGCAGTGGTAGCACATTTAAAAGATGGCGATTTCGCCATCTTGGCCCCGCAAACAACCATTCAGGAAGCGCAAAAGCTCAGCAAAAATTTGTTAAAAAATATGCGCTCTTTACCCATTCCCAGTGGAATGAGCCAGCTCGATCTTGGGCACATAGGGCTGTCGATCTATGGGCCGGGTAGCGAGCCATATCAGGTTTTATCTGAGGCTGATATGGCGTTGCGCAGTGCTCAGCTGCAAGGACCGAATAGTTATTTTGGATACGAGCAAGGGCACCTTGATGCTAGTTCGATCAAAGGGTCTGTTCGTTGGCGAGTGATGCTTGAGCGCATCATTGAGCAGCGCGAGATCCGGATATTTTTTCAGCCAGTGGTGGCCAGTGACGATGCTCAAAGTGTGTTATTCCACGAAGTGTTCACCCGTGTTGTGGATGATCAGGGTAAGCTGGTTAGTGGAGCGATTTATCTGCCGATGGCCCATCGTTGTGGGTTACAGGCCAAGCTGGATAGGCTTGTGGTTGGACAAGTTATCAAGTACTTGCTTCACGACGGCAATGACTTTGGTGATTGCTCCATCAATATCTCAGCTGAAAGCCTGGTTGAACCATTATTCAACGTATGGTTGATGCAAAAATTGGCGGAGCTTCCACATCTGGCCAAGCGATTGATCTTTGAGTTTTCGGAATACAGTATTGATTCAAATATCGATCAATTTTTACCAGAGCTTGAGCGCCTGCGTGAGCTTGGTGTGCGGATAGCCGTTGATCATGTAGGGCAGGCCTATGCCACCATCAACTACCTTGAGCAGATAACTCCACAGTATCTCAAGCTGCACAGTAGTATTATTCGTTTGCTGGATCGGGAACGCGAGCATCATGTCTTTATTCAAAGTGTGGTGCAGCTGGCTTCTAATGTGCACTGCTGCGTCTTGGCTGAAGGTATTGAAACCGAAGCGGAGTGGATGCAGGCTAAATCTCTTGGTCTTAGTGGTGGACAAGGTTTCTATCTTGGCAGACCCATGCAAAAGAAATAAGCTCGATTGTCATTCATTCAGGATATCCCCCTATTAGGGCCAATTGGTAAAGTCCGCCATCCGTTATTTGAACGTCAGGCCTTGCAGGTAGATATACTACGCAACGATCTTTGCCATCCATCGATCAATGGTAATAAATGGCTTAAGTTGCGCTTGAATCTGCAACACGCTATCAGCATTGGCGCTGACACTATTGTTAGTTTTGGTGGTGCCTATTCGAATCATATTCATGCGTTGGCCGCAGCAGGTCATTGCTTTGGGCTAAAAACAGTAGGCATTATTCGTGGAGAATATGACCCTCAAAACCCAACACTTCAGCAAGCTAAAGCCTGGGGAATGCACTTGCACTTTGTGTCCCGCTCAGACTATCGTCAACGTTATCAGCCGGAATATATTGCTCAGTGGCAGCAACGCTATGCCAATAGCTATGTGGTACCCGAAGGCGGAAGTAACGCTCTTGCGGTAAAAAGCGTGGCCCAAGCTTTTGCTTCCCTTACTCAACACTATGATCGTATTGTTGTTGCCGCTGGTACTGGAGCCACAGCGGCGGGGATTGCACTGGGTGCTGTTGATCATGCAGCCCATTTGGATGTGGTTTCCGTGCTTAAGGGCAACCAGCAGTTGTGCAACGATATTATTGGATATATTGATGGCCAATGTGCCATCAATTGGAAGCTTATCGAAGATGCACACTGGGGCGGCTATGCTAAAACGCCACCCGAACTGATTCGGCAGTTGCGATTGTTTGAAGCACAAACCGCTATTCCATTAGAACCTGTCTATACCGCTAAAATGGTCTCCTATAGCCTGAATCAGGCGCAAAAAGCTAGCTGGAGCAGTGGCGAGCGAGTACTACTGGTCCATACCGGTGGCTTGCAAGGCTACATGGGATTCAGACAGCGTGGCATATTGCCGCGCTAACATCTAGGCTTGTTTATCTTTCGGGGTTGAAATTCATAAATCTGCCCCAAGAATCCCAAGGGATTTTGTGGACCAGTTATCTGAATATTATTATCTGAACTCTTAAGCGAATGGCTTGTCCTTACGAGCACAATCGCGCGAGAGTGTGGATCAGACTAGCGTAGTCGCATAGTGCATAACCAATCGATAGGTGCCTATGCATAAGACCTTTGGAGATAGCAATGATAGAAATCGAACACCTTAGTAAATACTTCGGCGATTTTCGAGCTGTCAATAACCTGAGCTTTCAGGTGAAAACAGGCGAAGTGCTGGGATTTCTCGGCCCTAACGGGGCGGGAAAATCAACAACAATGAAAATGATTACCGGCTTTTTGTCTCCAAGTGATGGTGTGATTCGTGTATGTGGATTAGATATGCAGGAGTCACCGCGCTTGGCTAAGCAGCAAATTGGGTATTTGCCCGAAGGGGCACCAGCGTACGCTGATATGACACCGTGGCAGTTTCTCCATTTTGTGGCTGAAATCCGTGGTTTCAGTGGCAAAGAGCAGCGAGAGCGAGTATTACATGTAATAGACCAGCTACAGCTGAATGAAGTCGCCCACAAACCGATCGAGACTTTGTCAAAAGGTTTTAAACGCCGAGTCGGCCTGGCTCAGGCCATCATACATGACCCCAAGGTGTTGATTCTGGATGAACCGACCGATGGGCTTGACCCAAACCAGAAGCATCAGGTGCGTGAATTAATTCGCAGCATGTCAAAAGATAAAATCGTCATTGTCTCCACGCATATCCTTGAAGAGGTGACTGCGGTTTGTTCGCGCGCCATGATTATTTCTCGTGGTGAGATGCTGTTTGACGGTACACCAGAAGAATTGCAGCAGCGTTCTAAATACCATCAGGCAATCACCCTGCGTTTCACCAACTCTCCCGATCCTCAAACTATTGTCAATGCTATTGCCGGTGTTGAATCATTTGAGGTAAGTAGTGATGGACGGGATATCACACTGTTTGCCAAGTCGGATGTGAGCTACCAGCAAGTGCGTGAAGAGGCAGAAAAGCACCAGTGGAATATCAAAGGGGTATTTCTGGAGCAAGGACGTATGGATGATGTTTTCCGTTCAATTACAGAGGAGGCGGCTTGATGCATTGGTCGATGGTTTCGTCGCTGTTCAGACGCGAATTTAATAGTTATTTTGCAACGCCGCTAGCGCTGATATTTATCGTGATTTTTCTTATGCTAAGTGGCGCATTCACTTTTTATCTTGGCCACTTTTACGAGCGAGGGCAGGCCGATTTAGAGCCATTTTTTGCTTTTCATCCGTGGCTTTATTTGATCCTGGTTCCAGCTATTTCTATGCGCTTGTGGGCAGAAGAGCGCAACAGTGGCTCAATCGAGTTGCTAATGACTCTGCCTGTACGCAATGGTGAAGCCGTGTTGGCTAAGTTCCTGGCGGCGTGGTGTTTTACCGGTATTGCTCTACTGCTGACTTTCCCTATGTGGGTTTCGGTCAACTATCTAGGTGATCCAGACAATGGTGTCATTTTAGCGGGATACATTGGCTCGTGGTTATTGGCAGGTTCTTATCTTGCGGTAGGCGGCTGTATTTCTGCCTGCACTAAGAGCCAGGTCATTGCCTTTATAATCGCTGTTGTGGTTTGTTTGTTGTTTATCCTTAGTGGGTTTCCGATGGTATTGGATTTGTTTTCTGGCTGGGCACCGCAGTTTGCTTTGGATTCTGTTGCCAGCCTAAGTTTCTGGACTCACTTCGAAGCCATTAAAAAAGGTGTGGTCGATATGCGCGACCTGTTCTTTTTTGTTGGGTTTATTGCGGCATGGCTGATTGCCACTGCTACTGTTATTGAAATCAAAAAAGCAGATTAAGAGGGACGTAACTGATGAAAAAGACACTTTTTTCCGCCAGTGGTCTGGCTGTCCTGGCCATTGGCTTTTTGGCCTTTAATTTGTTGGTATCAATTATTTTTGGCGGGGTTCGCCTCGATCTAACCGAAAACCGCCTCTATACCATCAGTGATTCATCGCGCCAGGTTCTAGAAAGCATTGATGAGCCAGTTAATTTATATTTTTTCTTCTCGGATAAAGCCAGCCGTGATTTGCCGCAAATTCGCAGCTACGCCACCCGAGTGCGTGAGTTGCTGGAAGAGTATGAACAAATTGCCGACGGAAAAATTAACTTAACACTGGTAGATCCCGAGCCGTTTTCTGAAGCAGAAGATCAAGCTGCTGAATTTGGGTTACAAGGCGTGCCATTGTCTAACGGTGAGAGCACCCTTTATCTCGGCTTAGCGGGTACCAATAGCATTGATGATCAGGAAATCATTCCTTTTTTCCAACCGGGTAAGGAAAACTTTCTGGAAGCGGATATCAGTAAAATGATCTACCGTTTGGCCAATACCAAAAAGCCCGTGCTGGGCGTTATGAGCAATCTGAAGATCGCCGGGAATAACGACTATTCTCAAGGTGGCATGGCCGAACCGTGGATGAGTTATAACCAACTGAGTCAACTCTACGAAATTCGTAGTATTAGTGTTGATGAAGACCATATTGATGACGATATCGATTTATTGTTAGTGGTACAGCCCACCGATATCACTGAACCAGGCTTGTATGCGATAGACCAGTTTGTTTTACGTGGCGGCAAGCTGGCATTGTTCGTTGATCCTGTGGCAGAAATGGATCGCCCAGCTCAGCCCGGCATGCCTTCGCCAACGCTCGATAACCAGAAGTTGGCACCTTTATTTAAAGCCTGGGGAGTGGAAGTCAATCTGGAGCAGGTGGTTGCTGACATGCAACATGCGTTGGCTATTGGTCGGCCCAATGGCGGTGGTGCTGTAACGCACTTAGGACTTATGGGCTTACCCAAAGAGGCCATTAATCAAGAAGAGACCATCAGTGCCGATTTGGAAACGATTAATTTAGCTAGCGCAGGTTATGTCGTGCCCTTGGATAATGCCACAACAGCTTTTACATCGCTTATTACGACCAGTCAAAACAGCATGCTGTTTGACCGTTCACGCTTTCAGATGTTGATGGACCCAGAGCCGTTGTTGAAAGAGTTCAACGCAGATGCTGAAAGCTACACAGTGGCTGCGCGCCTTAAGGGAGCAGTAAAATCGGCTTTCGATAAGCCGCCTGTCGAAGGGCGAGAAGATACCCACTTGACGGAAGCCGAGGATATCAATGTTGTTATTGTGACCGATTCCGATGTGCTATCTGACCGTTTGTGGGTTCAGGTGCAAAACTTTTTCGGTCAATCCATTGCCACGCCTTTCGCTGATAATGCCAGCTTATTGCTGAATATCGCCGATACCATGTCTGGCAGCTCTGCTCTGATTGGCTTGCGCAGCCGGGGCCAGTTTGCCCGTCCATTCCACACCGTCAATGCGCTTCGCAAAGAGGCTGAACAAACCTTTCGTGAAACCGAACAGCAGCTACAGGGACAGCTTGATGAGCTAGAACAAAAGCTGATTGCATTGCAAAAAGATAATGATCAGCAAAACGCGTTGATTCTAAACGATGCTCAACAAAACGAGCTGGCTAAGTTTCAGCAGCAAAAATTAGAAGTGCGTAAAGAGCTGCGGGACGTTCGCCATAAGCTGGATAAAGATATCGAAGCGCTGGGAAGTGTTTTGAAGTTTATGAACATTGCCTTGGTGCCTATTATTCTTTGTATTATCGCTATCTTTGTTTCATTGGGTCGGCGCAAGAAAATGCGTGCGGCTGTCGGTAGCGTGTAAGGAGGAGACAATGAAAAAGAATCAATTGGTCATACTTGTCGCTCTAGTCGTCATTTTGTTAGGGGTTGCCGGGGTTATTTATCAGCAAGATCAACGGCAGGTCGATAGTGTTGCCAGTAGCGATCTATTCTTGCCTGATTTGGCAGCCGTGATAAACGAGGTCAATCAGATCAAGGTTGCTTCAGCCAACGATGAAAATCTCAGCCTTAGTTTAGTTGATGGTGAGTGGCGGGTGACGTCTGCTGCTAATTACTATGCTGACTTTGGCGAAATTAAGTCGGTTTTAAGCGAGCTGGCACAGGTGAAGTTGAAAGAGAAGAAAACTAATCGTCCTGAAAATCACAGCAAATTAGGCGTTGAGGATTTAGCTAATGCTGCCAGCGATAGCAATGCGCTGCAGCTGACCCTTGCTAGCGATAGCAAAGTCGTTGCGGATGTGATTTTGGGTAACTATGGTTTGAATAAGGCTGGGCGTTATGCGCGTATTGTAGGTGATGACCAAGTATGGTTGTTATCGAGTCAAGTACGTACACCTGCAACCAAGGAAGACTGGATGAGCCGTCAAATCATTGATGTTGCTGCGTCTGATGTCACTGAAGTTAGTGTTCGCCATGCTGATGAGCCTGCATATGTAATTCACCGCGCAGAGGGAAGCGGTGCAGATTTTTCTCTTGTCGATATACCTGAAGGCAAAGAGGCCGCTGAGCAATGGAAGATCAATCAAATGGGTGGTTTACTTGATAACCTTTATTTGAACAATGTCGTTGCTGCAGAAAAATTTTCGCTGCCAGAACCGCACAATCAGCTGGTATTCAAAACCAAAGAGCTAGCTCGGATTGAAGTGAAACATGCTAAAGGAGCGGAAGACGGGGTGTATTATATTACTCTTGATGTGAGCGCTTTGCCTGATGCTTCCGCTGAGCAACAAGCTGCGGTTGAGGCAATGCAAAAACGCACCAAAGGTTGGGTTTATGCCATCGATGGTGTCAAAGGTGATATTTTCGCTCGGGATCTGGCGATGCTAGTGACTGATGTCGCTAAAGAAGCTCCGGAATCAGATGGAGCAGGCGAGTAATCTGCTGATCAATATTTGCTACCCATTATCGCCGAGTAACAGGTAGTTTCTCGCGCAAAACGCCGTGAAATCATCCATGCGGCAGAATTTACTCCAGAAACTACCTGCTACTCGGCGATAATGGTGCTCTTCGTAGCAAACTATCAATCTCCCGTACTATCAATCTCCCTTACTATGACCTGCGAAACCATGACCGATAGCACTGCTTCATGCGATGCTTTGTGGTATGGTTATCGCCTGAATCCATCCCTGTTTTTATTCACTATCTGCAAGGAGGTCGGTGATGGTCAGTAGTTACGTCATACTATCCAAAATTACCACCCCCTCTTTACCCAAGGACTATTTAGCGCGCGACGCCTTGGTTCAGCAGATCGGGGCAGAACAATATGCGGTTTGCGTCTTTTGCGCACCAGCAGGTTATGGTAAATCGTCATTAGCGATTGAGCTGGCTAGTCATCAAGCGCAAAAAGGATGCTCAATTGCCTGGCTAAGCCTTGATGAGAATGACAACGAGGTATCGCGCTTTGCGATGTATCTCGTTGCAACTCTCAGTGCTCACCTGGAGCTTGACATTCACATCGCTGAACAGGCGGCCAATCAGCGAGTCAGTGAGCTTATGCCTTTTATCGCTGAGGTCATTAATGCGCTGGCCCAGTCGGAACCATTGATGGTGGTTCTGGATGATGTTCATGTGCTAACCGACCGTCAGATCCTCGAAGGCCTGAAGTACCTGGTGAAATATTTGCCGGAGCAGATAACGCTGATATTTACCTCACGCCAGGAGCCGAAAATTGGTATTCAGCGTCTTCGTGCGATGGGCAAAGCCCTGGTGCTCGGCGATGCCGAGCTTCGCCTCAATCGTGAGCAAACGCAGTCATTTGTTGATTTGCGATTACACTGCTCACTGGCGCCAGAATTATTATCTGGATTAGAAAAGTCCTTTGAAGGCTGGATAGGAGGGTTGCAGCTTTTAACACTGTCTTGCCATAGTGATAGCGATGTAGCACGTTTTATTCAACAAGGGCACTCTGCCCAACTAGTGGTAGAAGAATACCTGGCTGAAGAAGTCTATTTACGCCAGCAGCCGGAGGTGCGCGAATTTCTTCTTGCCAGCAGTGTGCTGAGCCGGTTTGATATCGAATCATTGCAGCAAGTGACAGGAATAGACAATGCGCTGGCTATTTTGGACTACCTGCAAAAAACTAACATGTTTATCAGTGTGTTGGATGCAGAACGTCACTGGTTTCGCTTTCATTCCCTCTTCCGAGATTTTTTGAACAAGGAGTGCCAGCGCCAAGATCCTGAACGCTATCGCGACATCAACAGCCGAGCATTTGATTGGTGGATATCTCAACAAGATCCGGCCGAAGCTGCGAGCTATGCTTTGCAAAGCAATAATGTTGAGCAACTGAAAAGGTTAGTCGAAGAGCATGGCTGGGAATTTTATCATCGTGGTCATGTACGGCTGCTGATGAAGCTGATTGATGCCTTGCCTGAGTTGTACATTGTTTCAACACCAATGATTTGTAGTATGGTCTGTTGGATCAACTTTGCTTTAGTCAGGAATGCTGAGAAGGTCGCTTACTATTTGGCCCAGGCTAAAACGGTAATGAAAACCCACCTGAGCGCCGATGATTATTATTACTGGATGGGTATTTTCGGTTGCCTTGAGTGCGACATTGCCATTGGGTTGCATCAATATGCCAAAGCCGAGGCTCTGGCGGAAGATGCGATCAAGCGTGTTGGTGAGCATAACCCTGCAGCGTCAACAGGCTTTGCTTGCATCGCCCGTGTAGCGATGGCCAATGCTGACTTTGCCCGCGCTGAAGAGTATTTGGGGTTGGCTCATCGGTGTGTAGAAAAAGACTCAATCCCGGCTCTTTTTTGGTATGCCTATCTTTGGGCCTGTTTAAGTGTTCGCCGAGGCTCGCTTTCTGAAGCACGGCGTTGGCATGAAAAGGGGCTGAAACTCAACAAAAAAGAATATCTCACAGCTATATCCAGTTCGGAATATATGTTGCGCTCAATGTCGCAAGTCTGCCGCCTAAGCTATCAGGTTACGGACGCCGCTCAGTATGCCGATCAAGCCATCGACTATGCTTTGCGCTGGGGTGAAATCTGGTCTTACCCCTGTAAGATCGAAAGAGCCCGCGTATTGTTGCTGGAGCAAAAGTATGGCCTGGCCGACGACATTATCCAGCAACTGTTGGTCGAGATGCAGACTGTGCAGTTTTTCGAGGAATGGATTGCCGAGCTGCTAGAGCTAATGATGCACTACGCGATATTGACCGGAAATAACCATCTGCGTTGGCCGAAAAGCGATTTACCGCGCTTGATGACCTTTCCCGAAACAAGTGTTATTTATCAGCAATGCATTCGAGTCAGTGCATATTTAAGTGCCGTGCACGAGGCCGAGCCGGATTTGTCGGTCTTGGAAGGGCTCTATCAGCTTGCCAAGGATTCAGGGTTAGTGTTGGATGGGTTGGAAAATGCGTTATTACTCGCCATCATTCACCCCGATAAAGGTTTTGAATACCTAATAGGAGCGGTCAAGCAGGGGTATTGCCAGGATATAGTTGGGCCATTTTTACGTTATAAATCAGTCTTGCTAAAAGATTATGAGCGCCTGGTGGAGCTGCGATCGATTAGTAAGGAAGAGCTGTCGTTTAGTACACGTATTATTCAGCTATGTAAACTCCGTCCAGGCTTGCCCCGCTCAAATGACGACGACTATCCCGAAGCCGTTCGCGCTATTCCCCTAACGCGCAAAGAATGGCGAGTGCTTACCCTGATTGGTCAAGGGTTATCCAACGAGGAGATCAGCGATAAACAGTGCGTTGCGCTCTCAACGGTAAAAAGCCACATCCGTGCACTCTATCGCAAATTAGGCATTAAAAAACGCCCAGAAGCGATCGCTCGCTATCAGCAGTTAAAGCCGGATTAGGCTGTTTCACCGCTATAAGCTGGTTGTTCAAAAGCCTGCATAAAGCGGTCAGTGCAAGCGGCCCAAGAATGTTGCTCGGCGTGTTGGCGACATTGGGAGCGGTCGATGGTCTGGGCTTTTTCGATAGCCAGAGCTAGATCGCTATCCAAATAACCCGTTTGGCCGTGGACAACGACATCTTTTGGACCGGTAACAGGGTAGGCTGCCACTGGCGTGCCACAGGCCATGGCTTCAAGCATCACCAGCCCAAAGGTATCTGTTTTTGAGGGAAAGACAAAGACGTCAGCCTGGGCGTATTTTTCCATCAGCGCCTCACCTTTGCGGTAGCCGAAAAAGGTGGCGTTAGGATATTCTTTCTCTAACTGGCGGCGTTGAGGGCCATCGCCAACCACCCATTTCTGGCCGGGCACATCCAGGCGTAAGAAGTCCTCAATATTTTTCTCAACTGCCAATCGGCCAACATATAGCAATATGGGTTCTTTGTTATGCTGGCTGCTGCCGTTGTCATAGTAAAGCTTGGTATCAACGCCCCGGCTCCAGACACTTGTATGCTGAATGCCATAGCTTGCTAGCTCTTCTTGCAACGTTTTGGTGGTGACCATGACGTTGATCGCTGGCTGATGAAAGCGGCGCAATAAGGCATATCCCCATGTTACAGGGATAAACGGTAAGCGCTCATTAACATATTCGGGAAACTTGGTGTGAAAGGAGGTTTGAAAAGGGCGCTTGTGCTTGATGAGATAGTGCCGTGCCGCTTTTCCC
>DFOV01000350.1 GCA_002376965.1 Gammaproteobacteria bacterium UBA3532
ACCAGAAATTCCGGATACCCTAAACATAAGGCTCAGGCTACCACCGTGCGTACACCGTTATTAGGGACTATTTTCAGCCTGATTGGCGGATTACTATTCACCACTCCAGCAGCATCGAATTCATCCGGTTGCAGCATCGTTGACTACTACCCATCGATCGTGCGCATCCAGGTTGGCAATAGCAGCTTTAGTGGTGTGGTGGTGGAGTCTGATAGCATTGTGACCGTGTTTCACGGCTTGCCGACCGATGGTGAGGTCATTGTTGATATTCAAGGACAGCATGTCAGCGCATCGCTCGTAGCGGCCCATCAGGGAGCAGACATTGCCTTACTACGCGCTGAAACGCTGAACACGCCACCCATCCCACTAAGTGCCAAACCACTACGCGACAACGAACCAGTTATTGCCATAGGCTATCCTGGAACTCACTCACAAAAAGTGTCCCATGGCCGTTTTATTCGCCAGCGCTTAAAAGGATTGCACACCAGCGCCCACATCGATGCAGGTAGTTCTGGTGGCGCTTTGCTCCATTGCTACGAAAACCAATGGGAACTCAGCGGCATACTTCGCTCTTACGTTGCCCATCAAACGGAGTATGGTCTGGTCAACGCAGGGCAGTCCTATGCGACGCCAGTCAATATTATCCGACAGCTATTTGAGATGGCTCACTAGGGAAGCTTTTCAGTTATTCATTCTCATTAGATTTTGTCGCCAGCATAAACCTTGGAAATACCCAAAACTGCTCACGATAAATACGTTTTACGAAGTCTATAGGGCTGGCAAAGGGATCTGGCGGGGTATGCTCCAGCTTATGTCCTTTACCCTGCATCGCCAAACTCAGCAAGATCATCATCAAGTTCACTCCGACACCCAGCCAATGTTTGCTGAGTAATGATGAAACCAGACCTATGTGTGCCAGTATAAACACTGGCACCGCTATAAGGTGGATAACAAGGTTGGTTTTGTTGGCATGTCGTTCGGCATAATGCGTCATTTCAGAAGAGTGCTCCCTGTCGATCATGCCTCTTTATCCTCACGCTCTTTACGCGCTTTTTTCTCTTCATTAACGATGTTACGCAGGCCGGTGAGCGCGCTATCAATCTCATGCATTTTGGTATGGGTTTTTAGATCCAGATCGAGCTTGCCATCCATCACTCTTAGCAACGGTTGAATGCTGTTTTGTACCGTATCTGACAAGGTTCGCAAAATTTGATCGACGCCTGGAACTGGCTGGTTGATGACTTCAATATGTGGTGTCGGCGTTTCCATAGACTGCAACGCTCCGACTGCTTTGTTGATTTTCTCTCCAAGCGCGCTGATCTGCTGCTGACTTTCCAGCAAGGGTTGAATCATTTGTGCCCACTGAGCCGAGCCATCATCACTTGAAGCGTGTTTAGACTGAAGCAGCGAGGCCTTGGTCAGCTCACCAAGCCCGCTAGCAATGTCACGCAACTGCCCGACGACGCGTGTGCCAACATCAGCATCACTGCCGCCCATCGCCTTGTTGCGTTGGAAGTTGGTTTTGATGCTGTCCCAGCGAGCTTTTTCTTCATCGGTCATGTTGCCGCGCAATTCAGCCAGCTTGAGCAGGTTTTCTTCGGCACCTGCCGTCAACAACTGCGATTCGCCCTGATAGTGATCGGCAATTACCCGCATCAACTCATCGTCTGTCATCACGCTGGAAAGCTTTTCGGCCATCTTGTTCATGTTCCGATACGAGCCTTGAAGCTTGAAGGGTGGCTCAGTGCGGTAGTCATCTGCTTGGGCACTCGATGCAATGTATTGCTGATTGACCTTGAGGATCACATCGCGCACGGCAAACATTTTTTGCAGTACGGTTTTGATCTCGTTGATCTCGGCACCCGAATAGCTATGGCTGAAATCGCTATTTGCCACTTGCTCGCCCTGAGCCAAGGCGACAAACTTATACACGTCTTTCATATCGCGCGTGCCAAGCGGTGCCAGCACATTGTTCGATGTCAGCGAGTTTTCAATATAACTCAGCGCAAATACCTCTTCTTTACCGCCCAATACATCACCGAGGTTATAGATATCGGCACGGTTGGCCAGCATGTCTGGGATCTTGAAGGTTTCGCCTGACTCGGTGTATGGATTACCGGCCATCACCACGCAGAATTTTTTGCCACGCATGTCGTAAGTTTTGGTTTCGCCACGCCACACGCCTTCAATACGACGCGTACCATCACACAGCGAAATAAACTTCTGCAAAAACTCAGGATGGGTGTGCTGAATATCATCTAAATACAGCATCACATTATTGCCCATCTCCAACGCCAAGTTGAGCTTTTCCAGCTCCTGCCGAGCTGTGCTGTTAGGCGCATTCGCCGGATCGACCGACGTCACATCATGACCAAGAGCAGGGCAATTCACCTTCATAAAGATCAAGCCCAAGCGGCTGGCTACATATTCCATCAAAGTGGTTTTACCGTAGCCCGGCGGGGAGATCATCAGCAACAGCCCCATCAAATCGGTTCGCTTGCTATCGCCCACCGTCCCCATTTGCTTGGCCAGATTGTCACCAATGATGGGTAAATAGACGTCGTTGATCAGCTTATTGCGCACAAATGACGACAGCGGGCGTGGCTTAAAGGCTTCGAGCTTTAATGCATCGCGCTCTCGCTCGATAACCAATTGCCGCACATCTTGAAAGCGATAGTAGCCTGGCTCGACATCCTCGATATGCTTATTCAACCGTAATAAGAAATCATCCAGCGTCAGTCGTAAACATTGATCTTCAAGGCGAGGATGGCTGCCAAGGAGTTGCTCAATATCCAATTGCAGATCAACATTAACGACGGTTCGACTAAGTCGATTATCACCAATAACAATGGCAACCGCTTCATCAATAAAATGGCCGCTATCGTTGTTGGTATTTTCTACAAAGGCCGCCAGCCAGTTTTGCGCCAATGCCCAGGCTTTGCCGGGTTGACTGGCCAGGTTTTGCAATGCACTTTCAAAGCCGTCCCAACCGCTGGCTGAGCGGAGTTGCATTTCAAACTGCTCAGCAAGCTGGGATGCATACTTGGTCGTCGCAAACGAGACGATGTCTTGCCCCAGCTCCCACGCTAAATAGACCGAAGCTTGACGAAGCTGTGTGGTATGAACGGGGATCGACTCTTCCTCAGCAAAGGCTGCCAATGCTTTATAGACCTCATCCTGCAACCGCTCTAGCGCTTTACGGCTATTAAATAGCTCAGCCAGTTTCAAGCCATCACGCGCCCGCGCCTCCCAACCGGCAGTCGCGTCGCTTTCCATGTATTGCAACCAGAACAGGATCGCCAGTGCGCGACTTGTTGGATCATAGCGCAATGGGCCTGCCTGTTGATAGGATGAAACAAGCGGCACCAAAATTCGCGCAGCATCATGATCATGAATGCCTTTTTCATAGCCTTCACGATAACGCGGGGTGGCAAAGTCGCGCACGGCTGCGGCGAGCTTTTGCTCGTCGCTGCACAGTGTGGCCAGCTCAGTGAGGGTGCGACCTTCACCATCTCGCGCCGCCATCAGCAGTTTAAACGCCAAATATTCAGCCCGATACACCTCCGGGCTTTCCGACGGAATACTCATATCCCAATAGGGCTTTAAGGCATTGAGATCAGCATCGTCCAAGTATTCAAAATAATCGGTGCCGGTAAGGTGGCTGTATAGCCCATCGGAACGTGGCACGATGGTCAGATCCAGCGCTTGGGTATTGACGCTGAACTTGTGCCTTGGCCCCAGCTTAATGATATTGCCGCCATCTTCATAGATGTCCGACTTATCACGCAAACTACGAACGGCGTTGTCCTTAGCCGATTTTAACCGCGATTCCAGGTCATCCGCTTTAACACTATCATCCAGCTCTCGCAGCTCCTTGCTCATCGAGCGGATTTTTTGCACTAAGCCATCTGAGGCAAAGAAGCTGTTAAGTTCATCCTGGTCTGTAAATTTTTGTGAGCGCCGCTCGATACTGTTCAGAATACGCTCAGCAGCATCAAACAGGTTTTGACACTTGCGTTGGCGCTGTTCGAGCAGCTTTTGTTTATGCGCTTCAAAGGTTTCATACACCTCATCGCGCTTGGCTAAAATATCGCCCAAAAATTCGTCGTAATCACTGAACTGACCTTCCAGTTCTTCCAATTGCACTAATAGGCGTGACAGTTGCTCATCGCATTTATCCGGTGTCGATGCCAGGCTCAGCGCATTGTTAATGCTTTGACCAAAGAGCTTAAATTGAGCACCAAACTGAGCGACGGCTTCAGCCGATCCCATCGATTTTCGTTGATGCTCCAGCTTGGCTTTTTGCTGATTAAGCTTGGCATACAGCTCAGAAATATTATCGACAATGCGGGTTTGCAATGTCGCATCCGGCACCTTAAGCGTGGCCATCAGCTCCGACAACAAATCCAGACCAGCTGCCATATTTTCCAGAATATCGACCAGCGGTTTTAACTCAGCAACCGTTTGTTGGGACGGGGCTTCTTTGGCTACATGGGCTAAGTCATCATAATACTGCTTCAACGCCCCATCGCTGGCCAAAAAGTCGACCGTGGCCTGATTCAGCTCCTCTTCCCATTCAATCACCTGCCGCTCAAGCGCATCGATGCGCTCGATATCCATATAGCGGTATTCACGGATAGTCAGCAAGTGACCGCGCTGCGAGCGCAACCGATCCAAACCTTGAACAAAGTCATTAGGACTGCTCCAAGCGTCGGGATCGATGTGGCGCTGGATTTCTTGCTGCTCGGCTACCGCCTCTTGCAAAGCTTTATTCGACTGAGCTCGAATGCTTTCGACTTTTTCGTATTCGTCGAGCACCATTTCAGCGGTTTCACCAATTTGCTTGACCAGATCATCAATGCCATCGAGCTGACTGCTGGTGAGCCAATGGTAGGCATCAAACAGTTTCTGGCAGCGTTTGGCCAAATCGTTGTAATGACTGGATGAAACATTCGCTTCTAGAACCGAGCGCGACAAGCTATATAGTTCTGAGATGCCGCGTACCAACTCGGCATTGCCAATTTTGCCGTAGAATGACTGGCGCTCTGGTTGTGCTGCAGCGAATTCATCAGAAAAGTAGGGCGTTTTCCAGATCTGGATCGGATGCACCCGCGTGGCCTCGGTTTCGGCGTAAAAAATAATCAAGCGGCCGTCTTCATAGAAACCATAGCCATGGGCGAATAATGGGTTTTGCAGACTTTTTTCAATTAGGTTGTAGCCGTATAATGCACCTAAGCCATCTTCTTCACGATAGAACATGTACAGCACGTCTTCGCCATTCGGCGAACGAAAAACACGCTTGTATTTGAGGTTTGAAACATCGTCATCAAAGGTTTTGTATTCACCGGTGGCCAGATACATACCGCCAGGGAAGATAATGCCGTGATCCTCTGGTAGCTGCACACAAGACTCACCAATGGCATCAATTCGCGTGACGCTTTCGTTGTTGCGGTTGAACACCAGATATCGGTAATCTTGCTCTTGATAGGGCTTAATACGCAGCAGGATAAGATCACCAAGGGAGGCATAGTGGATCTCAGCATCATCTAAAGACTGACTGCTATCATCAACGGGGTCAGAGTAGATGCCTTGACCAGTATTGGTGTTGTCTTCAACTTTAACGGTTAGATCACCGCGCAGGGTATCAACAAACAAGGTATCCAGAATATTTACGTGAGGATTGCGGCCATCAATAACGTCTTCACGCTTGGAGGCCACCCATTCAAAGTCAAACTTGTTCGGCAAGGCAATATCACGCTCGCCGCGATTATCTATATATTCAAGCACCTTACCATCTGGCGCTAGCGACCAGCGAAAAACCCGAATATCCGTCAGGCGCTGGCCAATTTGAAATGATGCCAGCAGCTTGCCATCACGCACCACCAGTTGCACCAGCTGGGTATCTTTGTAGTAGGCATACAACTCGTCAAAGTCGCTAACAAAGCGCTGATCAGCGAGAAAGCTTTGCTGATAATCGATGGCTTCAGCTTCAAACTGATCATCATTTTGCTGGATTCGATATAAAGCAAATACGTCTTCGACCCGCGTTTCCTTTTTCAGGCCCATAAAGACGTTGTAACCGAGGAGCACAATATCCCCAACAATCACCAAATCTCGCGCTAAACAATTATGCTCTGTACGCAATCGCAGCCGTCCAAGAACCGACATCTCGGTCGAACCAAATTCATCGATACGTGCCTGATTGACCGACTTTGCCGCGTCTTGCAGGGCCTTACCCTGACTAGTCAGGCGCTGGCGAATCACTTCATAGGCGCCGCCGTCTGCAACTGCCTGTTCAACCGCGTTGTTCTTTTGTTCAGAATCCGTCATCTGTCTTCCCTCGATGATTGAAGCGTTGGGGATACGAAAGTGGGTGAAAGGGGGAAGGGTTTAACCGAAACACGGTTAAACCCTGATGCCTGACTGTTAGGTTAGTTAACTTCTTTGCTGTCTTTGGCTTTGTCGTCACCACCAAGGAAACGATTGACCAAAATATCAGCAATTGGGCTTTTCTCCAGGAAGCCATTCAAGGCGTTACCCAGACCCAGGCCTTTGGATAGCTTGTCGAAATATTCACCTTGCCCCCCAACAATATCGATATTGGAGTTTTCAAGGGCCGCCGCAATAACCGCAGCCTGCTCTTTAGCAACGTCTTTATTGGCATCCAGCGACGCCAGCATTTCCTGCAAGCCATATTCGAGCTTCATGCGGAACTCTTCGAATTCGCGTGAATCTGGGCTCATGTTGTTCATGGCGGAGAATTTCTCCATCAAGCCATCTGCTTCAGCTTTCGCTTTGGCCAACAACACTTCTGCTTCGGCTTTACCTTGTGCCGCTTTCGCATCTGCCACTGCCAGACCTTTGGCTTTTTCAGCATGGGCTTCTGAATCACCCTTAGCCTGAATAGTCGCTGCCTCAGATAGGCCTTTCTCTTTCACGCCAATCGCCTCAGCGCGCATTTTCTCTTCGAGCACTTTAGCTTCAGCTAAGCCATCTTTCTCTTTGGCTCCGGCTTTGGCCTCAATGATTTTCGCTTCGGCCAAGCCTTCTTTCTCTCGCGCTGCCGCAGTGATTTCAAGTACTTTGGCTTTAGCAAGACCAGGTGCAGCCTGTTCAGCCTGATCACCTTCGGCTTTCTTCTTCATTGCTTCAGCTTGCTTGGCAGCCGCTTCGAGATCAGCCTGAGCCATTAAGTTGATTTCTTTCGCCTTGAATACTGCCCGTTGCTCGTCAGCTTCTGCCGCTTTCACCTGACGAATCAACTCTTCCTGAGCTTTGGCTTCGGCATCCATTATTTGGACTTGCTTAGCACGATCCGCTTCAGACACTTCACGCACTTCTTTAATACGCTCTTCTTCTTCAGCGACCTTGCGCTCTACCGCAATACGCTCAGAAATAGTGTTAGCGATGATCTTGCGCTCTTCTTCCAGCGCCTTTTCTTTGTTGATTTCTTCCAGCTCGACTTCACGCTGGCGATGCACGATTTCCAGCTCGCGGGCTTTAATGACCTTTTCTTTCTCAATTTCGATAGCACGCAAGCGGTTCTGCTCGGCCACTTCAATTTGACGGTTTTTATTTTCTTCGCCAACCGCCACTTGCTCTTCGGTTTGCAAACGAGCCTGCTCAGAACGAAGTAACTCTTCCTGACGTACTTTATCGGTCTCGGCCTGCTCTCGCGCTTGAATGGTTTCAATTTCACGTTTTTGACGCGCTTCAGCATCCGATTGTTGACGTTCTAAAGACAGGGTCGCTTCTTTGGTTTCAACATTTTTCTTTTTGATCGCCAGCTCTTCATCACGCTCCAAACGATTAGTTTCTACGTTTTGGGTAGCAGTAATTTCGGTAATGCGGCGAATACCTTCGGAATCGAGGATATTATTGGGGTCTAGCTGGTTGCGGGGGGTTTGCTCCAGATAATCAATCGCGACATCTTCCAGCACATAGCCATTTAAGTCGTCACCGATAACTTCGACAATTTTTTCGCGGAACATGATGCGATTTTCAAACAGATCCAAAAACTGTAGTTGCTTACCCACAGTTTTGAGCGCTTCAGAGAACTTAGCATTAAACAGTTCGTTTACAGCGGCTCGATCCGAAGCACGGTCGACGCTAATGGCTTTCGCCACCTTCAACACATCTTCTTGTGTTTCGTTAACTCGCAGATAGAAAGCCACCGTAATATCGGCGCGCAGGTTGTCTTTACAGATCAAACCGTCTTTGCCACGCCGGTCAACTTCTAATGTGATAAGGGAGATCTTCATGATCTCCATTTTGTGGACAACCGGCACAACAAAGGCCCCGGTAAAATAGACTTTGGGCTTGGCTGACATATCATTCTTGATCAGCGCAAACCCCTGAGGAACCTTCTTGTAAAACGCATTAAATAATAGCGCCAGCACAAATAGGCCACCAACCACCACAGCAATGCCAATAATAATTGGCATAATCATGCTTACATCCATATTTATCTCCTGTTTTTAATTAACCATAGAGGCTGTATATTTTTTACGAAGGATACACATTTATGTTAGCTCAACCCTCCTTGCTTAAACTCTTGTTCAGTCACTACGAAGTAAAGACTCTTCGATGGGTCGTATTCCACGATAACAGCATTATCACCACGCTTTAGAGGAAGCTCTGTAGCAGCTCGCACCTTAATCAGCATGCTCGCGCCGTTATATGAGCAAGTGGCCTCACCTTTCGTATCCGTCACTTCAGTTGTTCGAATAATGCATGGCATACCCACCATCGATTTATTGGATGGTGATGCATTCAAACGGCGAAAAAATGGTCGCATCGGACGAATAAGTGTAGCAGTAACAATAATGGAAACCCCAAAGCTGACAGCGATCACTCCACATCCGGCTGCATAGCGCAAAACGCCATCAGGCACCCAGAACATGCCATATAGAGAAGCATAGTAGCTAACCAGCCAGCCGATGATGATAAGCAAGGTGGCGACGATCATTATAGGGACGCCTGTTAAGCCGCAGGTAGCCAAAAATCCCATCATTTTTCCCATTTCATCAACATCGGCGTCTGCATCCATATCAATATCAACTTCTAGAAAATCGAAGTCGAATATGCCCATGATTAGCAGTATCCAATAAACGATGAGACTGCCGACCAATATGGTATAGATGATGGTTGGAAAACTACTGATATTAACGAGAAACGCGTCCATTTTTTTTACCTCTCCGACCGGACCATAGCCGTGCAAATAGTAACCCGGCGATAAAGCCGAAAATATGACCTTCGAAGCTGATATGCTGGCGAAAGTCGAGCAGGGTAAAAGCCAAACCGCCAAAACATACCAATGTTATAAAAGCCACCAATAGCGGCTTCCACTGCTTGGCATACCATCCATAAGCCAACAGAAAGCCGAAATATCCCATAATCAAACCACTGGCACCAATATGGATGGCTGAGCGGCCAAAAATCCAGACCAAAAGGCCTCCAACCAAGACAATAAACAGCGTAGCTGACCAAAATGCCCGAACGCTATAGACCAAAATCCCTAAGCCCAAAAATGGCAGCGAATTGGCCAATAAATGGCTCCAGCTGGCATGTAAAACAGGCGCGGTGACAATACCGGTTAATCCTTGGATCTCGCGGGGGTATATTCCATAACGAACAACCGGATAGTCAATTGCCAGTGCGACACCATGAATGAGCCACATCAAACCCAGTATCACCAGCACCACCCTGGCACCGACACTGAGCATTTTCATAACCTAGTGTCCTTCTCCATGTTTCGCCTTCACATGCTCAATCAATACCTGAGCCGCTTTTTCCTTTATCGCTAAGCGATCAGCCGGTGAAACCCCGTATCTTTCACCGAGCATTTCATAATCTGCCACCGACAACGAAATGGTTAGTCGAGGCCTGACCGGCTTTTTAACCGGCAGGCCCAGAATACGCCGCATTTGATCCGATGGTGATATTTCATTATCCAGCGCTTCCTGTTTGATACAGCGTTGCGCCTCGGTTGATATATCGAAAGCCACCTGTGTTGCTTTGATGGCCTTCGTTTCTTGGGGCCACAGATCTTTTTTAGCCATTTTGTTTCGCTTTTAACCTCGCCAGAACATCTTCAGCTTTCGAAGCTTCTCCCTTGATACCGGCATCTGTCAACTTTTTATCAAGCTCACTACCTGAAAACTCAGCATGTAACTGCTCACCGGCAACCACTTTATCCTGTCGCAATTGCTGTTTCTTTTTGATCCGCTCCAAAGACTCACGAGCTGAACCTAAAGAAGACTGGTTCATGGTCACACTTTGCGTCACCGCTTCAGTGGCTTTATGCACCGACTCCTGGGTTTTCACCATTGTCAATTCACGCTCATGCTCTGCGATTTGCTGCTCAGCACGATGGATTTGCTGTTTCAGGGTTTCAGCGTGGGTTTCATAGGCATTAATATGACCTTGAATCTCTGCTGCATTCGCCTCCAGCTCTGCGATTTTACCTGCGACTTCCAATGCCAGTGTTTCATCGCCTTTATCCAAGGCCTTAGCTGCATAACCTTCGTTTTCAGCAATTTCGGTTTGCAACGCTTTGTACTGTCGTTCGCTGGCCATTTTTCGCGCCACGACTTCAGTTAGTCCGTCTTTTGCCTCTTCCAGGCTTTTCTTTGCGTCTTCAATTTCTTGTTCGAAAATACGCATCGATTGGCTATCAACAATGGCTTCACCGATTTCACGCGTTCCACCACGAACCGCAGTAAACAACTTTTTGAAAATATCCATGATTTTTCTCCACAACCTATTGATATGTATTAACTAATAAACTCTTCCAATGCCGGAAGTGCGCTGTTGGCGTTCTGAGCCAGAGTGACAAGCTCTAGCATCACATTCTCTAGTGTTGAATCCGTCGCCATCGACCCAAACACCACATAATATTCGTCAATCTTGGCAAACGAGCTAAGTGGCATCGGTACATTAAGCTCAAGCAAATACTGGTTTAACTCATCGTGCCTGCCCTCAGCCACTTCACTGTCTTTAAACAAGTAAACAATGCACAACAACTGAGTTTCGCTGGCAGTCACAAATATCGGCAAATCATCCAGCTCAGATACTTCGACTCGAAGCACTGGCTGCTCGCCTTCAATGGGCAAACAGTTGAAGCGGTGCCCTTGATAATTGGCTTCGGCCAACTTTAGCGTTAACTCTTTTATGCAATTCATCGGTCTTCCTTTTTG
>DFOV01000373.1 GCA_002376965.1 Gammaproteobacteria bacterium UBA3532
CCAAATCAGGCTAAGCAAGTCGAGCTGCAACATGTGTTGTGCAATTCGTTTGGATTTGGTGGTACTAACGGCTCACTGATATTTAGTCGAGTTTAGTTCTTCAACGAATGTCTCAAACGAGAGTTTTTGTTAATTATCAAGAAGTCTCGTCAGTCGATCCTAGCACAAGAGGATTGCATTTCGGTGATGGTCACTTTACGACATTAGCTGTTTATCTAGGCAAGCCTTTGCTATTGTCATGGCATTTGACTCGCCTGGAAGATGCTTCTCGCAAGCTGTGGTTGGATTTCGATACCGACAATCTTAAACGTTATATCCTTCGCCTTTCCAGTGATCTGGCTTGTGGCATGATTAAGATTTTAATTTCTCGTCAGTCGCATGGCCGAGGGTATGCACCAGCAAGCTCCTCATCTGATGTCATCATCTTTTCTTCATCATTACCAGATTTAAGACAGCACATAGATTCTCAAAACGGGCTTTCAGTTGGTGTTGCCGGATTTCGTTTGGCGAAGCAGCCTGCGTTGGCTGGCTTAAAGCATTTAAACCGCCTCGAACAGGTCTTTTTGGCGCGGGAGGTAGAGCAGCGAAACCTGGATGAGCTTGTGGTGCTTGATTCGGATGGGGTGGTTGTAGAAGGTATAAAAAGCAACGTATTTTTTGAGGTTGACGGTAAGCTCGTGACCCCAGCGACGCTAGAGTCTGGTGTCGACGGGGTAATGAAAAGATGGCTGATTGAAACGCTTCGCACCGAAGGAATTGCTGTTGAACTAAAGTCGCTAGAAGCACGAGATGTAAACAAATCTAGCGCTATCTGGTTTACAAACTGCCTGATCTTGCTACGCTGGGCTGATAGTTTTCGTAATAGCGACAACAAGGTTATTCAGCTAAACCGAACCGAGCTAACGGGTTTCGCTTTAGCCACTATACGCAATAGACTATTATGTTAAAGAAAGCCATTGCATTTGTTTTGATTAGTACCCTGATTATTGGGGGCGTTGTTGCTGGATATTTGTATCATGTTTATCAGCAGGTGGTTGCTTCGACGGTGGATATTTCCGAACCGGCGCTGATTCAGATTGAGAGGGGGGATACCCTGCGCTCTTTCCTGCGAGAGCAAAAAGCGATGGAGCGCATCGAGGCTGATTGGCCATTTAGGATTTTTCTCAAGCAGCACCCTGAATTTGCACATATTAAAGTTGGTACATATCGTATTTCACCTGGTGAACCTTGGACTGATGTATTTCGACGTTTAGTTGATGGGGATGTTCTAACATACAAAGTCACCTTTATCGAGGGGTGGACATTTCGTGAGTTTCGTCGTGCATTAACTGAAGCTGAGTATCTTCAACAGACAATAGCAGAGCTATCTGATGCTGAGGTAATTCAGCTTTTGGGTAGCGATGAACTTGAGCACCCAGAAGGTTGGTTTTATCCCGATACTTATTTATATCCGCATGGAGCCAAAGATATCGATGTGCTTCAGCGGGCACATTCTAAGATGCAGCAGGTACTTGCGCAGGCTTGGAAAGAGCGAGGCGATGCGATTCAGGTGGAGTCACCTTATGAAGCACTCATACTGGCTTCTATAATCGAAAAAGAGACGGCTGTTGATGAAGAGCGCCAGGCTATTTCGGGTGTTTTCACCCGGCGTTTAAAGCGAGGTATGCGGCTGCAGACAGATCCCACCGTAATTTATGGAATGGGCCAGCGATACGATGGCAATATCCGACGACGAGATCTTAAAGAAGACACACCCTATAATACTTACGTTCACTCGGGACTCCCTCCCACGCCAATAGCCAATCCTGGTTCCGCATCGATACATGCCGCTTTACACCCTGAGTCTGGTTCTACACTGTATTTTGTTGCGTTAGGCGACGGTAGTGGAAGGCATTATTTTTCCAAAAGTCTGAAAGAGCATAATCGTGCTGTACGAAGATATCTAAACAATCGGAGGAATAGGTGAGCGGACGCTTTATCAGTTTTGAAGGTGGAGAAGGCGCTGGTAAAACCACCAATATCACTACAGCCGCAGGGGTGCTTGAACAGCACGATATTCCTTATATCGTGACAAGAGAGCCCGGGGGGACTGATTATGCAGAATCGATTCGGGAAATTCTGTTAAATAAGCAGCGAGAACTGCTTCAGGATGCTGCTGAGTTATTGTTGGTATTTGCCGCTCGGATACAACATATTGAGCAAAAAATCAAACCGGCTTTAGCCAAAGGGCATTGGGTGCTATGTGATCGCTTTACTGATTCAAGCTTTGCCTATCAGGGGTATGGACGAGGTATATCTTTGGCCGACATCATCTTGCTAGAAGAGCGATTCCTTGGGGGCTTTAAGCCTGATAAGACGATACTGTTTGATCTTCCCGTAGAAGTAGGAATGGCGCGCGCAAAAAAGCGCGCGACTCTGGATCGCTTTGAAGACCAGCATCTCGACTTTTTTCGTAAGGTGCGTGACGGGTTTCTAGCAAGAGCGGGTCAAGATTCGCAACGCTTTGTTATTGTCGATGCTGAGCAAGCATTGGGAAGCGTATCTTTGCAGGTTGAGCAGGCTATTCGCCACTTGATTGCAGAGAGTTGTTCGTAGTGGCAAATATTGAATCCGCTAACCTGAAGCGTATTAAGCAGCTGGAGCGACACCATGCCTACCTTTGGATTTATCACCAGAGTTTTGAGCTTGCTCTTTTAGTAGACCGGTTTGCCCGGTCATCCCTTTGTTGTGACGAAGGACAACCTGACTGTAGTTGTCAGGGTTGCATGTTGTATCGTGAGGAAAGCCATCCAGATGCGCAGATACTGCGACCTGTAGATGAGAAAGATATTGCCATTGATCGCATACGAGAGCTCAGCGAATGGATTTATCAAACCCCCCAGCTTGCACAAAAAAAAATAGTTGTTATCTATTCTGCTGAGCGCATGACTGCGAATGCGGCCAATGCACTGCTGAAAATTCTTGAAGAGCCACCCATGACGGTCCGCTACCTTTTGCTAACTCAACACCCTGAGTCTCTGTTGGCAACTATTGTTAGTCGCTGTCTACCTTTGCGTTTACAGGATTCAGAGCCTTTTCACAAAAGTGAGTTTGCCACATACCCGGCTTTTGCACAGAAGGCACTGATGCTTCACCCAGAATGTCATGACGTGGTTTTGGAGAAGTTGGATTTGTGGAAGAGCTTATTCCAAGAGGTTAGTGACTGGCCCGATCAGAGCTTAGATTGGGTTGATTTGTCTATGCTTGGGGGACGGCGTGATTTAGCCGCTCTGTTTCTCGATGGGCTATACTATGCCATTGCATCGAAGCAGGAGAGATTGGCGCAAGAGGGCTTTTTTGTTCTACAGAAAGTTATCAGGTTAAAGCAACTTCATCGCCAGAATGCGTCAATCAATTGGCCATTGGCGTTTGAGTCGTTATTGCTAACCTAGTTTTTCCATATACTAGTTTTTCCATATAAATGTCTTTAATATTTTGATATTACTCTCTAAACTTAACGAAAATTAATTAAATACATTCTGGAGGGGTTGTGGGAACTGCACCTAAGCTTGGTGGGCGGCATGGTATTCTGTCCCTGACAATCAAAGATAAGATGGTTTTGCACGCGGCTTACATGCCTTTTGTGAAAAACGGTGGGCTATTTGTAACGACGAATAAGCCCTATCGCTTGGGTGAGGAAGTTTTTATGCTGCTCACATTGATGGATGAAACAGAAAAGCTTCCGGTCGCTGGTAAGATTATCTGGGTTACACCAAAAGGCTCTCAAGGCAATAGGGCAACCGGAATTGGCGTTCAGTTTAGTGACCAAGACAATGGTAATGTTAGAAATAAGATTGAAGAGTATCTGGCCGGAGCACTTAACAACGAACGCCCAACTCATACTTTGTAGTTTATGCAATTAATTGATTCTCATTGTCACCTAGATCGGCTCGATACTAGCGCAATATCTTTAGGGGCCATAGTTGATCAGGCCAGAGCTAACAACATAGAGCATATATTGTGTGTTGCGATTGACGAGCACAATACGCCAGGGTGTATTGAATTGGCCGAACAATATGATCTTTCGAGTAGCGCAGGAATTCATCCTTTGTCTGCGTCCGCCGAGTCTGATTTCTCCGTTATCGCTGAATTAGCACACCACAGAAAAGTTGTGGCGATAGGGGAAACCGGGCTGGATTATTATTACAAGCCTGAGACTATTTCTCATCAGCAGCTACTGTTCAAAAAACATATTCAGCTAGCCTGTCAGTTAGATAAGCCGATTATTGTACATACACGTGATGCTCGTCAGGATACCGTTTCGTTATTGAAAGACGAGGGGCGTGGTCAGCTAAAAGGTGTCATACATTGTTTTACCGAAGATCTGCCAACGGCTAAGGCTTTTCTGGAGTTAGGGTTTTATATCTCTTTTTCAGGCATCGTTACTTTTCGAAATGCCTCAGATTTAAGAGAAACAATGAAGCATATTCCACTCGAAAGGTTACTAATTGAGACCGATGCGCCCTACCTGACTCCCGTGCCGTTGCGAGGCAAGCCAAACTATCCTGTAAATGTTGTGCATGTTGCCGAATGTGTAGCTCAGGTAAAGGGGATTTCCATCAGCGAGGTCGCTCAAGTCACAACAGAGAATTATTACACCTTATTTGGAAGTCCTAATGAAATATCGTAATAAAGACGCCAATAGCCAATTGGTATTTTCAACAGATCAGGGCGAAATCACCAAAAACACTCCTCAGTCAGCGAGTTTTTCTGGCTCGGCTGATGGTGTTGTAAGAATTCAACGCGAGTCTAAAGGGCGTGGCGGAAAAACGGTATCAGTGATTCAGGGGCTTGCTGGTACCGAGAAGGAGTTAAAAGCACTCCTCAAATCTCTTAAGGGCCACTGCGGTTGCGGCGGAGCTTTGAAAAATGGAAACCTTGAAATACAGGGCGATAATAGAGATAAGCTCAAACAGGTGCTCGAGCAAAAAGGTTATACGGTTAAGCTTGCTGGTGGTTAATGGCGTATTGCGATTAGGGCAAATACAGCTATTCTTATAGAACAAGTTATACAAGCTAGCTGATGAGTGAGCCCTTGTTGTATGAAAAAGCTGAAAGTGCTGGTTGCTGATTCGACTCCTTTCTTGCGCGACACGATAAAAGCTTATATCAGGGAAAAGTACACGTCGTGTGATATATCTGAGGCGAACGAGGGCGAAAAGGCGCGCTCGTTGTTAGAGTTTAAGCGCTTCGATCTGGTTTTTTGTCAGTATGACTTACCAAAAGAGAGTGGCGATCAGCTGCTCTATAACGCCAGGCAATTAAAGCATACGCAAAAAACAGCCTTTGTGTTGCTGATTTCCGATGCGGATGAAGAGTTGCAAAAGCGTTTGTTGTCGCTAGGTGCGCTGGGGGTTTTAGTTAAGCCCTTTAATCGTGAACAGCTAATGAAGTATGTTCACGCATATTGCATCAAAGCTGGATATGTAACGGCCGCCCAAGTCAAGCGGCCTGGTCCAATAGGCCAGCTAGCTCAACCAAGCGAATCTCTTGATGCGCTAACGTCTGCACCTTCTGCTAAAAATACTCCAACGGAATCGGCTGCGACAGCTTCTTCGGCACCAACAGCTCCTGCGGTTACCAAAGGGGTGCTCAAGGTCGATGGAGCGGATGTTGAATGCTTGGTGAAGTCGCAGACATCGACATCGATTCAAGTGATAGTGAAGGCCACAGGCTTGGTGCCTACTCTTAGGGATAAAGTCGATATTGTAGTAAAGAATACAGCCAAGACCGCCGTGGTAGTTGGTCTTAGTATGCAAAAGTACTCACCACGAGCTGAATTTATCGTGGTGCAATTAGCAACGTAGAGCGTTGATCCAGTAGGACACTTAATCCAGTAGGACACTATTGTGCAAGTACAAAGCGTGCTGGATGCATAGCATTTACCAAGTGTGACTCCAGCGATACGCCTTTTCCTGTTATCAGTTCGGCCAAGTAACTAGCACATAGCACAGCGAGTGATAGCCCGCGA
The DNA here is from genome assembly GCA_002376965.1 of Gammaproteobacteria bacterium UBA3532. GTDB lineage: Bacteria > Pseudomonadota > Gammaproteobacteria > Enterobacterales > UBA3532 > UBA3532. The sequence goes on from DFOV01000373.1 coordinate 6,011, forward strand.
GAACCATACCCTATATTCAGATATAAGCCGTCTTGGTATTGAGCATTGTAATATTTGCTTCTGGGGTAGCCTTTATGCAGCGCTTGATATTGAGTCGCGAAATAGTCGATGTCGGGTACGGGTCCTACTATCGGCATCCGATCCAGAGTCGAGCAACGGAAACTGACTCTGTGCTGCAAAGCTTCATCGAGTGTGCTTGGTTCTATTGCAGAGCCCTCTGTTGCTGAAAGCACTCGCTGATAGGCGGTCATATAATCCCAATACTCTTGTTCTGAAACTTCAAGAGAAAGGTTTTCCCTACTAAAGCTAGCACCCACTAAGCTACCTCCATTGTATGGAAGGGCATAGTGACCAAAGTTTATGTTCTTGGTTAGAGGTTGGTTGGTAACAGATAGTTGGCCGCGAACAGGTGCGGTGCAGCGCTTCAGCCAAGAAAAGTGGTCAGCAGCATTGTAACTATTACAAAAGATAATAATGTCAAAAGCTTCCTGCCAACTCGGAGTTATGACGAGCCAATCATCAGCAAGCTTTTTTAAGTCTGTAATGGGGTGGTTTTCCAATACACGCACTGAATTTGCGTTCTTCAGCCACCAATGGCACAGAGACTGGGGATAAATGCTAAAAGCATCATGAATAGTTAATGACGTTTCGTCAGTTGCGCAGTCAAAGCTATTAAAGGGCGCGCTGATAAAGCGCTCAAGTCGTTCTTGGGTTTTGCTGGTTAGAGCGATTTCTGTGCAACCGCGTTTGTATATGAGCTCAGGTATGTCGCTTAGAATAAAATTCCGGCTAGCCTTAAAACCCTTAGTATAGAGTTGTTGATAGTTACTCGGATCTCCTGAAATGGGTGGGGATAACATACCCAAAGGGTTGCCAGAAGCGCCACTAGCTACTTCTTTTGCATCAATTAGTGTTATCTGGTGATTGCCTGAGTGCGATATTTGATAGGCTGTCGCGCAGCCTGCTAGACCGCCACCTATGATAGCGACTTTTTTAGGCCGGGCTTTTTCGATAAAGGGGGAGCGACTAAGGCATAGCCATGGGGCTGCTGTTGATGGAATAGTCGGCGCATGCATGGCACCGTAAAGCATTTCGCGTTTGCCGCCGAACCCTGCTTGCTTTTTCATGTCAAAGCCGACTCGTTGTAAACCTCGTCGAACAAAACCCGCTGCAGTAAATGTCGATAGGGTTGTATTGGCGTGGCTGTGTTGGGCGAGCAACTCAAAGACCTGATCGGTCCACATGGAGTTGTTCTTTGCTGGAGCAAAGCCATCCAAGAACCAGCTGTCAATGACTCCTGGATACTGTGGTTTAAGTAGTTGTAATCCCTCAGCAACATCGGCAAATATCAATGTCAGACGAACATTGTCTTTAGTAAATTCAAGAGTATGGCTGCCCCATTCGAGTATTGGGTATTGATCTACAAGTTGTTGAGCCAAGTCGTCATGTAGATTCCTTTCTTCGAATATCTTTTTTAGATCCGGTAATGGAATAGGGTGTTTTTCGAAGCTGATAAAGTGGAGTGTGCCATCATGCTTTCGTTGTTTTCGCCATAGTGCCCAGGTGGCTAAAAAATTCAGACCCGTACCAAAACCAAATTCTCCAATGGTAACGTTTTGGTGAGCAGGCTTACTAAATTTATCGGGCAATCGGTTGGGCTGAATAAATACATAATCAACCTCTTCGAGCGGGGATTGGCGCGAATAAAAAATATCATCAAAGGTGACGGATTTTGGTATATCTTTCTTTTCCCAATATAAATCGGCTGGAGTAATGGGGTATGGTTTAAGGTGCTTGGGGTCGAGCATGGGTCGCTTCTATGAAATTGTTACGAAAAACACTTTAGGTGCGTTACGAAACGCCCTATAATTGCGGCTTTGTTTTCTATCTGCGGATAATTTCGCGTCAATTAGGTTATACGATGGATTTTAAGAAAAAAAACAGTTTCTCGAAAGAAGAACTTCTGGAATGTGGTAACGGCGAAATTTTTGGCCCAGGAAACCCACAGCTTCCCCAGCCTCCCATGCTAATGATGGATCGCATTACACTAATCAGTGATGAAGGTGGTGCTCACGGTCAGGGGCAGATCAAAGCCGAGTTAGATATTTCTCGTGATCTATGGTTTTTTGACTGCCACTTCAATGAAGACCCTGTTATGCCAGGCTGTCTTGGCCTTGATGCCATGTGGCAAATGGTTGGTTTCTATCTTGGCTGGAAAGGCGGCCAAGGGCGTGGACGTGCGCTTGGCGTCGGTGAAGTCAAGTTTACTGGACAGGTCTTACCAGAAGCTAAGCTGGTTTCTTACGAAATCGATATCAAGCGAATTATTATGCGTCGTTTAACGATGGGAATCGCAGATGCATCTCTTTTTGTTGATGGTGAAAAGATTTATACGGCTACCGATTTGCGGGTAGGGTTATTTAAGCAGGGCGAACAACAGTAGGCGGGTATAACTTATTATGAGACGTGTAGTTATTTCTGGTTTAGGCATTATTTCCAGTTTAGGGAACAACAAAGCTGAAGTATTGGCTTCTTTGCAAAACCAAAAATCAGGCATTTCATTTAGCGAAGAGTATGCCGAACTGGGGTTTAGAAGCCATGTTCACGGTGATTTAAAAATCCAAGCTGCCGAGCACATTGATCGCAAATTGATGCGTTTTATGGGCGAAGGTTCAGGTTATGCTTATCTCGCTATGCGAGAAGCAATCGAAAATGCCGGCTTAACCGACAGCGATGTATCCAACGAGCGAACTGGCCTCATTGTTGGCTCGGGCGGTATCTCTACCAGTAATTTGGTAAATGCGGCTGATACTCTTCGAAATCGTGGAGCTAAGCGTGTTGGGCCTTATATGGTACCTCGAACCATGGCTAGCACTGCGTCGGCCTGCTTGGCGACTCCTTATAAAATTAAAGGCGTCAATTATTCGATCAGTTCGGCTTGTGCTACCAGCGCTCACTGTATAGGTAACGCCTATGAGCTGATTCAGTTGGGCAAGCAGGATGTCGTATTTGCTGGAGGCAGTGAAGAGTTGCACTGGTCGTTATCTGTTCTTTTTGACGGTATGGGAGCTCTTTCCAGTAAATACAATGCTACACCCGAGAAAGCATCACGAGCCTATGATGCTGATCGAGATGGCTTTGTCATTAGCGGTGGCGCCGGTATTGTCGTTGTAGAAGAGCTGGAACATGCATTGGCTCGTGGTGCGACTATCTATGGTGAAATTGTTGGCTACGGTGCGACCTCTGATGGTTATGACATGGTGGCTCCATCTGGCGAAGGCGCGATGCGTTGTATGAAACAAGCAATGGCTACTGTCGATCTACCTCTTGATTACATCAATGCCCACGGTACCAGTACACCGGTAGGTGATGTGAAAGAGCTTGAAGCGGTTAAGACGGTATTTGCCGGTCAAAACCCTGCTATCACCTCAACCAAATCCTTGTCAGGCCACTCTTTGGGGGCGGCTGGTGTTCATGAAGCGATTTATTCATTATTGATGATGGAAAATGGCTTTATTACCGGTTCAGCCAATATAGAAACGCTGGATGATGCAGCTCAAGGCATGAATATTCCTCAGGAAAATACGGCTGCCGATCTGAACTGTGTTATGTCTAACAGCTTTGGCTTTGGTGGAACCAACGCGACGTTGGTTATGCAAAAGTACAGTTAAGTATGTCAGGTAGTTACAAAGGGGCTTACGGGCCCCTTTTAAGTACATCCTTATAAACATTCCTCACTACGCGAGCCTTTATGCGTATTGTCGCAGACGAAAATATTCCCTATCTCGAAGCTCTATTACACCACTATCCTGTAGATTTACTGCGTGTTGATGGTCGGCGTCTTTCTGCAGATCAGGTGGTTAATGCGGATGCTATTTTGTGTCGCTCGGTCACTCAGGTAACCGCTGATTTGCTGGAGGGGAGTGCGGTAAAATACGTTGGTAGCGCGACTATTGGCGTCGATCATATTGATACGGCCTATCTGAGGGAGAAGAAGATTGGGTTTACTAATGCGCCAGGCTGCAATGCCAACGCAGTTGCTCAGTATGTACTATCTGCGATTTTACATGCAAAAGCCATTGGCCGTTTACGTCGAGAGCCACTAACAGCAGGTATTGTTGGTTATGGAAATGTTGGCAAGCGTGTCGCCCAGTACCTTTCTGCCATTGGTATTCACTGCTTGGTGAATGATCCACCAGAGCATGAGCGTTCGCCAATCGCTAATCATGTTTCATTTAACGAGTTGCTCGCTCAAAGCGATATTGTTACGCTGCATGTTCCCTTAACCAAGGTTGAGGATTCGCCGTATCCTACCTATCACATGATCAATAATGATACGCTAGAGAGTATTAAACCTGATGCTGTGTTGATCAACACAGCCCGCGGAGCGGTGATAGACAATCAGGCCTTGTGCGACGTCTTAAAACGCAATGATCGCTTATACACTGCCATCGATGTTTGGGAGTCTGAACCTGCTCCGATGAAAGAGTTGGTTAGCCGTGTGGACTTGGCTACTCCCCATATTGCTGGATACAGTCTTGATGGTAAATATGCAGGCACGTTACAAGTCGTGAATGGTTTGATTAAGCAGTTTGGTCTGAGCGAGAAAGATACGCCCAACGTAGCACTACCACCAATAATGGTTGATAAGGTTGTACTCCATCCTGAACTGGGTTTGTTTGATGCATTAGGGGCTTTGGCTAAAAATGTCTATGATATAAATATCGATAGTGGCTTTTTAAAGCATGCTATCGAATATTCGAATATCAGTGAGCGTTTCGATCAATGGCGGAAAAATTACCGTTTGCGCCGAGAATTTGGTGCCTTGGCAGTCGAAGCGCCAGAATTTGGGGACGTATATTCAAAATTAGGGTTTAACGTCGTTTAGCGCCAGTTTCCCCTGGTTTTGCCCCGCATAGAAGGTGAGATTGCTATGTGTGAATTGCTGGGCATGAGCGCCAATGTACCGACCGACATTTGTTTCAGCTTCTCTGGTTTGCTAGAAAGGGGAGGTAGAACAGGTCCTCATGCTGATGGTTGGGGAATTGCGTTTTATGAGGGAAAAGGGGTACGCTCCTTTCGTGACCCTATGTCGAGCTGCCATTCAGAAGTCGCCCGATTTGTAAAATGCTACCCGATTAAAAGTCATATCGTCATCAGCCATATTCGGCAGGCCAATCGTGGTCGAGTTTGCCTGGAAAATACCCATCCATTCTTTCGGGAAATGTGGGGGTGATACTGGACATTTGCTCATAATGGTCAGTTAAAAGGGATAAAAAAATGGCCATTGGGTGATTATTTACCCGTTGGTTCAACAGATAGTGAATATGCCTTTTGCTGGCTACTCGATCAAATAAAGCAACGCTTTCCTCATCCACCCCAAAATAAGAAAGTGCTATGGCGCTTTATAAACGCTTGCTGCGACACTCTATCCGAACTTGGGGTGTTTAACCTGCTGCTAAGCGACGCGACCTACCTGTATGCCTATCGAACCACTAAGCTTTGCTGGATAACCAGAAAGGCTCCTTTTGGTGAGGCCAAATTGATTGATACTGAGTTGGCGCTGGATTTTGCTAAAGTGACTACCCCTGACGATGTGGTAACGGTAATTGCCAGCCAGCCGCTTACTCATGACGAAGTTTGGCACCCTTTGGATAAGAATCAGTTGATGGTTTTTCGTAAAGGTCAGATTGTCTACGCCAGTTAAGCTTTCGCAATTGATGGTTGACGGCGATACGCTAGGCGTCAAAAATGCGACATCTTTGATTTTTCTCTGTGTGAATACGTGCTAACACACTGTTATATATATATTAATAAATACTGGATCACCCTTTGCTTATCCCTGTGTAACATGAATGGGAGTGGTCTTTATGTTTACACCAGTAGAAGCAAAAGCATTCGATAGCTATATCAGTCAGCCTTGGGACTCTGAGGCAATTTTCGCTGTTGAGTCAGATGAT
>DFOV01000080.1 GCA_002376965.1 Gammaproteobacteria bacterium UBA3532
ATAACGCAAACTGCTACTTATTTTCAGTCTATTCTATTGTTTAGATACATAGATTTTGCTAGCCTAAAGCCCGAGTAGTGTATGCCGATATAGAATATAATAATAAAGTGCTTGGCTAGTTTATATGCCAACTTTCAATGGCTAGTGCTGATTTTCAGCGCGGCGGCAATAGGTGATCTGGCGAACAGCGGTTGTCTATTGTACAAAACACGATTTTGGAGCCATCATGCAACGAATACTCGTCTTAAACTCAAAAGGCGGTTGTGGTAAGACCACATTAGCAACAAACTTGGCAAGTCACTTTGCCAATCAGGGTAAACGAGTTAGCTTAACTGATTATGATCCACAGGCCTGTAGCCAATACTGGCTATCTATTCGCCCTGAAGATGAAGCTGAAATTCAGTCCATCAGTGCCTATAAACAATCAGGCATGCTCACCACTCGGACATTCATGCTACGAGCCGCCCCAGGCACAGATATTAACATTATTGATGCCCCAGCAGCCCCAGACGGTATGCAGCTCGAGGAAATGCTCAGACACACTGATCGGGTTATTGTCCCTCTGATTAGTTCACCGATAGACTTTCAAGCAACTCTGCGCTTTCTAAAAACACAACTTCTGTCAAAGCTGAAAGCCAAAAGAATTCCGTTAAGCGTCGTTATTAATCGGGTTGGAGTACATCGCACATCATTAGAACAACTGACCAGCCAGTTGACTGAGTTGGGCGTTAACATTTCTGCCGTGATTCCTGAGTCGTATCTATACTCCGAAGTCTATTCGCAAGGCCGTTCTGTTTTCGATAACAAATTTAGCAAAGAAACTGATTTGTTGCATCATTGGCAACCTCTCATTCGCTGGATAGACAACACCGAAACCAAGCTCAACTTATCACATACTGACTGGGTTACCTGGGATGCCAACAACAGTGATGCGTTACCAGAAGCTCAAGTCAATTATGCCTAGAACTGGAACTGATGACAGCTAAAGCACTATTGGTTTGGCGTCAGTATAAATATCACTAGACATAGAAAAAGGAGCCTTAGCTCCTTTTTCTATGTCTAGTGACCAGATCCTGTTTATCCTTCATTTATCGCTTCTGGCTTTAGCTTTTCACTTGCAACTTCTTTGGCTTCTGTATCCTTAGCCGATTCTTGAGTAGCGTCGGTGTCAGAAACAGTTTCTTCCTGCTCAAAATGAACAAACTGCTCAAGCCAAGCCTTCTGAGCCTTTTCAAATCTGCTTAATTGTGGCGACTTAGACTTAGCTCGTTGTTTCAGCCATAACTTTATAACGGATAACCCTTGTTCAAAACGCCCCTCACCTTCCGACGCTCCTTCAACGAGTGCTGAAGATAGCCGCTCAACCTGATAAGCCATTCTTGCCTGCTTATATTGTTGAGGCGACTCGATATCAGCAATCACTTCCATTCTAAGACATAAACTAGCTAGAACTTCTTCGTCCGCCCCCACAACATCACCTTCAAGTGCAGATTCAAATCGCTGAGAAAGTTGCGCCCGAATAAGGTCATCCAATCCATCCCATTTCTCTTGGTAGGACTGAACCTGCGCTGCAGTCAATTCTCCGTTAGCGATATCCGACTCAATCGCCTCACATATGGCATCGCCTTCAACTAGCTCAAGCAGCGATAGATATTGGCTCTTATTCTGTGCGGTGATCTGACGACGCTCTAACTTATCGATGAGCTGACGGTAGCGATTGTTGATCTTGGATTGCATCGCCTTAGGTACATCCCCGACTTGCTCCCACTCATGAACAATTGCCGTGATCCCTTTACACGATTCAGCGAAGGCCTCTTCGTCCGCACGCAATATTTGCTCTAGTTGACCAAGCAGCTCATTGGCCTTATCTAACTGACTTGATAGCTGTTGCTTGAATTCAGCACTTTGCTTAGCACGCTTGTCGAAGATCGCATCGCAAATACCCCGAAACTCTTTCCAAAGTCGTCCATCTTCTCCACGCAAAGCTCGACCAACTTTTTTCCAATCCTGCTGTAACTTTTTAGCCTCTTCAACCGCTATTCTAACGTCATCAATATCAAGTAGCTTTTTAGCCCGCTCAATTATTTCGACCTTGTCTCGACTATTTGCTTTACGATGTCCAATGATTTTTTCTTCAAGAACAGCGACTAGATCATGAAACTGCTTCTGGAGCGCCTTACGATGCTTGCGATCGGTCGCCCCCAGTTCGGCCCAGTCTTTTCTATATGTTGTGACCCGCTTTTCAAGCCCTTCCCAATCGTCGTAGCTATCCCAATCGATTGACTGGCCATACGACTCAATCGATTGACAAAAAGCCAGCCTTTTTTGATAGTTTGACTCGCGTTCTTCTGCTTTCTCCTGATAGAAACCACGGCATGGCGCATAAGCTTTCTCGGCCAAAGCATTAAACTTAGCGGTCAGTTCGCGCTCTTCGCGCGTTCGTGCCTTGGTCAACGTTCCCCACATTTGTCTTGCTTCACGAACCAGTTCGGCCTGTTCTTCTGGTGGTTTTGGCTTATCGACCAACTGCTGCATTACTTCTAGCAGTGCAGTTTTTTGCGGATCAGCGGCGAAAGTGTGCCAGTCTTTCCACTCATTAACCTTGTTACGAGCATTCGCTAAACGTTTCGCTACTGGTCGCATTAATGCTTGCGGGATCTTATTCGCTAAGCTATTTATAGAAGCTAAACGCGCTTGCGCATCTTTAAGCTTTCCTTCTTTTATCGCACTCTCCAATTCGGGAAGCGCTTCTTTAATCCGTGCAACGCGCTCTTTCCAATCGGTTTCGCGCTGCTTTAACCAGGCGGTAACATCTTCACAATCCTGAATAAATTGCTCAGTATCAGATTTTCCACCTTCATCCCATGGATAATTTGCTCTTACATTCCACTTAGCTCTCAGATCACTTAAGGCTTTAAGACCAAAACGCAGATCGGTATTACCTTGCTGGCGTTGCTCAATTACCTCGTCTAACGACTTTCTAGCCTGAGAGCGCGCTACTTTCAGCTCTATCGCATCAGGCAAACTGCTTATAAACTGGCGAATATTTTTCTTTAACGCCTCAAACTCCAGAGTTAAACGCTTTGCCTCAGAAGCTGGTAGCTCCTTGCTGATACTCCAACCACTCACCAACTTAGTTAACTCGTTGTCTATAGCTTCTAAAGAATCTGACAGCTGATAGTTCTCGCTCCAGCATCGTTGCTTAAGCTCTGCCATGGCAGCCAAAACTCGCTCATTTTCCTGTAACAGCGCTGCGTACTTCTCTTTGGCTTGCCGCAACTCATCTTCCACTTGCTGTAAGTGTGACAGGTGCTTATCGGACTTCTCAATTGCTCGATGGTATCTTGAAGTAATTTCGTTGTTCAACTCGGCGGGCGTTTTGGCAATTTCTTCTGATACGTCCTGCCAGATAGCTTTAGCTTTCTCTACTTGGTGGGATGCTTTTTTCAGCTCCATAGTTAGGAGACTGGCTTCAAGCAATGTACAAGCTTGCGTAACTTTTTCTTCTAGGATCTTAGGCGCTTTAATTGCCTCATCCATGGCCGATAAGCGATCTTTAATAATTCGGGTAACATTCTTATCTTTATTGCGAACTTGTTTTAACAAGCGTTCCAGAGTTTTACGCTTTTTAATTTTATCAAGAGCCATTTGGCGTAGTTCATGAACAGAGTCGCCAACAACAATGTCATAGCAAATCGATTCACGCTCAATCTTGCTCAATGCCAGCTTTCTCAAATCAGGATTTTTCGCGGTGCGTGCCAGCTGCTCAACGATGCTAGTAGGGGCGTCATTTTCAATAAAACGATAGACTTGCTCGATAGTCGTCGCAATCGATTCACCTTTCTGGAGCGAAGCCAGAATCAACTGCCCAAAATAGCGCTTAATCTCGTCGTTTGCTTCTAGATGGTAGCGCTGAAAAGCCAATTGCGCATCGTCCAGTTTCTTGCAAGCAACTAACCGAACATCAGCATCACTATCCTCCCGAGCCATTTGGCATAGCAGCTGACGCTGTTCGCCATCAGCCGGGTCAAGCTCAGCGACACCTTCAAGCCTAACCTTGGGGTTTTTATTTTTCCATTTCGGTTTAAACAACAGATTTAACATGGCAGATCTCCTGGAAATGCAAGCACCCAAGCTCCTCTATGGCAATTGGGCAAAACTACTCAGGGCGCCTATGTTGAATAGTGACAGTCTGGCGCTCTTGAGAAGACGATTTTTTTGATGGCTGAGTCAGGGAACCATCCGCTTTGATCCGGAAGGGTTCATCATCGTTTTGGCTGGCATGCTGGTTATCATAGGCCAATACAAGCTGCAAAGAGTGTGCTCGTTGCGACTCAGACAGCTGGGTGCCATCGGGCCACTTTCCTAACTCTACGGCTTGCTTTAGCTGTAAATACGTCGAATGTTCCATCGACGCAACCATCTGACGAATACTCATGCACACCTCACCCCTTCAAATCAGGCGCAAATTATATACCCGTTCAATACCAAAATACAGAAGATGAATAGACTGGCTCAATAGCCGTCACAAAATAGAACGCGCTGAACGCCTCGCACCGTCCAATCCCCTGTTCCTCCTCCTGGAACAGGCATTCTTGGATAGCGCAAACCTCCATCATTTCGCAGCTCCGAATTCAACACATCACGAATTTTTATTACTAAGCGGCTGGCAGCAATTAAACAATCCCAACGACGATAAGCATTTGGCCAATTTAGTGAAAGCTCACGTGGGCGGGTTCCGCCAGTACCGGGAACCAAACCAATCCCAGCGAACAGCTCTTCAGGCTTAGATAGCCCGGCCTCTACCATTAGGAAGTCTAATCGGCTGATAATCGCTGTTGAAATCCGACTATCCCATGCGACGATGGGCAATCCACCATCTTCAAGATGCTGTGTGGCGGTAGCCGCCAGGTAGGTCCAACCACTATTAAGCTGGGCCTTAGCATTTTCATCTGCTGCTAGCGCTGCACTAAATACATCGAATACCTGTTGCCATGACGGCTTTGGTTGAGGTGAACCAACAATGTTAAATACTTCTGTAGCAACCTTAACGGCCACTGCTCGTTCAAAGTCATTCCACGAGCCACCATCCTGAATGGTTTCCGCTAGGCGCTGAGCACGAAACAGAATGGGTTCATGAGTAATACAGTTGTGCGCCCAGGTGACTCGAGGCTTTGGCCAGAAATAAGCGTATATGCGTTGATCCCACCCCTGCACAGAATCACCAACAGGCCGACGACAATACATAGGCTGATACATGTCGTCTTCGATCCACTCAACCAACGCACGGACAAACTGCGATTCATCATCGTACTTCTCAGGAATCACCGGTGGGTATATGTCTTCACCGATTAACACAATCCCTGAATCGTCAATCACTACCGGCTCATCATTTGGTGTTTCAATATCCGCCTGAATTCGAGCTTCGGCTCGATTAAGCATTTGTTCCTGGCCATGAAATGACAAGTTATCCCAAAACTCCAAAGCCAAAGCGCTTAAACGATAACCCTGCTCCAGACCCCCCTCCAAATTGCGCTCTTCTATTGGCTCTACAAGCTGAGGATTGGCTTTAAGAAATTCCGCATCAAACTGAA
>DFOV01000057.1 GCA_002376965.1 Gammaproteobacteria bacterium UBA3532
CCCCTTCTCGCTGAGAACTGGCCCTACCCTTACATTAACCGTGTGCTGGTTGTTGATGTTCCTGAAGAAGTACAGCTCCAGCGCGCTTGTGCTCGCGATAGCATGAGTATTGAACAGGCGCAAGCCATTGTTGGTCAGCAGGCGCCGAGACAACAGCGCTTAAGAATTGCAGATGATGTTATCGACAACACAGACTCTATTGAGCAGCTGCATCTTGCCATAAGGCAGTTGCACCAACGTTATATTGATCTCGCAAAGCTATCACAATAATCTGTTTTTGTTATAATCTAGCCTTTATGGATGCGATCAGCCACGAGCAAAGTGAATGAGTTCAGAGAACGTTTTATACGAATACCCGCTCAATGAAAAAATACGGACATACCTTCGCTTAGAGTATCTCTTTAATCATTGTGGTTACTTTGTCATGGGAAGTTCGCCTTGGGAGCACCGCTCTGCAATCGAGCTGCTATTTGATTTGCATACCGTTATTGAGCGTTCTGAAATTCGTGCTGATTTAATTAAAGATCTGGAGCGCAAGCGCCGCGCCCTTAGTGCGCTGATGGACGTTCCTAATGTCGACAAGAAGCGTTTGAGTCAGTTTTTGGATGAGCTTGCTAGCGCTACCGTGAGAATTCAAAAAACTGACCTACGCATTGGTCAGCGTATCAAGTGCAATGAGCTACTCAATAGCATTCGCCAACGAACCAGTATTCCCGGTGGGGCGTGCAATTTTGATTTACCTGCCTACCATTACTGGCTTCAACAACCCATCGAAAAGAAACGAGAGCAGCTGAACCTATGGCTTGGCGAATTTAACCCCGTATTTCACGGCTTGGGGCTATTACTAAAAATCATTCGCGACAGTGGTCAGGTTTTTCCCGTCGAGGCCAAAGGTGGTTTTTATCAACATGATTTTGCTGGAGCGGATTATGAACTGCTGCGCATTCAGTTGCCGCGAGAGTATAGCTTTTTCCCTGAGTTCAGTGGAAACAAGCACCGCATTGCCATTCGCTTTCTGATACCGAGTACATCAGAGCGGCCTCAGCCTGTCAAAGAGTCAATCACCTTTAACCTATGTTGCTGTTCAGGATAGTTTATGCCAGATAAAGCCGAGCTTATCGTCCAATGCCCTAGCTGTAAAAAGCCCGTCAAGTGGACTGCAAGCAGTAAATTTAAACCCTTCTGTTCCGAGCGCTGTCGATTAATTGATTTAGGCGAATGGGCATCTGAGAGGCATGTCATTCAGGGAGAAGAGCTCACCAGCGATGTATTTAGTGAGACGGCTCACCTTCCGCTCGATAGAGACTGACGCTGAAGCCGCTTTTTGGCCTTGATCTGTTTTCGCCGCTGTGAAAAAAAGTGACTAAGTAACGCTCCACATGGCTCAGCCAGCACCCCAGAACAAACCTCGACCTGATGGTTCATCGATGGATGACGAAAAAGGTTCATCACCGATCCGGCAGCACCGGTCTTCAAGTCGGAGGCTCCAAAGACAACTCGCTTGATTCTAGCGTGAATAATGGCAGTAGCGCACATCGCGCAGGGTTCGAGCGTTATATATAGTGTGGTATTGATCAGACGATAGTTTTCGAGCACTTCACCGGCATGGCGAATGCAGCAAATTTCTGCGTGGCCAGTCGCATCGTGGCAGGAAATGGATATGTTATGACCACCGGCAATGAGCCCTTTTTCACCAACAAGCACGGCCCCCACCGGGATCTCGGCTCTGAACCGGGCTAATAAGGCTTGATGGTATGCATGGCTCATCCAATAATCGTCTGAGCCATGCGGATAAAGTACAGGGTGAACTATTCCCATTCAATCGTAGCAGGAGGCTTACTGGAGATATCGTAAGTTACCCGCGATATTCCATCCACTTCATTAATGATGCGATTCGAAACCTTTTCCAAGAAGTCGTAAGGCAGATGCGCCCAACGAGCGGTCATAAAATCAATGGTTTCGACAGCTCTCAGCGAAACAACATAATCATACTTACGCGCATCGCCCATAACGCCGACTGAGCGAACCGGTAAGAACACGGTAAATGCCTGGCTGGTTTTGTGATAAAGATCAGCGGCATGCAACTCTTCAATAAAGATGGCGTCAGCCCTGCGAAGCAAGTCAGCATAGTCTTTTTTCACTTCACCTAAGATCCTCACTCCCAATCCAGGGCCAGGAAATGGGTGACGATAAACCATATCATAAGGCAAGCCTAGCTGAAGGCCGATTTTACGCACTTCATCTTTAAATAGTTCACGCAGTGGCTCAACCAATTGGAGATGCATATCGTCAGGCAACCCACCGACATTGTGGTGTGATTTAATGACATGTGCTTTGCCAGATTTAGCACCCGCGGATTCAATCACATCGGGGTATATGGTTCCTTGGGCCAACCATTTAGCATTGCGTAATTTGGCCGCTTCTTCCTGGAAAACCTCGACAAAAACTCGACCAATGATTTTGCGCTTTTTCTCCGGATCGGCTTCACCAGCCAGTTCACCTAAGAAACGTTGCTCGGCATCCACTCGAATTACTTTCACGCCCATGTTTTTGGCGAACATATCCATGACTTGTTCGCCTTCATTCAGGCGTAACAATCCGTTGTCGACAAAAACGCAGGTTAGTTGTGGACCAATGGCTTTGTGTAATAGCGCAGCGACAACAGAGGAATCAACACCACCCGATAGCCCGAGGATGACATCATCATCACCAACTTGCTCACGCACTTGGGTAACGATTTCGTCAATAATATTCGACGCTTGCCACAGTGTATCGCACTGACAGATCTGACAAATAAAGTGTTCGAGAATCGCCCCGCCCTGCTTGGTATGAGTGACTTCGGGGTGAAACTGCACGCCATAAAACTGCTTTGACTCATTTGCCATAGCCGCAAAAGGAGCACTAGATGTGCTGGCACTTAATGAAAAGCCATCGGGTAATGCCGTCACTTTGTCGCCGTGGCTCATCCATACATCAAGATAACGCTCACCGGCCTCCCCTTGCTCATCAAAAATACCTGATAATAGTGGGCAGCGATCCTGAACCTGAACCTTGGCGTAGCCAAATTCGCGTTTGTCCGAACTTTCGACCGTTCCACCTAACTGGGCCGCCATGGTTTGCATGCCATAGCAAATGCCAAATACCGGTACACCGAGTTCAAAGACAACCTGTGGTGCCTTTGGTGCTTCATTGCCAGTCACCGTTTCAGGACCACCGGATAAGATAATCCCCTTTGGATTAAATGAACGGATATCTTCTTCGCTCATATCCCAAGGATAAAGCTCGCAATAAACGCCAATCTCACGCACTCGGCGAGCGATTAGTTGAGTGTATTGAGAACCGAAGTCGAGTATTAATATACGATGGTCATGGATATTGCTCATCAACCTTACCCTTTATGCGATAGGAGCATCAGCCCGATGTCTAATGACTGAAACTTCAACTGAAAATAAAAAAGGCTGTGGGTTAAACACAGCCTCATAATTAAACAACTATTTGACAACTACACGCGATAGTTTGGCGCTTCTTTGGTGATGGTTACATCATGCACATGGCTTTCCGACATCCCAGCACCAGATACTTTGACGAATTGTGCTTTGGTTCGCAGCTCTTCAATTGACCCACAACCAGTTAAGCCCATTGACGACCGAATGCCGCCCATCAGTTGATGCACAATATTGATCAATGTACCTTTGTAAGGTACTCGGCCTTCAATCCCCTCAGGAACCAGTTTTTCGGCTTCATCCGAACTTTGGAAATAGCGATCGCTGGAGCCATGACGCTGAGACATCGCACCAAGCGAGCCCATACCACGATAGGATTTGTATGATCGTCCCTGATAAAGCTCTATTTCTCCTGGCGCTTCTTCAGTACCAGCAAGCAAACCACCAACCATGACTGAACTGGCACCAGCGGCAATCGCCTTGGAAATATCTCCACTATAACGAATACCACCATCAGCAATAACGGGAATACCCGAATTCTTTAATGCATCGACGGCATTTGCCACAGCGGAAATTTGTGGAACGCCTACACCGGTGACAATGCGCGTTGTACAAATAGATCCTGGACCAATACCGACTTTTACCGCGTCAGCGCCAGCTTCAGCGATAGCTTTCGCTCCAGCCGCTGTTGCTACGTTGCCACCAATGATCTGAATATCCGAATATTGTCGACGGATTCTTCGAATGCGATCCAGTACCCCTTGACTATGACCGTGGGAGGTGTCAACTAGAACAACATCTACGCCAGCAGCGATCAGGGCAGCAACCCGATCATCGGTGTCTGCTCCTGTTCCAACAGCAGCACCAACGCGCAAATGACCAAACTCGTCTTTACAGGCATTTGGCTTATCGATAGCCTTTTGCATGTCTTTTACCGTGACCAAGCCTTTCAGCTCAAAGTTGTCGTTGGTAATAAGAATCTTCTCGATGCGGTGCTTATGCATCAAGCCTAGAATTTCTTTGTCCGACGCCCCTTCTTTAACCGTAACCAGCTTTTCTTTACTGGTCATTACTTCGGTAATTGGGCGATCCAGGTGGGTTTCAAAACGTACGTCACGCCCAGTGACGATGCCGACCAGATTGTTGCCATCAACAACTGGTACACCAGAAATATTATGTTTGCGAGTTAAGGCAATCAGCTCGCCAATAGTAATGCTCGGTGGAACAGTTATCGGATCGCTAACAATACCGCTCTCGAACTTTTTAACTTTACGAACATGAGCAGCCTGCTCTTCAATGGTCATGTTCTTATGAATAAAGCTCATTCCACCTTCCTGAGCTAATGCAATAGCTAGGCGAGCTTCGGATACGGTATCCATCGCCGAGGATACCAAGGGCAGATTTAACTCGATGTCGCGAGTTAAACGCGTTGATAATTGCGCTTCGTGGGGCAATACAGTAGAGTGCGCAGGAACCAATAAAACGTCGTCAAAAGTGAGGGCTTCCTCAACAATACGCAACATAAATAAACCCCGTCTATCGTTGATAAATTGTTAGATAGCTTGTTATGCTCAGACGGCATAGGTAATGTATAAGACACCATACCTAGGCCATCAGTACCGGAATTTCTCGACAGGACTGACGAACTGAACAACAAACAGGCTCCAAATAAAGGGCTGAATTTTACTCCGTTAACTGCCTAAAGTAAATTACTATGCCGCCGCTAAATCCGCCACTAAGTATTAGCCAGCTCGTCAGCGAATGCCGCTTAAATCTTGAAAAGAACCTATTCGATGTTACGGTTGAAGGCGAGATATCTAATCTGGCTATGCCTCGCTCAGGGCATTGGTATTTCACTCTTAAGGACAGCAAGTCACAAATTCGTTGTGCGATGTTTAAGGGTGATATCAGAAAAAGCCGACTGAATATTCAAAACGGCGATCAAATCCAAGCCCAAGGACGCATCAGTGTCTACGAGCCGCGCGGTGATCTACAGTTTATCGCATCTCGTTTGATGCCAGCGGGAGCAGGACAACTGCAACAGGCTTACGAAGCGCTAAAAGCCAAATTGGCGGCAGAAGGGCTATTTGATCCGGAACGCAAACGGCAGTTGCCCGACATTCCCGCTAAAATAGGCATAATAACCTCGCCCAGCGGCGCAGCAATAAAGGATGTGTTGACGGTTCTTGCCAGGCGTTGGCCATTAGCTGAAGTTGTTATCTACCCATCAGAAGTGCAGGGGCAAAAAGCGACGTCAAGCTTAATAAGCGCCTTGCATCTAGCCAACCGACGTAACGAAGTCGATGTGTTACTGCTTACGCGTGGTGGTGGCTCGCTCGAAGACCTATGGTGTTTCAATGATGAAAACCTAGTACGCGCAGTGGCTAATAGCCGGTTAATTTGCGTATCTGCTGTCGGTCATGAAATTGATACGACGTTATGCGATCTCGCTGCAGATCACCGTAGCCCTACCCCGTCAGCAGCTGCCGAACAGCTCGTTCCAGACCAACAGGACTATTTGCAACAGCTCAAGCAACTTAAACAACGGCTAGAACAGGCCCAACAACGAACACAACGACAACGAATTCAAGCTCTTGACCACCTCTCACTGAGGCTGGAAGCCCGGTCACCACAACGCCGAATCGCGCAAGCGAATAGCCAGCTACAGATATTCAACAACAAAATAGCCCATTTAATCGACAAACACTGCCGAAATAGCCATCACAGATTAAATCACGCAGTCAATAAGCTGCAAGCGAAAACTCCAGTAGTCAGACTGAACACATTAAAGCAGCACCTGATACAAGCCGACACCCTACTCCAACATTACATCAATAGAAAGCTGGCATTAGCTCAACACCAATTGGCTCAGCAAACTCATTCACTGGATGCGCTTAGTCCGCTAAACACGCTTAAACGCGGCTACTCAGTTACTCAAAACACAAAGGGACAGGTTATCAAGCAGAAAGCTCAGGTCAGCGACGGCGAGAAGCTAACGATCACGCTAAGTGATGGAAAAATAACAGCAAAGGCTATTCTCAACGAATAGCCACAAACCGGACGCTAATCTTCTTCTGCCTGCTGGGCCTTCTCTTTTTCACGTCGTCGTAAGCGGCGCTCACGTCGCTCGTTCAGCGACTCTCCTCGCTCAGCCGAGACCTTATGCAACAAAGTAGCTAACTTCTCAACCACCGCACGGGCAACCGGCTGGTTATCTTCGTCCAGTATACTAATCGAAGTACGACGACCACGTTCACCTAATTGGATGTAATAAGTATCCTCATCCAAAGCCAGCGATTCACTCTCCGAGCTTTTTCGCCAAAACGCCAAGCCACCGGAGGGCGAACTATAATCGGTTTCTAAAAGTCCTAACGACTGATTGCGATCGGTTATTTCAAAGCCAATGGTTGGTAATATATCACTAAGCTGTTGCCAGGTTTGTAAAAAGCCCAAGCTACTGATCATCACCGGCTGTACATCGGTTACACTCATCTCAATGGCAATTGGCGTAAAGAAGCTCAGAGAAGCGCTGTCTTTGACCTGCGTGTGAGAAAAATTTTCTCCGTAATAGTCAACAAAGTTGTTTAGAAAAGCTATGGCCTCTCGGCTTAATGGCGCATTATCAACCCAGGAAGCGTACTGATCGCGTGGTAAATATTGGTTACCTAGCTGCTCAACCCGGATCACCGAACTTTTAGGTAGCGGACCAGCCCTTAGCTCGATAAGATACAAACGTCGATACTTATCCGGCTCATTAAACTTGGCCAAATCACGAACAACATTGTCCACTCGATTATTTTCAACGATCCAGCCGGTCAAAATTTTCCCAGACTCAACATCAACTTCAGTTACAGGAACGCCTGTTCGCTGCAAATAGTCACGCCACAACATCCAGCTTTGTTCAATTGGCTCTTCAAGCAATAACTGTTGCTCTGAGCCTTGCTGATACATACTGGTTCCAGGATATCGTGCCATCAATACCTGCGGCGCATCAACACTTAACTCGCCACCAACGGGCTGCTTGAGCGTCTGATAACCAACATCAGGAACCGTATAAACATTTTTTGACTGCAATGTCAGTCCTTCGGGCAAACTGAGTGGTTTTATTTCCGAGCTATCGAGATAATCATATTCAGTATCGACGCGAATAATCGCATCATCACCACGGAAGTAAGCACACCCCGAGGCTAAAACAGCGAAGCCAAGCATGGCCATCTCACCAACAAACTTCAATTTATGCATGCTATTTCTCTAGTGCCTCGGCGCTAATTAACGCTTTCTCTACAACAGGATGAAACTCTGGTGACAGCGGCGTCATTGGCAAGCGGATAGCTGGACCGCATTTAGCCATCTTCCACAACGCCCATTTAACCGGAATTGGATTAGCTTCAACGAAGAGCTCTTTATGCAATGGCATCAACTGATTATTGATGACTTCCGCCTCATCCCAGCAGCCATCTTTAGCCAGCTCAACCAT
>DFOV01000283.1:0-11596 GCA_002376965.1 Gammaproteobacteria bacterium UBA3532
GGATTACATGCTTTATGGTTTTATCGCCTAGCCCATTGGTTATGGAGCAATGAGCTGAAATGGTTGGCCCGGTGTATATCCACGTTTGCGCGCTGGTTGACTGGTATTGAGATCCATCCGGGGGCCAAAATAGGGCGGCGCTTTTTTATTGATCATGGTATGGGCGTGGTGATCGGTGAGACTGCTGAAATTGGCGATGATTGTACGCTTTATCACGGTGTTACATTGGGCGGAACCAGTTGGAATAAAGGTAAGCGTCACCCCACGCTCAAGAATAATGTGGTTGTTGGTGCTGGCGCAAAAGTTTTGGGGCCACTTTGTGTCGGAGAAAATGCCAGAATTGGTTCAAATGCCGTCGTGGTAAAAGATGTACCATGTGGAGCCACCATCGTGGGTATTCCTGGGCATGTGGTTAAGAAGCGTCGGGAGCCTGCCGAACAATCCAATCACGAAATGGCGCAAAAAATTGGCTTTGATGCTTATGCGGCAACGAAGGATTCTCCTGATCCCGTTGCTGAGGCTTTTCATATGATGCTTGATCATATGCAGGCTGTTGATAAGAAGCTTAATGTGATGTCCAAAGCACTCAACGAATTAGGTAAAGATTGCGGTGGTAAGGTGCCGGAACTGGAAGTGACGGATCTGGATGCTGGTGATGAAGAGAACAGCTCAGAAGATATTGCTACCAGTAAGCAGCCTGAAGTCGAGAGCGCCTAAATTAACCCTGCGCAATAGTCAGGTATATACTTGATTAAAATAGTCGGGTATGGAAAAATGTTGCCATACAAAAGGGGTAGAGACTATGCGATTAACTTCTAAAGGGCGCTATGCCGTTACCGCCATGTTGGACGTGGCTTTGCACAATACCAAAGGGCCGGTAACCTTGGCTGATATATCGGAAAGGCAGGGGATTTCGCTTTCTTATCTTGAACAGCTCTTTGCTAAATTGCGTAAGGCTGGTTTGGTAAAAAGCTTACGTGGCCCTGGCGGTGGTTATCGGCTTAATCGTGAAGCCGCTGATATCAATGTGGCTGAAGTCATATCCGCGGTAGATGAAAGCGTCGATGCAACTCGCTGCCGTGGCCAGAAGGGCTGCCAGGATGGCAGTGTGTGTCTGACTCACCGTTTATGGACGGATCTCAGCGAGCAAATCTACGACTTTCTCGAAGCGATAAGCCTTGCTGAAGTGTTAAAACGCAATGAAGTGCAGGATATTGCCATGCGCCAAGATAGTAAACAGCGCAAAATTATACTTGCTCAGCCGACTGATGAACTGTCGTCGGCAAACCTTATTTAGTACTGGGAGAGTGTTTCGTTGTCGCCGATTTATTTAGACTATAACGCCACCACCCCTGTTGACCCGCGTGTTGCAGAAGTCATGATGTCATGCCTGACGATGGATGGTAATTATGGTAATCCCGCTTCTCGTTCGCATATTTATGGTTGGAAAGCCGAAGAGGCCGTAGACATTGCCCGTTCTGCAATTGCTGATTTGGTTGGAGCCGATTCTAGAGAAATCGTCTTCACCTCTGGGGCTACAGAGTCAAATAATCTGGCGATCAAAGGGCTCGCTTTAGCCCGCCAAGACAAGGGCAAACACCTGATCACTACGACCATTGAGCACAAAGCCTCGCTAGACTCTTTTCAGTACCTGTCATCGTTAGGTTTTGAGGTTACATACCTTCCGGTAGGCGAGAACGGAATCGTTAATCCTGATCAGGTCAAGCAAGCTATTCGTTCTGATACAACCTGTATCTCTGTCATGCACGTCAACAATGAAATTGGCACCATTCAGCCTATTGAGCAGATCGGTGCTATTGCCAGAAACAACAATATTGCTTTCCATGTGGATGCTGCACAAAGCCTGGGTAAGCTTGCTATTGATGTGGCTGAGTTACAAGTCGACCTAATGTCTTTTTCTGCACACAAAATGTATGGGCCGAAAGGCATAGGAGCGTTATATGTGCGCCGCAGCCCAGATATTCAAATCATTCCACAAATGCATGGTGGCGGCCATGAAAGAGGCATGCGTTCTGGTACCTTGCCTACCCACCAAGTCGTTGGTTTTGGTAAAGCATGTGAAATAGCGAAGGCTGAGATGGCGGAAGAAAACGGGCGAATTAAGGCACTGCGCGACCGCTTCTGGTCGGTTGTATCCAGCATGGATGGTGTGGTGTTAAATGGTGATGCAGACAAGCGCGTTTCAGGAAATCTTAATATCGGGTTTACTGGGGTGGATGGTGAAACCTTGTTGATGTCAATGCGCTCTCTCGCCGTTTCATCCGGCTCTGCTTGCACATCCGCCAGTGTTGAGCCTTCTTATGTACTTAAGGCAATAGGGCTGAGTGATGAATTGGCACATAGCTCTATTCGTTTTTCATTTGGACGATTTACTCAAGAGCAGGACGTCGATCGGGCTGCGGAAGAAGTTGTCAAAGTCGCTTCATTATTACGCTAGACCCCGTTTATCTATTTAAACTTTTTTCATTGTGGTTATAATGGCCGCCGACTACCAGCCTCTACTATCAATCATTGCGCAGATAGAGAGGCATACTACCCAATATGAGATGAACTGGAGACAATCATGGCGATTGAAAAAACTTTTTCTATTATAAAACCTGACGCTGTTGCAAAAAATGTTATTGGTGAAATCTATAGCCGTTTTGAGCGTGCTGGGCTTACTATCATTGCATCTAAAATGATTCATATGACCAAAGAGCAAGCTGAAGGTTTTTATGCTGAGCATAAAGAGCGTCCGTTTTTTCCTCATTTGGTTGAGTTCATGACATCTGGTCCAGTGATGGTTCAAGTATTGGAAGGTGAGAATGCTATCTTAGCCAACCGTGAAATCATGGGAGCGACTAATCCAGCAGAAGCGTTGCGCGGCACCATCCGTGCTGATTATGCAGAAACAGTTGATGCCAACGCTGTTCATGGTTCTGATGCGCCAGAATCTGCAGCACGTGAGATTGCTTATTTCTTTGATGCCAACGAAGTTTACTCTCGCGCATAAGAAATAATATGCTGTGCCAGAGCTAGAGGCCGCCGATATGCGGCCTTTTTATTGCTCGAATATTAAGCAGCGTTCGGTATAATAAGCACAGCGTTAGCATAAGGGTTCTTTTAGAGGTAATAATGAGTCAGTCCAAAGTTAATTTGTTGGGATTAGATAGACCTGCCATGGAGCGGTTTATTGAATCTATTGGGGAAAAGCCATTTCGAGTGAGTCAAATCATGAAATGGATCCATCAGTTTGGTGTCTCCAGCTTTGATGACATGACGAACCTGAGTAAGGCCTCTCGGGCCAAGTTAGAGGAAGTGGCGGAGATAAATGCCCCCGAGTTTGAGTTGGAACATGCTTCACGAGACGGCACTCGCAAGTGGGTGGTGCAACTCGGTGATGGCCAGCGGGTTGAAACGGTGTATATCCCAGAAGGGCAGCGTGGTACTCTGTGTGTTTCTTCTCAGGTCGGCTGTGCGCTGGACTGTTCTTTCTGTTCAACCGCCCAGCAGGGCTTCAATCGTAACTTAAGTGCTGCTGAAATCATCGGGCAGGTCTGGTATGCCGCTAGACACTTAGGTGCAGAAAAAACAACCGGCGAACGCAAGATCACGAATGTAGTCATGATGGGTATGGGAGAGCCTTTGGCCAATTTTGATGCTGTAGTGCAAGCCATGGAAATTATGAAAGATGACTACGCTTACGGCCTGTCTCGTCGACGTGTTACGTTAAGTACTTCCGGCATGGTTCCAGCACTAAATCGGTTGGCCGAAGTGAGCGATGTTCATTTGGCCGTTTCTCTTCACGCCCCAAACGATCAGCTACGCGATGAGCTGGTGCCTATTAATAAGAAATACCCTTTAAATCAATTGATTGAAGCCTGCAACACCTACCTGGATAAGGCTAATCCGACCAAGAAAATCACTATGGAATATGTGATGTTGGATGGGGTGAATGATACGCCAGAGCATGCCCGGCAGTTAGTCCGACTACTGCGCAAAGTGCCAAGCAAAATCAATTTGATACCCTTCAATCCGTTTCCTGCATCTAAATATAAGCGGTCCAGCGATGAAGTTATTGAAAAATTTGCTAAAATCCTATTAGCAGCCGGGTATACTGTGTTGACACGCAAGACTAGAGGTGATGATATTGACGCTGCTTGTGGGCAGCTGGTTGGTGAAGTGAATGACAGAACCAAAAGGCAACAGCGCCGTGTAATCGCTTCCCAAAATGTCGCTTGATCGTCCTGCGAACCTAAACTTTTACAAATAGGAAAAGCCATTAATGCGTTTTACTTTGATAATCGGGGTAATGGTTGTTTTATTGATGCTTCAGGGGTGCGCAACGACTGAGTCACAGAATTCAAGTCGCGCTAATAATAGTGCTTCATCTCAGGGGGCGAGTAAAAAAGAGTTAGAAAATAAAAAGGCCGATCGGAGGCTCGCTCTTGCCATTGAGTATTTACGCCAAGGAAATTATGACTGGGCAAAAATGAACCTTGAGAAAGCCAAAGAGCATGCGCCCAAGCGCGCCGATATTCAGTATGCATTTGGCTACTACTATCAAACCGTTGGCGAATATGAACTAGCTGAGGAATACTTTCTAAAATCGATTAAGATCGATCCGAATCAGCCTGAAGTGTATAACAATTATGGTACCTTTTTATGTGATAGAGGACGGTTTGAAGAAGCTGAAGAGAACTTTCTAAAAGCGGTTTCCATAAAAAGCTATACCAATGCCGGTCAGGCTTTCGAAAATCTGGCTTTTTGTTCTTTGAAAGCTAAAAAAGAAGAGGAAGCGAACTTCTATTTTTCCAAAGCACTTGATCACAATCCGCGGTTATTAAAAACGCTGACCCACTTGGTTAATCAATCTATTCTCAAAGAAGACTATAAGTCGGCCAGGGAATATATGCGTGATTACGAGCGGGCTACTCCTCACTCTCCGGGCAGCCTGTTTGCTGCTTGGACTATCGAAGTCAAGTTGGATAATCAGCGAGGTGCTGCAACCTACGAGGAAATGTTGATGTCGCGCTTTCCTGACTCGCCGCAAGCTCAACAGCTGCAACAAATTAAAAATCAACTAAGGTGACCTAATGGTAGAGGAAACCAAGAAAAAAGTACGTGGTGGGGCTGGGTTTAGATTAAAAGCCGCCCGTGAAGAGCAAGGATTAACGTTACATGATGTTGCTGAGCGGTTACACCTATCCAAAGACTTATTGGCAAAAATCGAGGCAGATTACGATAGTCTGAATGTCGCACCTGCTTTTCTAAAGGGTTACGTTCGCTCATATGCCAATTTGCTTAACTTACCTGCAGATGAGTTGGTCAGTGCCTTAAACCTGGGTTCCAGTTCAGATATCGATTTGGCCCATGCTCAAAAGCGCTACGCCGAGAAAACAAGAAAAGCCCGTACCAAATTCTATTATGTTGCCAGTATGATCCTGGTGGCTGCAGTGGTTGCTATTCTTTGGTTTGTATATCCACTGCTTGTTGAAATGACACCGCAGCAGCCCGATGAATCAGATATCAGTGATTTGCCAGCAGAAGTGGAAGAGCATCGTTCCAGGCCTGGACAAGCAAATGATCTTTCTCTTAGCGTAAATTCAGAGCCAGAAGGCTTGGAGCCAGGATCTGAAAGTGAGCTAGCTAGCAATAATCTTGATGAGAGTTTCAGCGAGTCCGCGCGTTTTAACAATGATGGTGTTGAAGCTGATTCTCACACAAGTGAAGGAATAACAGACAACGATGAGGCTTTGACCGAACACGAAGTCGAAACCAGCCAGCGCGATGAATCCACTGGTCCTCTTCTTGAAATGACTTTCGACGACGATTGTTGGATCAGCGTAACTGACAACGATGGAGAAGTGGTCGCTTACGGCACCAAGCGAAAAGGTGAAAATGTGAGTGTATCAGGCGCTCTGCCTTTTAAATTGGTGCTTGGTAACCCCTCCGTAGTGAATATAGCCCTCAATGGCGAAAACATAGATATTTCTCACTTGCCTAAAGGGCAGGTGGGTAGACTTTTTGTAGGTGAGTAATGTTTCACGAGTCTCCCGTAGTTCGTAAAAAAACCAAACAGATCCATGTTGGAAAAATCGCGGTCGGTGGTGATGCTCCGATTAGCGTACAAAGTATGACCAATACCAACACCTGTGACGTCGAAGCGACAGTCAACCAGATCCGGTCTTTGGAAGAGGTTGGGGCGGATATCGTACGAGTTTCAGTTCCTTCACTGGATGCCGCTGAAGCTTTCGCTAAAATTCGTGCTCAGGTGGCGGTGCCCCTGGTTGCTGATATTCATTTTGATTATAAAATTGCGCTTAAAGTCGCGGAATACGGTGTTGACTGCTTGCGGATCAACCCAGGAAATATCGGCAAGGAAGAACGTATTCGTGCTGTAGTCAACAGTGCTAAAGATAAAGGCATTCCCATTCGTATTGGCGTGAATGCTGGTTCGTTAGAGAAAGATTTACAAAAGAAGTATGGAGAGCCTACGCCGGAAGCGTTGGTTGAATCCGCTCTTCGTCATGTCGAGATTTTGGACCGCTTGGACTTTGACCAATTTAAAGTCTCAGTGAAAGCCTCTGACGTCTTTTTGGCAGTCGAGTCTTACCGGTTGCTGTCACAAAAAATCGAGCAGCCACTCCACTTGGGGATTACCGAAGCGGGTGGATTCCGAGCTGGCGCCGTTAAGTCTGCTGTTGGCTTGGGGATGCTGCTGGCTGATGGTATCGGCGACACCATACGGATTTCTCTCGCTGCGGACCCTGTCGAAGAAATTAAGGTCGGTTTTGATATACTGAAGTCGCTACGGTTGCGTACAAAAGGTATCAATTTTATTGCTTGCCCCAGTTGTTCACGCCAGAATTTTGATGTTATTAAAACAGTCAATGCCTTGGAAAACCGGTTAGAAGACGTACAAACAGCGGTTGATGTCGCTGTTATTGGCTGTATTGTGAATGGGCCTGGCGAAGCCAAAGAAGCCCATCTGGGTATTGCCGGTGGTCCTGGTGGCAGCATGCTGTATATTGATGGTCAAAAAGCACAGCGCCTGGATAACGATGCATTAGTCGATATTCTCGAAAAACAAGTGCGACAAAAGGCTCGCCAGCTCGACGTCAAGGTAGAGCATAGTTAGCAATAAAAATAACCAAAATAGCAAACTGGAGTTCTCATGACAGCTCAGCAAGCCGTATCTAATAGTCATTTACCCAAGGGCGACTTATCACTACGCTGGGTTACTGAAGAGCTGGAAAAAGATAAGTATATCAATTCTGAGCAGGCTACTGAGCTTCTTGTTCAGGCTAAGAATACCGAGATCCATCCCCTTGATTTTATCGCTTCGCAAAAGCTGATGGGGGGGCCCAGTCAAAACTGGGCATTAGACATTGATAAGCTAGTGGCATGGTTGGCCCGTAAAGCTGGACTTAGTGTCTTTCACTTTGATCCTCTTAAGATGGACTGGGCTTCTCTCACTGAAGTCATGTCCTATGCTTTTGCTAAGCGTCATGGCATTCTAGCGGTTGAAGCAGACGCAAGCCGAGTAACCATCGCCACAGCCCAACCATTTAATCAAGCATGGTTAAGTGATTTATCGGCGGTTACCCGTAAAGAAATTGACTTGGTGGTTGTTTCGCCTGGTGATATACAGCAATATCAAATCGAATTTTATCAGCTTTCCAAATCGGTCACTGGGGCGACCAAAGACGATAAGCTGGGTGTCCATAAAACGGGTAATTTCGAACAGCTATTAGAGCTGGGCAAGCGCGATAATGTTGATGCTAATGACAGCCATGTTGTTAATATCGTTGATTGGCTGTTGCAGTATGCCTTTGAGCAGCGAGCCAGTGATATTCATATCGAACCAAGACGTCAAATTTCTCGCGTACGTTTTCGTATCGATGGTATTTTGCACCAGGTCTATGAGCTGCCTGCCAAAGTTGCTGCGGCTGTGACTAGCCGGATAAAAGTTATTGGTCGAATGGACCTTGCTGAAAGGCGCAAACCTCAAGATGGTCGGATCAAAACCAAGCTTCCTAACGAAAAAGAAGTCGAGTTGCGTTTGTCTACCTTGCCTACTGCTTTTGGTGAAAAAATGGTCATGCGGATCTTTGACCCCGAAGTATTGGTCAGGGGTTACCGCGAGCTGGGCTTGAGTGGTGAGGATCAAGTGCGCTGGAACACGATGACGGCTTTGAATGCGGGAATCGTCTTGGTGACAGGGCCAACGGGGTCAGGTAAGACAACCACTTTATATTCGACACTGAAAGGCCTAGCCACTTCCGAAGTCAATGTGTCGACGGTAGAAGATCCGATTGAGATGGTTGAGATTGAATTTAACCAGATGCAGGTGCAGCACGATATTGGGTTGGGGTTTTCTCAAGGGATGAAGGCCTTGCTGCGTCAGGATCCGGATATCATTATGGTGGGGGAGATCCGTGATCTGCCTACTGCGGAAATGGCGGTTCAAGCGTCGCTAACAGGTCACTTGGTTATTTCAACCTTGCATACCAACGATGCTCCTACAGCCATAACCCGACTGTTAGACCTCGGTGTGCCATCGTATTTGATATCTTCGACCCTGGTTGGTGTAATGGCTCAGCGGCTGGTTCGTACCCTCTGTCCTCATTGTAAAACACAGGTTGACGTTGATAAGACGGTTTGGGATGAGATGCTCAAGCCTCGCCGGGCAACACCGCCAGCCAAGACTTTTAAGGCGGTTGGATGTTTGGAATGTCGAAATACGGGGTATTTAGGACGCCAGGGAATATACGAAATCATACCCGTTTCCAAAGAAATCAAACGCTTGATTAATCAAGAAGCCTCAGCCACTGAAATACGAGAAGAGGCGGTTAAAGAGGGAACGCACTTATTGCGCTGGAGCGGTGCTCAGAAAGTTTTGGCTGGCTTGACTACCATCGAAGAAGTGATGCGGGTTGCGCCTAACTTTGATAGTGATGCTTAAGCCGATCGCTTCCTGTTGTTATCGATCATGCTTCCATGCTTTCGTTCGTATATGATTGATAATACGACATATTACTTGGGTATGTTCTGGTCTTACTAGTGAATGCTCTGATAGAATGATATTCATTTGGCTCGGAATCTCATTTGATGGCAGATTTTAAGACTCACTTGGCCGTCGCAACGGCCGCCAGCCTATTATCCTCCACCTACCTGTTTACCACCAGTACGTTGTTAACCTCTTTAGATTGGTTGTTGCTGTTTGTTTTGGGAATGCTTGGGGGCATATTGCCTGATATAGATAGTGATCACTCAACACCCACCAGGTTGCTCTTTAATTTGCTTGGTATTCTGGCCATGGGGGCTGTGCTGCATTTATTCGGCGCTGGGCTGCACTACCTCCCTCTACTTGTGCTAATGGCGCTGGCATACGTTGGTGTAAGGTTTGGCGTGTACTGGTTCTTTGCCGAAATGACAGTTCATCGTGGTATCTATCATTCTGTTGTAGCTGGCCTGTTGCTTAGCTTATTGCTGGTTAATCTTATGATGTATATGAAGTTCCATCCGTTTATGGCTTGGGCTGGTGGTGCTTGCCTGTTTTTAGGCTTTAATGTTCACCTGTTACTGGATGAGTTTTATAGCGTTGATTTTAATGGTGTGGAGCTGAAAGCCTCTTGGGGGAGTGCGTTTAAACTTATTGATTACCGTAGGCCGGGTATTTCTGGATTATGGGTTGCTGGTGCCGTTGGGTTATTTAGTGTAACGCCGCATTTTGAAGGCTTTATTCAGGCACTGGTGCAAAGTATAGGACACTTTTCATTGACGGGAGGCTATTAAGCAAAAGTCCCCATCGGAGACTTTTGCTATTGCACTGGATTTTGCTATTGCACTGGATTTTGCTATTGCACTGGAGTTTGGCCTTAAACTTCCATATCACCCATTGCGGTGACAAAAAAGCCAGAGTCTACATGCAGTACTTCACCTGTGATGCCAGCGGCCAAGTCAGAGGCCAGGAACGCGGCAGTATTTCCAACATCTTCGATAGTCACGTTGCGGCGCATTGGAACAACACTTTCATTGTAAGAAAGCATTTTCTTGAAGTTCTTGATCCCTGACGCGGCTAAGGTACGAATTGGGCCAGCAGAGATAGCATTGACGCGATGACCTTCTGGTCCAACGCTGGCTGCCATGTATCGTACATTAGCTTCAAGGCTTGCTTTAGCCAGTCCCATAACATTGTAGTTAGGAAGCGCACGCTCTGCACCTAAGTAGCTAAGCGTGATGAGAGATCCATCGCGGCCTTTCATCATTGGGCGAGCACCCTTTGCTAATGCAGCAAAGCTGTACGAAGATATTTCGTGGGCAATATTGAAACCTTCTCGCGTAACACATTCCAGGTAGTCGCCACCGAGCTGGTCGCCGGGAGCAAATGCAACAGAATGAACCAGAATATCAAATCCATCCCAGTGCTGGCTCAATTGCTCATACATAGAGTCAATCGATTCATCCTGAGCAACATCACACTCAACACAGATCTCTGAACCCCAGCCTTTGGCCATTTCTGTAACACGATTTTTTAACTTGTCGTTCTGGTAGGTGAAAGCCAACTCTGCGCCTTGCTTTTGGAAGGCTTCAGCAATACCTGCTGCGATTGAGCGGCTGCTTGCAACACCGACGATTAATGCTCGTTTACCGGCTAAGAACCCCATATTAGGTCTCCTTAAATAACAATATTTCCTTGCCTGAGTCGAGTGCTAACCCGGCTATGGCAACCATTAAAGTAAATTCTGAAATCACGCATGTTGAAAGGCTGTTCGCCATAGACGAGGTGCTTCAGAAAAGCTTGGCGCAGTCTACCACAAGTGTGGGGTCTTGGTAACTCAATACCCAACGCTTAGAGTAGGCTCCGCCAAGGCTTGATCTCGAATTATGATAGCTGCTCGATCAATGTATCAATGACACTCGGATCTGCAAGTGTTGATGTATCACCTAGAGCGTCTAGCTCGCCAGACGCTAACTTACGTAATATGCGGCGCATGATTTTACCTGAACGTGTTTTGGGTAGGGCGGAGGTGAAGATAATGCGGCCAATGACAGCAATAGGCCCGATTTCTTCTCGCACCAGAGTCACCAGTTCTTTGGATAATACATCATTACCTTGAGAACCAGCCATCAGAGAGACAAAGGCAATGATAGCCTGGCCTTTGGTTGGGTCGGGTATTCCGACAACCGCTGACTCTGCTACTTTGGGATGCAAGACTAAGGCACTTTCTATTTCTGCTGTACCAAGCCTATGTCCGGCAATATTAAGCACATCGTCGACACGGCCGGTGATCCAGTAGTAGCCATCATCGTCACGCCGAGCTCCATCACCTGAGAAATAGAATCCGGGAAACTGGCTAAAGTAAGTTTCTTTAAAGCGCTTATGATCGCCATAGACGGTGCGCATCTGTCCTGGCCAGGATTGGGCCATCACCAGGTTACCTTCTCCTGCTCCTTCAACTTCCTCTCCTTCATCCGATAGAAGTTTGGGCACCACACCAAATAGCGGTTTGGTAGCTGATCCTGGTTTCTGGGCCGTTGCGCCAGGCAGCGGAGCAATTAAAATGCCACCGGTTTCGGTTTGCCACCA
>DFOV01000283.1:11898-17194 GCA_002376965.1 Gammaproteobacteria bacterium UBA3532
TCGGTTTGCCACCAGGTATCAACGATAGGGCACTTATGTTCACCTACTACGCGGTGGTACCACTCCCACGCTTCCGGGTTTATTGGCTCTCCAACCGATCCGAGTAGTTTTAATGAACTGCGATCATACTGTTTAACCCATGCATCACCCGCACCCATTAAGGTTCTAATGGCTGTAGGGGCAGTGTAGTATATGTTTACCTGATATTTTTCAACGATTTGCCAGCTTCTACCAGGAGATGGGAAGGTAGGAACTCCTTCAAAGGCGATGGTTGTGGCACCATTGGCCAGTGGCCCATAAACAATGTAGCTGTGGCCGGTGATCCAGCCAACATCGGCTGTGCACCAATAAACATCGCCATCCTGATAGTCAAATACATATTTATGAGTGACAGCCGCATAAAGAATGTAGCCGCCGGTGGTGTGCAAAACACCTTTTGGTCTGCCGGTTGAGCCCGATGTGTAGAGGATAAACAACGGATCTTCAGCTTCCATGATTTCATAGTCGCACTCTTTGGAAACCAGCTCACGAGCAGTGTTGTAATCTATATCGCGACCTTTATGCCAGCGGATGGGTGAGCCGGTGCGGCGCACAACCAGTACACTATGAACACTGGGACAGGCTCTCAGGGCCTCATCTGCATTTTGTTTTAATGGGATGGTTTTACCGCCTCGAACACCTTCGTCTGCTGTGATCACCACGCGGCAGTCTGAATCCAAAATACGATCACGCAGAGCGTGGGGTGAAAAGCCGCCGAATACCACTGAATGCACGGCGCCAATTCTGGCACAAGCCAACATGGCGTATATTGCCTCAGGGATCATCGGCATATAGATACATACGCGATCACCTTTTTGAACTCCGCGGCTTTTTAGCACATTCGCGAAGCGGCAAACTTCGTGATATAGCTCGCGATAGGTCACTTTATCTGACTCTTCAGGATCGTCACCTTCCCATATAATCGCGACCTGGTTGGCACGTTTATCAAGGTGGCGATCGACGCAGTTATAGCAAACATTTAGTTGGGCGCCGTCAAACCAGCGAATGTGGGCTTGGTCGTAATCAACGTCCATAACCTGATCCCATTTCCTATGCCACGAAATAAACTCATCGGCTTTTTGGGCCCAGAAGGTTGCCGGATCTTCAATAGATGCTTTGTACTGCGACTTGTATTCAGCCAGGTCGATATTTACCTGCTCTTTCCAGTCAACCGGAGTGGGGTAGGTGTTCACAGACATAATAGTTCCTTGTCGGTTGGGGTGAAGTTGTAGATGACGTTTCTATCTAATTATTCTTCGTTGCTAACCGGTATGGTTTGCGGAAAACTTACACGGCGAACTTGTGCAACGATACCAAGTACAGGATGGTCTATATAATGCTTTTCATAAAGCTTCAGGCGTCGGTGGTCGTTCAATGGATAGTGCTGTAAATAACGATAGGTTTGGGTGGTTGTTGCGTTGGCTTCTGCTGGGGAATTACTTTCTATTATTGGTAGTTCTGCACGAATAGTTTCTATTTGGCCATTTATTGGTATCTCTTCGCTAAACGATGTTGGTTGGCGATAGGCCATATCGAACTCTAGATGGAAATAGTTTTTTGCATAGAATTTCACTCGACCGGACAGGCCCCAGATAGGTGATATTGGCTCGGCATCATTCATCAAGCTATTATTGCTCCACTGGCTCTCTGAAGCATCTAGCACCCTTATTGGTACGATGTCAGAAGCAGTTTCAAATTGTCCGGCGTAACTTTCACCTCCATAGAACTCAAGCCACGGTGCCGACCGTTTGGAATGGCCCTGAGAGCGCCAGGAAAAATGCGCCAGAACCTGTTTAGGCGGTTGTTGTAGTGAATAGGCTATATTCGAAAGCTTGCGTTGATTGGCGGGAACGGCATATAAGCCTCCAGACACCATCTGGTTGGGGTTTACCCTCGGTAGGTTAAAGACGTTGTACATATCAGGTTCCAATTCGAAGCCTTCGCCGGGTCTGGGCCAGGCTTCTTCGGCTTTGCCTATATCAGAGCCTTGAGTGAATACAATGACTTCAATTTCATACCAGGCAGCTGAAACCGCTGTGGAGCATAAAATGCAAAGTGTCATGACAACGATGCGAGAGATAAGGTGATTCACGCTAGTTTTCCTTTTCTACTAAATTTTTGTAAAGGAGCTTCGTTTTTGTTACTGATCTTACCCAGTATTTTTTAGTCGTTGTAATAGCTGCTCTACCATGGTTACTCGTTCTGATGGTAACGTTTCCTTCTTATAAATCAATACCGATGCTCCTTGAAGTTGATATTCGCTAGGATAAGACTGAATAAGCTGGATGATAACTATTGGCTCGATGGGTGTTGACTCAGAGAACTCAACTTTCGCTTGTTTGGCGTTAGTGTCTATTTTAGTGATACCCAGGCTGGTTGCAATATTTCGTAAGCGTGTGACCGAAAACAGGTTTTGAGCAGCTTCAGGCATTAAGCCAAAGCGGTCAATGATTTCTATTCGGAGCGCGTCAAGGCTATCATCATCTTCTGCTGATGCGATTCGCTTATAAAGTGAGAGGCGTTGGTTGATGTCCGGCAGGTAGTCATCATTTATAAGAGCAGGAATGTGCAAGTCGACCTCAGTATGCTGCGACTTAAGCGCGGCAAGGCTTGGCTCTTTTCCAGACTTTAAGGCCTCTACGGCTTGATCGAGCATTTCCATATATAGAGAAAATCCTATCTTCTCCATTTGTCCACTTTGGTCTTCGCCCAGAATTTCCCCCGCACCTCGAATTTCCAAGTCGTGAGTCGCCAATGAAAACCCTGCGCCCAAGTCTTCGAGTGACGAAATCGCTTCTAATCGTTTAGCGGCATCCTTTGTTAGCTGCTTGGGCGGAGGCGTTAACAGATAGGCATAGGCCTGGTGGTGGGAGCGGCCAACACGCCCACGCAGCTGGTGGAGCTGGGCAAGGCCAAGTTCATTGGCATTATTCATGATAATGGTATTGGCCGTAGGTACATCGATGCCGGTTTCGATGATCGTGGTACACACCAGCACATTAAAGCGCTGATGATAGAAATCAGTCATGATCCGTTCAAGCTCTGACTCGCGCATTTGACCATGAGCGACGCGAACTTTGGCCTCTGGAACAAGCTCGGTGAGGTTTTCCGCCATTCGTTCGATGGACTTCACCTCGTTGTGCAGAAAATAGACTTGGCCGCCACGCAAAATTTCACGAAGTATAGACTCACGAATAAGGGGATCTTTCTTTTCATTGACAAAAGTTTTGATTGCTAATCGTTTAGCCGGAGGGGTTGCGATAATCGAGAGATCTCGCATGCCCGAGAGCGCCATATTCAGTGTTCTTGGGATCGGTGTGGCAGTCAGAGTTAATATGTCGACCTCAGTACGCAGCTTTTTGAGCTGCTCTTTTTGGCGCACCCCAAAGCGGTGTTCTTCGTCGATGATGAGCAGGCCCAAGTCGGAAAACTTAATGTCTTTTTGCAACAACTTATGGGTGCCGATGACTATATCGACTTTGCCTTCATTTAGCTCTTTTAGAACCTGGTTTTGTTCTTTTGTGGTCTTAAAACGCGATAGTGAGGCTATTTTGAACGGCCAATCGGCAAAGCGATCTTGGAAGTTTTTGAAATGCTGCTCAGCAAGCAGTGTAGTCGGTACTAAAACACCGACTTGTTTACCATTCTCTACTGCAATAAAAGCCGCTCGCATAGCTACTTCGGTTTTTCCGAAACCCACATCGCCACAAACCAACCTGTCCATTGGTTGGGGGGAGGCCATATCGGCTTCCACGGATCGTATAGCCCCTTCCTGATCGACCGTCTCTTCAAAAGGAAAGCTGGCGGAGAACTGGCGATACTCTGAAGAGCTAACCTCATGTTTGGCTCCTAGCTTGGCTTCTCTGCGGGCGTACAGGTCCAACAAGTCAGCAGCAACATCTCGAACCTTTTCAGCTGCTTTACGCTTGGCTTTTTCCCATTGGTCACTACCTAGCCGATGCAGGCTAATTTTATCTTTATCTGCACCGGTATAGCGGCTGATCAGGTGTAACGATGCAACAGGTACATACAAAAGCGAGTCATTGGCGTACTGCAGCGTTAGAAACTCCGTTGGGTTTTCTCCGACATCGAGGGTTTTCAGGCCCTGGTATTTGCCAATGCCGTGATCAATATGAACTACGGGCTCACCCAGCTTTAGTTCAGACAAGTCGCGAACAATGCTGTCTGAGTCGACAGTATGTTTCTTGCGCCGCCGTCGCTGTAAGACGCGCTGGCCATATAAATCAGATTCGGCTATGCATATTCGCTTGTTCTCATCATCGACGAAGCCTTTGTCTATCGGTAGCGTGGTATATTGCAATCCAGTTGAAGTAGCGGTAGATGAGGTACCAACAAATGCCTTCCAGTCGCTGACAAGTTGGGCTTTCTGGTGGTTTGACTTAAGCAGGTCAGCTATGACCTCTCTACGGCCGGTGGAGTCGGCACAGATCAGAGCGCTATAGCCGGTATCCTTCATCAACTGGGCGAGTGACTGCAACGGTTGCTCGGAACGATGATTGATAGCAATGTCAGGTAGTGGACGGAAAGCATGGGCCTGTTGATTCGGATGGCTTTCTGTTTCTGCTAGTAGTTGAATTCTTGGATATTGCTTTAGGTGTTGATTAACTTCGTCTATCGGGCAAAACAGTTTAGCGGGTCGGAGAGGTGGCCGAACTAAATCGTAACTTTTCTGTTCATAGCGCTGTTGGGTTTCTTGCCAAAACCGCTCTCCCGCCTCTTGAACTTTGCCATGGGTTATAACTTTGGTTTGACTCGGGAGGTAGTCAAACAAAGTTGCTGTTTCCTCGAAAAACAGCGGTAGGTAGTATTCTATCCCTGCTGGTAGCGCCTTTTTGCGAACGTCATGATAAATCGATTCGGCACCAATGCCTTGGCTGAAATGATCGCGCCAACTCTGACTGAATTGTTCTACCCCCGTTTCATCTAGTGGAAATTCCTTGGCTGGTAATAGTTCGATGGCATCTATTTTATTATCCGAGCGCTGGGTGTCGGGATCAAACTGTCGGATCGTTTCTACTTCGTCATCGAATAGTTCAATCCGGTAGGGGCGCTTTGAACCCATGGGGTAGATATCAAGTATGGAGCCGCGCACTGCAAATTCACCATGACCGACAACCTGCCCGACGCATTGATAGCCATTCCTTTCAAGGTGTATTCGTGTTTGTTCAATATCGAGGGTATCTCCAGCTTTAAGCAAAAAAACATGGCCAGCTAAGAATGCCGCAGGCGCTACCCG
>DFOV01000021.1 GCA_002376965.1 Gammaproteobacteria bacterium UBA3532
TTGCTTGGGTGCAACTGGTTTTATGAAATAATTATGAATATTGCCATTTATCCGAAATGCGCTGAAGTAATCCCAATGTCGAAGCATCGGACTCATGTTCACTAGGCTCTTGACCTACAACATCATACAACCCAGATGCCATCTTTTTGCCCAGCTCTACGCCCCATTGGTCATATGCATTGATTCCCCAAATAGCCGCTTGTACAAAAACTTTATGTTCATACAAGGCTATCAGCATCCCTAATGATTTAGGGACTACTCGATCAATTAGAATAGTATTGCTTGGTCTGTTGCCACTGTGAACCTTATGAATATCCGATTCACTAGTGGGTTGCTGTTTCGCTTGACCGATTTCATCAAGGCTGTAACCAAAAGCCAGCGCCTTACTTTGTGCCAAGCAATTACCGAGTGTTAGCCGCTGATGATATTCATTTTCATGGGGACCGTTGATTGGTGTAATGAAGTCAGCCATGACAAAGCGTGTTCCCTGATGGAGTAACTGGTAGAAGCTATGCTGCCCGTTACTTCCCATTTCACCAAAGATGACTGCTCCAGTGTGGTAATCTACCCGCTTATTGCTTTGGGTAGCTGTCTTACCTAAGCTCTCCATTTCCATTTGTGTCAGATAAGCCGGAAATCGGTGCAGGTGCTGGGCATAAGGTAGAATGGCCTGAGCATGAGCACCGAGAAAGTTAATATTCCAAACCTGCAACGCTCCCATGATCATTGGGATATTGCTCTCGAACGGCTGCTCCTTAAAATGGGTATCAATTAGGTGCATTCCATCAAGCATCTGCTCAAAGTTATCCATACCAATCGCTATAGCTACGGGGAGGCCTATTGTGGAGCTGACCGAATACCGGCCTCCGATATAATCACCAAATATAAACTGCCGTTGGCTTGGAATACCAAATTTAGCCATGGTTTCCGTATTCGCAGACACTCCAGCAAAGTGATCTTTCCAGCTTTCTTCACCGAGCTTATTTTCATAGGCGTCTTTGACTGTCGCCACGTTACTCATCGTGTCGATGGTAGTAAAAGATTTCGAACAAAGGATGAACAGTGTTGTTTCAAGGTTTAGCTGAGGCAACAAGTCAATCAGTTGAGTACCATCAATAGTTGAAACAAAATGGACCTTAATTTTATCCTGCACAAACGGCTTTAATGCTTGGGTTGCCATAACACCACCCAAGTCAGAACCACCGACCCCTAGATTTACAACATCAGTGAACGACTGGTTGGTGCATCCTTTCTCCTGGCCACTATAAAGAGCATCAATAAAGCAACGCATCTTTGCCTTTTGCTCTATGATAGTAGTGGTTACAGAGCAACCGTCCACGCAGTAATCTTCATTTTGCTTCGCTCTTGACGCGACATGTAATACAGCTCGGCCTTCTGTTCGATTGATTTTATCCCCTGCAAACATACGGTCACGCTTTTCTGCAACCTTCCTACTATTCACCAAAGCCCCAAGCGAGGTAAATACGTTGTCATCAATGAGGTTTTTCGAAAAATCGAATAACAACTCATCTAGCTTTAATGAATAACGACTAAACCTGTTGTCGTCTTCGGCAAATAGTTGTCTTAAATTTCGTTGTTCCTTTGATAGTTCTGCTAATCGTTGAAATTCCGGCAAAGAGCTTAGATCTGCTTTGTCACAAGGATAAAAGCCTTGGTTAATATTGATATTCATTTTAATCTCCATAACCATTCGGGTTGTTTTGCTGCCAATGCCAGCTGTCCTCGACCATTTGCTGAATGTCACGCTCAGCTCGCCATCCTAGTTCAGTCGCCGCAAAAGAGGGATCTGCGTAAATTTCAGCAACATCGCCTTCACGACGTCCGACAACTTGATAAGGAATCGATTTACCTGCTGCTTTTTCATAGGCGTTAAGCAGCTCCAACACAGATGTTCCACTTCCGGTTCCCAGGTTATAGGTTACCAAACCACAATTAGACTTGAGTTTTTCCAGAGCTTTGACATGGCCTATAGCCAAGTCAACGACATGAATATAGTCACGAACTCCTGTTCCATCTGATGTCGGATAGTCATTGCCAAATACACTAAGCTTTTTCAACTTACCTACGGCTACCTGAGCAATGTAGGGCATCAGATTATTCGGAATGTCTTTAGGGTCTTCCCCGATAAGACCGGATTTATGTGCACCGACTGGATTAAAATATCTTAATATCGCGATATTCCAGCGTGAATCAGACTTAGCTACATCACTTAAAATCAACTCATTAAGGTATTTTGATCGTCCGTAAGGGTTTGTAGTGTTACCTGTTGGGAAGTCTTCTTTTATTGGTACACTATCAGGATCGCCATAGACAGTGGCAGACGAGCTAAATACGATATCGAAGACGTTGTGCTGTTTCATTGCAGCGCACAGCGCTAATGTTCCGGATACATTGGTTTGGTAGTATTCAATAGGCTTTTGGTTAGACTCGCCGACGGCTTTCAAACCCGCAAAATGGATCACCGATTGGATATCGTATTTTTTGAAGACCTCATCCAACACCGTCGGATCACAGACATCGCCCTCGACAAATGACACCATTTTACCCGTAATTTTCGCAACCCTTTCCAACGCTTCCTGGCTTGAGTTACAAAGGTTATCTAAGACAACAACCTCACTACCAGCCGCGATAAGCTCGACTATTGTGTGGCTACCGATATAACCGCAACCGCCTGTCACTAACACCATGCCCATAACTAACTCCTATTGTCCAACCTCATTCATGGGGTCGATATGATACCGAAAACCAAGCCCTCCCGCATACACCAATATTAACAGTGGAGGTATTCCCGAGTATTTGAGTAAAGTTTTGAACTTTCGATAGTATATTGCGGCTGTTTACAATAATATTGACCCACACCTATATATCCACAAAAATAACCAAACGAATTCAGGAAAAGGTAATGTGTGGAAAAGTAATTGATCAACTCTTTGATAATAATAAG
Source organism: Gammaproteobacteria bacterium UBA3532 (assembly GCA_002376965.1). Lineage (GTDB taxonomy): Bacteria > Pseudomonadota > Gammaproteobacteria > Enterobacterales > UBA3532 > UBA3532. The sequence continues at coordinate 2,966 of DFOV01000021.1, forward strand.
AACTGGACACAAAAGTGGCTCGAGAAAGATCCTGAGCACTTTCTTAAAATCTCCCAAGGCCAACAACCAAAATTTTTATGGATTGGTTGCTCTGACAGTCGCGTTCCGGCAGAAGACATTGTAGGACTACAACCCGGCGAACTGTTTGTACACCGCAACATTGCCAACTTGGTATTACACACCGATTTGAACTGCCAGTCTGTATTGCAATTTGCCATCAATGTACTCAAAGTAGAGCACATTATTATTTGTGGCCACTATGAGTGTGGTGGAGTCAAGGCATCCATGTCGTCACCTACTGGCGAAATTTTGGATAACTGGCTCAAAAAAATACGAGATGTATATTTTGAACACCGCGTTGAACTCAATTTAATGAATGATCCAGCCAAGCGTGCCGATCGGCTTGTTGAGCTGAATGTCACCCACCAGGTTCGCAGCGTTGGTCATACGGTGAGCGCTCAAAATGCTTGGAAAGAAGGACGAAAGCTAAGTATTCATGGATTTGTTTATAATATTAGGGAAGGCAAACTTATCGATCTGGAATGCTCAATTTCTGGGCCAGAACAAATTACTTCTATTTACCGGGTACATAAAGAGAGCTAGCTTTCGCCGTTCAATTAAAAAACCCGCGATTGCGGGTTTTTATTTTTACTAATCTACTTAATACCCAATATCTAGAATAGCCCGGGCATGGCACCACTGCCCCACCCACCAAAGTCGGAGGCGATGCCTGTATGTCCCATCGCGTGAGCTATGGAAACCAGGTTTCTAGAGTGACGATTTTCACCGGCATTCAGCACACGCCCAGTGCTCCATGCGCCACCAGCACCACCAATCAACAAGTGGCGACAATCCGTATAGTTGTGCGTAGACCCATTACCAATCTCAGACAATACGTAAACAATGGTGTTGTCCAGCATGGAGCCATCACAACTAGAATCAGGCTCGGGAGTAGAAGCTAATTGGTCAAGAAAACGAGCCAGCTTCATCATTTCCCACTTTTTCATCTGACCGTAGATCGTCTTGTAATCATGGGAAGCGCCGTGATATTCGCGGCGATTATCACCATTCGCCTCCATCTCCGAACCAGGAAACTTGATATTCAAGTCAGTGGTATGCACCCCAAACTGAAGGGTTGCTACGCGGGACAAACCACATGCCAATGCTTGAAAGATAATATCCATCTGCAGATCCAACGCTTCTGGCACGATGGTCACATCGTTCATGTCATATGTATCGATGGTTGGCTGGTTCATCACGCTACAATCACCAATAGAAACACCTAATCGGTTTTCAATATCTCTTAGTGACTCTAAATGGCGATCGAGCTTGGTTTGCTCAACAGCTCCCAAACGCGATTTTAGATCTTCAAGCTCGGTTCGGTGAATATCGATGATGCTTTGATCCGGTCCCGGATCGGTATTGGCACCGCCAAATAGCGATTGCCATTGCGCTTTCGGACTACCAATAATTGAATTGTTAACTTGCCCTGCTGACGAATAGCTAACGTAATGGTCGTCATTAAGCGTTCCCGGTAGCGCAACCCCTGAATAGATATGCTGGTGAGCAGGCACCGACTGCTTGATCCATTCATGTATTTCGACATCGATTGAACGGTTGCCAGCCCCTGCATTCCCTGTGAGGGTAGCCCTCACTCCATCAGGATGGCCCTGAGCATCAGCATGAATAACGTTCAGTTCATCAAAGTACACCATTTGACTGGCATAGTTTTGTAGTGGCTGGAGCGAAGAGCCTAAGGTCAGGTTACCGCTACCCGTTGCCCACCAGTCATCCAACCGAATTCCGTTAGGATGATAGAAAAACAGCACTCGGCGGGCGGTATTGCCACTGCACGCAGCGCGCGCAGTGCCATTACCTAACAGCAGGTCGTAAAACGGGAGTGCTATCGAGGCAGCTCCCAGCCGTTTCATGATACGGCGACGGTCAGCATTGATATGTTTTGCCATGATATCTCTCCTATTATTGACGAGTGGTGAAGCTGGATGTTTGGGTCGTTTCTATCATCATTTCTTTGATAGTTAACTCCCCACTCTTGAACTTGCTCGATAAGGCATCCAGCGAGCATACATCTGCGTCTGTTTCTTCATAGCCATGGGCGTAGCGATAGTACGATTTCACATAACAGGATTTCGCATTCTCACTTCCCGCCAATATTTGAGCCAGCTCAGGAATGGTGTTGTAAGGGTT
>DFOV01000370.1 GCA_002376965.1 Gammaproteobacteria bacterium UBA3532
ACTTTCATCACCATTGATATCGACAACAGCTCGTATCTGCCATTCACTACCAACTCGCGCAATACGCCGACTCAATAGGCGTTGAGTGTTGTTCATCAAATAGATCCACAGCTCACCGCTGGTTTGATGCTGCCACAACAAATCACTCAACCCATCGCCATTAAAGTCGCCACGCCAAGCCGACCACTCCGGCGGCACCGTTGCCAGATAATCTATAGACTGAATGTGGTTGGAGCTCAGCTGATACTGATATAGCGCACCCGAAGACTGATGATGCCATATCAAATCATCCATTTGATCACCATTCCCATCGAATGACGCCATCCCTACACCACTAAAAATCAATAAGCACCAGATTACGATCAGTTTCATGCTAGCCACCACTATATAATTTATTTTTAAACCACAAGAAACACTATTCCACTATTTATGGTCGAGATCAACCATAAATAGTGTGACTTACATCATGCTTTGCGAAAAATGTATTACGCAACCGAATCGCGGTCAAAGCCATTTGAAGACATCGCGGCTCATATGGTTGCTATTGCCAGCCATACCAAACTTACCTATGATCAAATCAAGCACTACGGATTCGACTAACTATGACATATCAACAGCTCCCCCTTGGCACCAGTGATTTTCAAAAGCTGATAGACGGCCAGCTTTATTACATTGATAAAAGCTTGCTAATCAGTGACCTCATTCATGGCTCAGAAATCACCTTACTACCCCGCCCCCGTCGTTTTGGTAAAACGCTGAATATGTCGATGCTGAATTATTTTTTCAGCAACCAGCAAGATTATCGTTATTTATTTGATGGCTTGGCTATTGCTGACAATGTTGAAGCAATGAAACATTGCGGCCAGTATCCGGTGATATTTTTGTCGTTTAAGGATGTTAAGGTTCCAACACTTGAGCGCTGTTTCGACAAATTAAACTACCTTACTCAGCAACTTTACATCGCTCACGCAGGTTTATTAGAAACCGATATTTTCGTAGAAAAGGAACGAGAGCAATTTTTGGCGATCCTCGACGGTAATGCCAATCAAAACCTCATAGAGCAAAGTATTCTACTGCTATCCACCCTATTACAACGCTACCACCAAAAGCCCGTCGTCATTCTTATCGACGAATACGACATGCCGATAAATAGTGCTTACACCCATAATTACTATGAAGAAATAGTCTCTTTTTTACGCAATCTACTGAGCGGAGCATTCAAAGATAATCCCGCTGTTTTCAAAGGGGTGATGACCGGGATACTGCGCATTGCGCGGGAAAGTATATTTTCGGGGCTGAACAATATTGAGGTCTGCTCGCTGACCGACCGTGATTTCAATCACTACTTTGGGTTTACCATCGAAGAAACCGAGCAAGCACTGATCGACTACGAGCTACACCACAAAGTAGAAGACATTCGAACCTGGTATAACGGCTATAACTTTGGTGACGTTACGATTTACAACCCTTGGTCGATTTTGCACTGTCTAAAGAAACGAGGCGAACTAAAACCATACTGGCTCAATACCTCAGACAACGCTCTGGTGCGCGACTTGATTGCCCAAGCGGCTCCAAAGGTAAAACAAGAGCTGGAAAACCTGCTGCACGATAAGTCTGCCGTTCTAACCAAGCAGTTAAACGAAAACATAGTCTTTCGCGATATAGACCGCAACAGTGATGCTTTGTGGGATCTCTTGCTATTTTCTGGTTATTTGCGCTATCAAAATCGAGTACTGGATGAAGCTACCGGCCTGAGTCAGGTCGACTTATCGATCCCCAATCAGGAAGTGCGCACTTTCTATGTCACTGCAATTTTGGATTGGTTTGCCGAGCGGCCAGAAAGCAATTTGACGTTGCCGGATATACTGTCACTATTGCTGAAGCATGATTTCGATAGCTTTGGCCGAGCCTTACGTCGCTTCTGTATGGATACGTTCAGCTACTTCGATGTACAAGGCAAACAACCCGAGCGCTTTTACCATGCATTTGTCCTAGGAATGCTGGTGCAACTACAAAACACTCACACCATTAAAAGTAACCGCGAAAGTGGTTATGGGCGTTATGATGTTTGCCTTATTCCGAAAGATAATAGCCAAGCCGGATTTGTGCTTGAGTTTAAGTCGGTTGATGAACTGGATAATCAAACACTAGAGCAGGCATGTGACGCTGCACTTAAACAGATTGATGATAAGCAATATGTATCGGAATTGCATCGGCTTGGATTAGAAACGGTTTACTCCGTAGCCATCGCTTTTGAAGGAAAGCGAGTATTGGTGAAGATTGACAGGTAATTTAGGAAAAGGTCGCGGCTCCACGCGACCTTTTCTTAAAAGTTATGCATTTGCGACATCACCGGTAGCTTTGGCTATTAGCCAATACAGATAAGCCACCCAACTATTACAAACGGAACAAACCAAAAAACTATCTGCCGGATTGCTATCACAAGAGAAAGACTAAAGAAGCGCTCTAAGAAATCTTTGCCGCTGGCACCACCGTTGCTTCTATAAACATAATAGGTTCCAAAACTCTCCTTGATGCCGAACGCAGCATTTAGCTGCACGGTATGTAGAGCCTGATATTGACATTAGAGCAGCGGAATACCACAAAAGAGAGCAACAAGTCTCAGCTTAAATATGGTTAAGCAAATATGCCAATAATAGCGCCAATTAG
>DFOV01000264.1:0-446 GCA_002376965.1 Gammaproteobacteria bacterium UBA3532
GAATAGATTCCGGGTTGGCCTTGAAGGTAGTCGACTTCAATGCCTGAGTCGTCGGCGAGGGCGGGTAGGTTAGTTGCCTTACTGGCATGACGCGCTTTGATCAAGGCGTTTTCAATAAAGGTTAACCCATCTTCTATCGCATCGCTGACCTGAAACTGGCTTTGGGGTACGACTTCGATATTTAGTGTGTTGAGAAGGGCGTTGAGTTCGGCAAGTTTGCCTTTGTTTCCGCTGGCTAAAACGAGGGTTTTCATAAGGCTCCAGTGTGGTTTGGTTGGGAGCCATCATAACCTATTCTGGGAGAAAGCGGGAGTTTGGTGCTTCGGCTGGCTCAGCAAGCTGGCTTTGGCTGCTTAGCTACCGGGCTTCGACAAGCTCAGCCAACGGGGGTTGGTGGGCTCGGTCAGCGGGCTTCGACAAGCTCAGCCTGCGGGGATTGGTAGGCT
>DFOV01000264.1:768-6582 GCA_002376965.1 Gammaproteobacteria bacterium UBA3532
GGCTGAGCTTGTCGAAGCCTTTCTAACAGCGAGCACTAATCTACATAGAATTTCTGGGAAAACGTCAGTGTATCGGTTCCCACAGGCCCTTCTGGATCGACGGCTATCTCAAAGTTTAGCGTTTCTTCGTTTGCATAGGTGAAGGGGGCGATGTAATAAGTGACCGTTCCTTCGTGGATCTCTTTAAATGTGAGGGATTTTTTCTGTCCAACGAGGTTTTTAGCGACACCACTGACGCTGGCTTCAACCGACGTACTTTCTGGGTTTTGAACTGAGATATTGACCACGCCACCATAGCGGCTGCGTTCAATACCATACTGTTTGGCGATAGCAGGCGTTAAAAACGTGCTTCCAAAGGCGATGTAGTGAACCTTATAGCCTTCGATTTCTTTCATTTGTTCGGCACTAAGCGGCATGGCTGTGCTAACTAAAATACTTGCGGCAATCCATGAGAACTTGTTCATTGTTATGCCCTCCGGCTTATGTTGATCTACCGGCGAGTAATCTGGTAGATCGCTATTTCACCTAATAGGTTAGGTAATATATTTAGACCAATCCCCTCACGTTGGTTCCGATCGACGATCATTTTCTTTTCGATTTTGAAACCATTCTCTTTACAGAGTAGTTCAAAATCTTTGACTGTGCACATGTGAATATTGGGGGTATTATGCCATTGATGAGGTAAGGTTTCGGACATTGGCATTTTGCCTTTGAGTCCTAAATAGGCTCGATTGCGCCAGTGACCGAAATTTGGGAAGGTTAAGATGGCACGTTCCCCAATGGTTAACATTTCACGAATGACGGCAACCGGGTTTTTTAAAACCTGCAGGGCATGGGTCATTAAAATGAAATCAAAACCATCTTCGCTAAATGAAGATAACCCATCGTTCAGATCTCGCTGAATAACATTAACACCACGGCGGATGGCTTGGATGATGTTATCGTTACTAAGTTCAAGTCCATAGCCGGTAACGCTGCGGCTTTCTTGCAATGATGCCAGTAAGGTGCCATCACCACAGCCTAAATCCAGTACATGACTATTTTCTGGTATCCATTCTCTGACTACCTGTAAATCGACTCGCATTAGGCAATGTCCCCCGCGACTTTATCCATGTAGGCATGAAATGCCTGGATGTAATAAGGAATGTTTAGCAGAAAGGCATCGTGCCCCTGATGAGCGTCGACAGCAACATAATCGACGGGACGTCGGGCTTTTACCAGCGCGTGAACGATTTCTTCTGAGCGTTCGGGCGCAAATCGCCAGTCGCTGCTGAAAGAAACGACAAAAAATTTGCACAAGGCGCGTTGTAACGCTTTATCCAGATGCCCCTCGTAGTCGCCAGCTGGATCAAAATAGTCTAATGCTTTGGTCATGAGCAGGTAGGTGTTTGCATCAAATCGGCCGATAAAAGACTCGCCTTGATAGCGCAAATAGCTTTCGACCTGGAATTCGACATCGAAGCTGTATTTTAGCTGGCCGCTGCGAAGTTCACGACCAAACTTTTTATGCATCGCTTCATCAGACAGGTAGGTAATGTGACCCAGCATTCGAGCCAGTCGCAGACCACGTGAGGGAATGGTGTCATGCTCGTAGTAGCGTCCCTCATGAAATTCTGGATCGCTGAGAATGGCTTGGCGGGCAACTTCGTTGAAGGCGATATTTTGGGCAGACAGACGCGGAGCTGATGCAATGACAATGGCGTGCTTGAGCTTTTCAGGAAAATCAATTGCCCACTGCAGTGCTTGCATCCCGCCAAGACTTCCACCAATAACGGCCAACCATTGTTCAATACCCAGTAGGGATGATACCTGGGCCTGCGAAGCTACCCAGTCTTTTACCGTTACCAGTGGGAAATCTGGTCCGTACAGGGTATCTGTTCCTGGCATAGGTGACGTTGGACCTGTAGTACCGCCACAGCCACCTAAATTATTGACACAAACCACAAAAAATTTGTTGGTATCAATTGGTTTGCCGGGACCAATACAGGAGTCCCACCAGCCCGGCTTTCTATCTTCCATTGAGTGGTAACCGGCTGCATGGTGATCGCCGCTGAGTGCATGACAAATTAATACCGCATTATCGCGATTAGCATTAAGCTCGCCATAGGTTTCATAAATCACCGTATAACTATCCAGCTGTTGGCCGCTAATCAGTGATAAAGGTTCGGTTACTTGAATAGTTTGTGGTGTTACCAGACCAACGGAGTCGTCTGGAATCTTATCCGGCATGGTTCGTATTTCCGTACAAAGGCTGAAATCACAAAGATTGGTTGGCGAATTCTAGCACTTTTTATGGCGATACCCCATACCTCTATTCAGTCCAATCGGGGTAAGAGTAGGAATGCATAAGCTTTAATCTCAGAGAGCATGTATCGCTAAGTAGCTGGAGATTTTTTGCGCAAAACGCCGTAAAATCATCCCTGATGGCTCAACCGCCGCATCCATGCGGCAGATGTTTGCTCCAGAAAAATCCAGCTACTTAGCGATACACGAGCCATTTAGCGACGAGCGGCGGTCATCTCGACAATTTTTGCGGTGGACGACTGGACGACTGGGGTGTTGAGTCGGCTCATTTGCTTTTCACCCTCACGTACAATCTCGTTGATCTCATTGTAGATATTTTGCAAAGCCTTTAATTGCCCGGCGATGGTTTCACCTTTGTGACGGACATGATTAAGCTGTTCGATGTGTTGATTCAGGGTTTCTTTGTGGCTTTCAACATGCTGAATCAGCGGCAAAATAGCATCGTTTGACCAATCAGTCAGTTCGCGGCGCATACGCTCAGCCAACTCATTGACCTTGGATATAGTCGACGAAAAGAAGCGCTTAATGACGTAGCTGTGTTCGGTCATGGTCAGCTTAACATTGTCGTTATACAAATCAGTGTTACGACGAACGCGGTTGAGCGATGCCATGTAGGGGCGAATTTCCAAGCGGCGCGGCTCGATGACCGTGGTTTCGAAGGTGTCGCGAAAGCGTTCGTAGACCGAATGAACCATGTTATTGCTTAGCTCCATCTGGCGCTCTAGGTTTTTGAACACCAGTTCAAGCGAAGTGAAAAACTCGCGCATGGATTTGTTCAATCCGACGGTTGTCCAACTGTTGATGAGTTGATGGCGCGTGCTGGTATAGAGTTTACTTAGCTCTTCAGCACTAACGGAAGATATAAGTATGCGAGTCTGCTTCTGCAACAGTCGCTGACTGGGCTTCAGCTGAAGTACTTTTTTGAAGTAAAGCTCTCGTTCTTCTTCGCTTTTTTGAATCAGGTGGCCAACACTGCTTTCACCTTTCGACTGTACTTCTGCTAGAGATTCACGTTGTTGACGTATTTTGTCCAGTTTATGTCGAACAATACTGATACCGTCACCAAGAATCGAAGCCATTTCAGCGGAAATAGCTTGATGCAATTCGGATTGTTTGCGCTGGACCACTGTATTGGACAATACTGTCTCAACCTCATCGAGCTTACTCGCTTCGAGCATGATTTTGTCTTGCTGGGCTTTGGCCATAAAGCCTTTTTGCGCTGAGATCGACAAGACGTTGTCAACATCCAAATCGAGCTGACGTGCCGTGATGTCTCTTATACGCTGGATTTCCTCGCTGGCATTGGCTGCTTTCTCAATATCATCCCACATAAAGTCGATCTTGTTGAGAACGGCATAAATACCAACGTTAGGCAGATCTTTTAGTTGCTTGATGTGGTTGTCCCAGATATCCATATCGCTGGCTGTTACGCCCGCATCTGCTGCCAAGACAAAGATAATAGCTTGTGCTTGTGGAAGCAGGCTTAAGGTCAAATCGGGTTCGCTGCCCAATGCGTTTAAACCAGGGGTGTCTATGATACGAAGCCCTTGTTCTAGAAGTGGGTGTGGATAACTGACAATGGCATGCCGCCAGGCAGGAATATGTACCATACCTTCCGAATCCATTTCTTTGCGCAGGTTCTGGCGAGGAAAACCCATAGCAACGGCATCGGCTAAACTGACCTTTTTTGTTTGTGTTACGCTGCGCATGGCCTTGGCTAAGCCTTCTGGCGAGTCTACCGGTAAATCCAGATCAACCCAGTTGCCTGGTGTGTTGCGATAATCATTCAGACTCATGCCTTGAAGGCGGGTTTCTATCGGTAACAGGCGGATATAAGGACGGTTTTCTTCGGTGTCGTAGAATAGCTCGGTAGGGCACATGGTGGTGCGGCCAGCTTGCGATGGTAAAATACGTTTACCATGCTCGCCGAAGAAAATAGCATTGATTAGCTCGGTTTTTCCACGCGAGAATTCACCTACAAAGGCCAGTGTTGAATGGTCGGTTTGGAGAATGCTTTGCAGATACTTCAACCGCTTTTGATATTCGGGGTTGAGAAGTTGATTTGCATCCAGCCATTGACTGACTCGGGCTACTTCCTGGTTAAGCTCACTCTTCCAATCATGCAGCTTGGCGATTTGGTTATCAAATGTCTGGTATTGCACGTTACATCCCCCGTTCTGTCTGCGGGCTACCTGGAGCTGAAGCTCTGTTTATATTGTAGTCACTTTTCCCAGTATCTTCTGATACTAGCATAAGGTAAAGAGATCGTGCAATCTGTGAACTGTTTAACGCTGTGGGTCAATAAATGACGGAAGCTGCCTCGGCTGGTCAATTATAAACGTTTTTTGTCTTGAGCTGGTTCCTGTTTTCAAGGTTATTGAACTTTTGGCCACGCCAAAGGTTTTAGCCAGAAACTTTTGAATGTGGGTATTGGCTTTTCCGTCGACGGGAGGCGCGGTTACCTGCAGTTTTATATGGTCGTTGTGAAGTCCTTGCCACTGGTCACGACTGGCTTTGGGTTGTACCCAAAGCCGTAGTATTAATGCTCCGTCTTGCCAGGTGTAGCCTTGTTCCACGCTTCACTTATTCCGCGATAAGCTAGCCACCAAGGGCTATAATCAGGAATTGCAGGCCGATCAGCGCGACCAATGGTGAAAGGTCGAATCCGCCCATTGGTGGGATGATGCGTTGAATCGGACGTAGAATAGGGCGGGTCAGTTGCTGAAGTATGCCTGTAATGGGGTGGTGATGCATTTGTGGAATCCAGCTCAAAATAGCCTGAATAATAATCGAAATCCAAAAGATATAGAGTATTGATACAACCAACTCTAAAACAGCATAGATCAATAATGCGATAACCGGCGGGAAGGCGCCAAACCCAATTAAGGATAAAAGGCTGGCTTTTATCAAGATCAGAGCAAAGCCGAGCAGTAAAGACGACCAGTCAATGCCCTTATAACCAGGAATAACTTTGCGTAAAGGCACCAATATTGGGTTGGTGAGCTTTACAATCAGCTGCGAGAAAGGATTGTAGAAGTCTGCGCGTACCCACTGGAGCAGAAATCGCAGCAAAACGACACTAATATAGATATCGAATAAGGTATTTAGTAGAAATGAGAAGGCGTTTTGCATTCGGTTTGCCTACCCGTTTTTTAGTTCGGCTGCCAGTTCTTTCGAGCGTTGACAGGCGGCTTCGACGGCTTGCTGGAAGGTTTCCCTTAAATGGTTGGCTTCCAGTGCGGCGACTGCTTGCTCAGTTGTGCCGCCTTTTGAGGTCACGCGGCGACGCAACTCAACAACGTCTTGGCCAGGAGCTAATGCCATGGTTGCAGCACCAAGCGCGGTTTGGCGAGTGAGGAGCTTGGCTGCCGTTTCAGATAGTCCGATCGATTTTGCCGCATCTTCAATGGCTTCCATCACCATAAAGAAATAGGCTGGGCCACTTCCCGAAACGGCGGTTACCGCATCCAACTCGTCTTCGTTATCTACCCATAATACTTTACCCACTGC
>DFOV01000338.1 GCA_002376965.1 Gammaproteobacteria bacterium UBA3532
CTATTTAGATATATTCCCTGATGCAGATAAAGATGGTATCAGCGACATGGAAGATATTGATGCAGATAATGATGGTGTGCCAAATGATTTAGATGCCTTTCCATTAGATCCGCTTGAGACTTTCGACTCGGATAGTGACGGGGTAGGCGACAATAGTGATGCTTTCCCAGATGACTCTTCAGAGTGGAAAGATAGTGACTCGGATGGTGTTGGTGATAACCTGGATTCTGACGATGACAATGATGGTGCTCCCGATCTGACTGATGGGCTGCCATTCGACCCTAACTTCACCCAACCGCTTATGGGAGTTGATGATTCTATCAGCTTGAATATGCAACCTCCGTCTTTTAATGATTGGAAAATCACGGGGATCTCTTCAGGTGAAGTTGTTTTAGAAGTTTTCCCAACTACTTGGAAAGCGAACACCGCAGTTGCGGATATTGCCACCCCAAGTGGTGCTGCAGAATATTACCTTACATTTGAGTATTGGGTTGAAGGCAAACAGCAAGATGCGCATGGAAGCCGATTTGAAGTAGTTGGTGCTGGTGACTATCAACTCCAGGTTGGACAGCCAATTTTTAATCTCGATGGCGAGTCCGTTAGAGCCTTATTTCGTACCAAAGTAGAGGCCGGAAATCATACGATTCTTTGGCATACAGAAGAAGGTACGGATTACTCCTTAGTTATTACTAAGTTGTTGTTTACTCCAGTGACTGAGCTAGTGCCTTCAGGCTCTTTAGCTCCCGGCCAGCTTGGCTTATTAATTGAAACGCCTAGTGGTGCAAAAAATCTACACGAGCTAGTCTTTGAAGATAATGTGAAACAATATCATGCCTCCCTTGCGTTAAGCCCAGGTGATACTATCGAAGTTGTTCCATTGCAAGGTGGGTATTGGGATGAGATTTATTGTAATAACGCAAATCAATCGACACATTTTGCTGAGCTACTTCTAACTTCAAAGTGCGGTAGAGAGTATTCTACTGAGTTTGAAAGAAGTGCCTTTACCGTTGTCGATGAAGGAGGCTATGACATCACCTTCTCATATGCGCATCAAGGAGAGAGTTACTTTTTCGCTACTGCGGATCTTGATAAAGATGGTGTGGCGGACCTATTTGATGGCGATATCGATGGCGATGGCGTTTTCAATGAGAGTGATGCGTTTCCGCGAGATAGTTTGGAGTGGTCTGATACCGATGGTGATGGTGTAGGCGACAATTCAGATGCATTCCCTCAAGACCCATTAGAGTCGCTCGACACGGACGGGGATGGTATTGGTAATAACGCCGATCCTGACGATGATAACGATGGCATTTTTGATGAAGTGGACTGTTTGCCCACTGAAATACAAGTGGAATGTATTCAGCCTGGAGTTGAGCTAGGACTAGATATGTTTTTAATGGGAGTTAATGATTGGGGAGCGCTCTCAAGATTGGCATTTTCCGATGGCATTTACGAGACGACTCTTGATATTGATGCTGGTGTTAAGTCATACCGTTTTGTCGATGAAGGGTGGTCGAGGACTACTAGTTGCGGTGTTACTGTCAGTTTTTCGGGAGAGCTTTTCGCTGTGAGTAAGCAACATGAGTTAACGTGTGATGATAATAATGCCTCAGATATCAATACATACTTTTCTGAGGGAAGATACTTATTCCGCATGGGGTACTATGGAGCCAGTGATGGCCAAACCGCCAAAGGCGCATTTTACGTTGAGAAAGTATCGGACTAACTGTGGCTAAAAAGTCGCTCTGTTATGGAGGCCAACCAACAATTGTGGTCTCCATAACGAATTCTTGCATCTTCTCCACACCAACCTCGCTTTAAGATTTTGATCCAAATCAAAAACAACCTACCATTTTCCGCATTTCCCTTTTATTATTTGCTAACACGCTAAGCGATTTTGTGGTTGGTGGTAAATAGGGCACAATATCGCCTGTCTTCGTGCTGAATCAGGAACTGGGAATGTGATGATGGATTTGCCTTCGATTACGCTTGGGATTGATGTGGGGTCGACCACTGTTAAATTGGTGGCGGTGGATAGTGCTACTGATGCTATTTTGTGGTCGAACTATGAGCGCCATGAAACGCGGCAGGCGGAAAAAGTGTTGGAAATGCTCCAAACCGTTTGTGGCGATCTGCCCGAGCTTCAGCTAGCCAACACTCCCATTTTTATTACCGGTTCCGGTGCTGGTCCCATTGCTCCCCATTTAAATGCCAAATTCATTCAAGAAGTAAACGCCGTTACCATGGCTGTTGAGGCGCTGCATCCCGATGTTGGTAGCGTGATCGAGCTGGGTGGGCAGGATGCCAAAATCATCATGTTTAAGACCAATGAGCAGACTGGTGAAAAGCGCGCCTCGACTTCAATGAATGACAAATGCGCTTCTGGCACTGGGGCGACTATTGATAAATGTTTTATCAAAGTGGGGATGCCTCAGTCTGACGTAGCCAAGCTCTCTTTCGACCCGACTAAGCTGCATCATGTGGCAGCCAAGTGCGGTGTGTTTGCCGAGACGGATATTGTCAATCTGGTGAAAAGCGGCATACCGGCCAATGAAATCATGTGTTCTCTGGCTGATGCCATTGTTGGCCAGAACCTCTCCGTATTGACCCGCGGTAACACCTTAAAACCGAATGTGTTGTTATTAGGTGGCCCAAATACCTACCTGCCTTTTCTGCGCGAATGCTGGCGCTATCGCATTCCTGAAACATGGGAAGAGCGCGGGCTGGCGTACCCGAAAGACCAGCCCATTGAAGAGCTGATTTTTGCGCCGGATAACGCCGAATACTATGCGGCATTCGGCGCGGTCTTATTCGGTCGCCATGAAAAAAACGTCTCAAATTGCGGTGATTTAAACGCGCTGGAGGTCTTTATTCGTGATGGTCGTAAAGCGCAACTAGGCAGCTCGGCTGGCCCTGCGTTGGCAGTTTCTGATGACGAAGCTATTTGTTTTACCCAAACTTACAGTGCACCAATATTCACTCCATCACCTATTCAACCCAAGCAACGCATTGAAGGCTTTATTGGTTTGGATGGCGGTTCGACATCGAGCAAATGTGTGTTGGTCAATGAGCAGGGCGAGATCTTGCAGAAGGTTTATCAGCTATCGAAGGGAAACCCGCTCGAAGATATGAAGCAGATGTTTTTGCAGTTGAAAGACTGGGCATCTGAGCAGGGCGCTGTGCTTGATATCAAAGGTTTTGGCGTAACAGGATATGCTGGGGATGTGATGGAGGCGGCGTTAAAAGCCGATGCCAACATTGTTGAAACCGTGGCTCATATGAAAAGCGCCCAACACTACTTTAACGATGTCGATGTGATTTGCGACGTCGGTGGGCAGGACATCAAGGTGCTGTTTATGCAAAACGGCACCATTAAAAATTTTAGACTATCTAACTCGTGCAGCGCGGGTAACGGTATGTTACTTCAGGCCATGGCCGATCAGTTTGGTGTGCCGGTTACTGAATATGCGACCGAGGCATTTAAAGCGGATTTATCACCGGAATTTAGTTATGGCTGCGCCGTTTTTCTTGATTCTGACCGCGTGAACTTCCAAAAAGAAGGGTATAACGGTCAAGAATTGTTGGCTGGATTGGCGCTGGTCTTACCCAAAAACATCTGGCAATACGTGGTTCAGATACCGCGTATGGCGGAGCTGGGGCGTATTTTTGTGTTGCAAGGTGGCACGCAAAAAAATCTGGCTGCGGTTAAAGCCCAGGTCGATTACATCAAAGAGCGAGTGCCGGATGCAGAAGTACACGTTCACCCGCATACGGGAGAGGCTGGTGCTTTAGGCGCGGCATTTGAAGCGATTCGCGTCGTTCAGCGTAGTGGGAAATCCCGTTTTATCGGGCTTGATGAAGCGATTAACCTACATTACACCACTAAAAATGACGAGCACACTCGCTGCGACTTTTGTGCAAACAACTGTTCACGAACCTTTATTGACGCCAAAGTCAGTGAGTCAGAAACAGTGCGCTATATTTCGGGTTTCTCGTGCGAGAAAGGCACGGTGGAAGATCATGATGCCCTACGAGCGCTAAACAAAAAGCGCAGAGAACGCATGAGAACCTATCCTAATCTGGTGGATTATGAAGCAAACTGGGCATTTCGTTCGCTCTATAAAGTTGAGCCAATGCCCGAGCAGGGCGAGCGCATTAGCGATACCAAAGTAAAGCGCGGTCTATTTGGCGGCATAAAACATCAGCAATACAGCCGCGGATTTGAACGCTCAGATAGCGAGAAGGTTGAGGCGCGTAAAAAACTACGCATTGGCATTCCCAAGGTTCTGAATATCTGGAGTACTGCTCCATTTTGGCGGGCGTATTTTGAAGCGCTGGGTATTCCATCGCGCCAGATTGTTTTTTCGGATGATACCGGCGAAGAAATGTGGCAAGCGGGCGGT
>DFOV01000169.1:0-7316 GCA_002376965.1 Gammaproteobacteria bacterium UBA3532
AACCTGCGGATTTGGAGCGACGTTACGCGAAAGGTATTCATCGGCTGCGCTGTGACAATTGTCGACGCAGCTATTTATTGCATGTAACGGTGTGGTTAGGTCTCTTTGTTAGCTATGAAACTACTGTGCTTTAGTGGGTTCAGAGAGTGTGGGAACTTGATCTATGTTGATGCGAAGGGGAATGTTTCGTGGTACATTGTCGCTAATAAAATTTGAAATATATATGACAACATTGACAATATGAATTTTAATCGGCGTCAGCAGATGCAGCTTGCGCTCCTCAAGTCTGGGAAGGAAATTTCTTATGGTGACCTGGATGCTTTCCCATTAAGTGTCGAGGAGTTAAAGAATACGAGTGAAACCTCTCCCTGGTTTGTTTCTGCAATAAAACATGGACAGAATGCTAACCTGTTTCGTATACGTGTTGATGATTGCGATTATGCGTTAAAGGTGGCCAAGAAGCGCAGCGCATCAAAACATATCGACGGCAAGCTGTCATTTTTCAATGAAGTGCAGCGCCGCTGTGAAATTCAGCGGATGAAAGAGCAAAATCAACGTGCTCTAACTAATGTCGTTGAGACGATTTATGTCTCTATTAACCACGGCATCATTCTTTCCCCTTGGATTGAAGCTGTTCCTCGACGTGCGTTGTCTGACGAGCAACTCAAATCTATTTTGTATGCCGTAGCTGAACTTGAACAAATGGGATTGTTTGGCTGGGACTATCGCCAGGATAATATTATCTTCGATCAAGCCAAGGCTTGGCTTTTTGATTTCGGTTACCTTTACCGGTTTGAACCTCTGAATGAATTTAATAGTAACGGCTTGAAGGAGCCGGTTTTTCATTCCATAGAGCGATTTGAAACCTGCTTTTATTTTAATCACTTATTGCGGATTGAGAAGAGTCAAGGGCACAGTGCGGCCCTAGCCGCCTTCGGGCGCGAAAAGCAGATTGCTTACAATGTGTATTTGGGCAAGCTGGCTTGGCTACAGCATCATGCAGCGATTCCTGTTGTGATAGAGTTTGTTCGCGAATTATTAACGGCATGGGAGAAAGCCTTTAGTAGCCAGGGGTTGCTGGAAGAGCTGTATGTTCTTGAGAGCTATCGCTCATTGTCTTTGGATTTACAGCAGGAAGTTGATGCCGAACAATGTTCCAGTGATAGCATTGCCAAAGCAAACAAGTTGATCGAGCTTAGCAAGGAGCATTATGACTTTCTTAAAATGAATAATGCACTGATGTTTGGTGATGAGCGACTAAGCCCGAGCAAGCTGTTGCGTAAGTATCAGTATCAGAAACGGTTAGCGATCAGGTTTCAGGATACGCCCCAAGCGGTTGTTACCTTCGAATAATCCCTGCGTCCTGAGCTAGTTAGAGAGTTGAACCAGCGCTCAAAGCGGCGCTTGGTTCAATATCTTTCTACTTTATCTTCCTTTAGAGTTTGCGCTCGGTAGGTGTGTCCGCATACCAGGTGGTGTGGAACTTGGTATTAGTATTGTCGTCATTACGCAAATAGCCGTGGGCACCAAAATAGTCGCGCTGAGCTTGGATCAACGTGGCTGGTAAAACGGCTGAACGGTAAGAATCGTAGTAGTTTAAGGCACCGGATAAGGTAGGAGCCGATACGCCTGCGTCAATATAGGCCTTCATTGATTCGCGCCAGCCTCGTTGGCGATTGGCGATTTCCTGTTGCGAGAAGGTGAAAAGCAAAGCATTTTCAGTATGGGGCTCATCAATGAAAGCGCGTGCATAATCTTGGAGTACGGCTGCTCGGATAATACAGCCGCCAGACCATACTTTAGGCAGCGCTCCATTATCAAAATCCCACTCAAATTTTTCTTTAGCATCTTGCAACAAGGTGAATCCCTGAGCGTATGCAATCAATGTGGCACAGATAAAGGCGTCTTTTAGGTTGGCAATCATTTGTTGTTGCTCAACAGAGGTAGTGACCTCATCCGGTGCAGGCAGCACATCCGCGGCGATCAAGCGTTGCTCTTTTAGCGCGCTTACCATGCGTTCGTTGACGGCGGCCATGATGGTCGAGCAGGCGGTGCCTACTTCCAGAGAAGCGAGTCCTGTCCAGTTGCCTGTGCCTTTTTGTCCTGCTTTATCCAAAATAATATCGACAAAGGGTTTATTGGTCTTGGGATCAACATGAGCAAGCACGGTAGCAGAGGCTTCAAGCAAGTAGTTCTTAAGAGTGCTGCTCCAGTCGGTGAAGACTTCGCTGATTTCTTGGGGAGACAAGTCGGCTAATTCACGCAAGCCTGCGTAGACTTCGGCGATACTTTGCATGACCGCATATTCAATGCCGTTGTGAACCATTTTTACAAAGTGGCCGGTAGGGCCCTGGCCGAAATACTCAACACAACGATAAGAACGACTAAATGGCTCATCCAATGACTCATCGTCAGCCCACATCGGTTTGGCAGACACTTTATTCAGAATCGGACTGATATGTTCCCAAGCAG
The DNA here is from genome assembly GCA_002376965.1 of Gammaproteobacteria bacterium UBA3532. Lineage (GTDB taxonomy): Bacteria > Pseudomonadota > Gammaproteobacteria > Enterobacterales > UBA3532 > UBA3532. The sequence goes on from DFOV01000169.1 coordinate 2,473, forward strand.
GTTGGTCGCCACTCACCATCAGTGATGGGCCATGACGAGCCCCTGATTCGCCGCCGGATATGCCGCAGCATAAAAATTGAACCTGGCCATGATAACGCTTCAAGCGTTCTTCGCTGTCTTTCCAGAAACTGTTACCAAAGTCGACGATAATATCGTCTTTGTCCAATCCCTCATTCAGCAAGGTATCGCAAACCGCACTGACGATTGACCCCGCAGGAACCAGCAAGAATATCGCACGGGGTTTGGGCAAGTGTTCGATAAAGTCTTTTATGCTCGTAGCACAGGTAACTTTGTCTGTCTCGCGAGTGTAGCTGGAGAGTTCTTCGTATTTTTCCTGGTCGTTATCATAGGCGACGACCTCATAGCCCTGATCTAGCAAGTTTAAGGAAAAATTACGTCCCATTGGACCTAATCCAATGATACCGACGCTCGAAATAAACTGTCCCACGGAAACCTCCTAGCCAACTCTGCCCATGGTGATTAAAATGAAGGGCGATTATAACGAAAGTGCCAGGTAATATCTTGTGCTTTCGCAAACTTAATTCTAACGATGGCGAGAGATGAATCAATGAGTGCCACTAGAGAGGAAATAAATAGCTACCTTAACGAACTGTTGAAGCCCGAGTGGTTTCGTGATTACTGCCCGAATGGTTTGCAGGTGGAAGGAAAAAGAACAATTCACCGAATTGTTTCTGGGGTAACGGCGAATCAGGCATTTATCGACAAGGCAATCGATGTTGAGGCGGATGCATTACTGGTTCACCACGGCTTTTTCTGGAAAGGAGAGCCGCAGGTTATTACTGGTATGAAGCGTCGGCGCCTGCAGGCGTTAATTGGCAATAACGTCAACTTATTCGCCTATCACTTGCCACTAGATGCCCATCCTGTCCACGGCAACAATGCCGAATTGGCCAAGCGATTGGCCTTGATTGAGGAGCAGCCGCTGGAGCCTGCGGCGAAGCGCAGTGTCGGTAGTGTTGGACGGCTAGAAACACCGATGAGCGCAGAAGCTTTTGGTGACAAGCTGGAGCGAGTGCTGGGGTTTGATCCGTTACACATTGGAGAGCCTGAACGCGTGATATCGACCATTGCTTGGTGCACCGGTGCGGCTCAAAGCTATCTTGCTCAGGCCGTTGACTTTGGTGTCGATGCCTTTCTTACCGGCGAAATTTCTGAGAATACAGTACATACAGCGCGTGAGTGCGGCATCCAGTTTTTTGCCGCTGGCCATCATGCCACTGAGCGCTATGGTGTTCAGGCGGTGGGTGAGCTATTATCCTTGGAATTCGATATCGAACATCAATTTATTGATGTTCCTGTTCCCGTTTAATCAGGAGTATAAAAGGAATGATGGAATCAGTAGATTACATCGTGGATGTTACGCCCGATAATTTTCAGCAGATCTTTGCCGAAGAGTCGATGCAACGGCTTATAGTGGTAGATTTCTGGGCCGATTGGTGTGAGCCATGCAAAACATTAATGCCCCTTTTGGAAAAGCTGGCCAATGAGTATCAAGGGCAGTTTTTGCTCGCCAAAGTAGACTGCGAAGAACAGCAGGCAATCGCAGCTCAGTTCGGTGTTCGCAATTTGCCAACCGTGGCATTGGTGAAAGAAGGTCGGCCCGTTGATGGTTTTGCAGGTGCGCAGCCTGAGTCGGCTATTCGAGAAATGCTGGAAAAATATCTACCCAAACCTTGGGAAGAAGACATCATTAAAGGCCAAGCCATGATTGCTGATGGGCAGGCTGCAGAAGCCATTGGCCTGCTCAAATCGGCTTATGATGCATCAGGGCAGTCGGTTGATATCGCAAAAATACTAGCCGATGCTTATTTGGAGTGTAAGCGTCTTAAAGAAGCTAAAGTGCTTATAGATGCTATTCCTATGGTAGAACAGGATGCTGCCTATCAAGCGTTGGTGGCTAAGTGTGATCTAATTGAAAAAGCGGCAGAGACACCTGAGATACAGGCTTTGGTTGAGAAAATAACTCAGGAGCCGGAAAATCTCGATTACCAATATCAATTGGCGCTTCAATACTATCAGAGTGGCCGTGTCGAAGATGCTCTGGATGGTCTAATAGCCATTTTGACAAAAAGCATCGGCTATGCTGATGGTGCTGTTCGAGCCTCGATGGTCGAAATATTATCGACACTAGGAAAGGGCGATCCTCTGGCCGTTAAGTATCAGCAGCGCTTATTCACCTTGATGTACTAGGAAGTGATGCGCTAGAAAAAGTGCTTTAGAGCGTGTTGCTTTCTATTTGTTGTATGGAGCGGGTTGGTGTTAAACCAGCTCTGCTTCATCTTTAAGATCTTCCTGCATTTCTTTAAGATCATCCGCTTCTATCAAGAGTTCATTGACTCCTGAGTCGAAAAAGTGCTCCGCTTCCGCTGAGTCGCTGCTGCCATAGAGTATGCTGTTAACCATAGAAGTCGCGATCGCTAACACTGCTACCATTGGTTTAACGCTGGGATCGGCAATTGCGCTAATCTCTGGGCTATGGTGATGATAGATTGCCTGACATACCTGGTCTGGCACCTGCCATGTTTTGGCAACCAGAAAGCCCAGGGCGGTGTGATCAGTGCCGTAATTATCTCGCTCCTTTTGAATCAATGTGTAAGGTTCTTTACTTGCATGGCCAACATAGAAAGCGGCATAGTCCTGGTACTTTTGGCATAAAAAAAGCGAGCCGCATGAGGCAAACAGACCTGCCATATAAGCTTCACCAGGATCGACATCTTGCACGATATGAGCGATTTTCTCCGCGCAATGGGCAGTGAGCCGAGACTCCTTGATGAAGTATTCCTGCTTAGGGCCAGTATTTTGCATCATGTTCTGCACAGCAGATGTCAGAACCATCTGGTTAAACTTCTCAAGCCCTAATACCATCACAGCATGATTAATCGATGTTATTTTTGCGCGCAATCCAAGTAGAGGGGACTTCATCAGTTTGAGCACCTGACCGGCCAAAGATACATCCTCACTAACTAGCTTGCCAATTTTATCTATGCTCGGATCCTTGGTAGAAGTTTCTTTCTGAATTTCAAGTATAGCTGCAGGCATGGGGGGAATGGTGACGCCCTTTAATGCCTGTTGGGCATGGCGTAACTCTGATTCTGTTGGCACCAGTCGTTGCGGATCATAATTCTCATAGCCTAAAGAGTCCCTTTGCTCGTCTTGGTGAGTCCATACCTTATCTAGTGCAAAGCTGGGGATTTCGGCTCGTGGAGCATATACTTTTTGTAAGTCGCTAGGAGTTGCCGATATTTTTTCATAGGATGATTGGCTGACCAGCGTCATCACTGGGGATAAGGGATCACCTGCACTATGTTGTACTATGCATGTTTCATTTGCTTTGGTTTCGACGACTGTTCCTGGGGGGAGGTAGGTAATGGCCTCGACGAATACAGGGGATAATTCGGCATCGTAGAACTTACTTTTTTCTCCAAATAGATTATGCATAGCTTTGTTAGCCGCGATTCCTTCGCGGTAAGCTCGTGCCGACAATAGCGCATCCAGCATGTCGGCCAAGTTAATAATGCGCGCCCCGATTGGAATATCATTGATTTTCAAGCGACGCGGGTAGCCAGATCCATCCGGTCGTTCGTGGTGGCACAACACCATCTCCAGCCAGCTATTGTCGCTGACGCCACATTTACGCAAAATGCGCATACTTTCTTGACAGTGATCCTGTACGGTTTTTTTCTGTTCTGGGCTGAGCTCTGTTTTGTGATGGTATAGCTCGTCCTGTAGCGCCAGCATGCCTAAGTTCATGGTCAAAGATGCATTTATTAAGCGAATACTGTCAGGTTTAGGCCAGTTTAATTTTTTAGCAACCAAGGTTGATATAATCGCAGTATCAATAGCATGATTAGCGCTGTAGGATATGCCCATGGTGAAGAATTGTATGGTGGCGAGCGTAGCATCACTATTTTCACTGACCAAATTATAAAGATCGACACTGAATTTGGTAATGGTATTGCTAATAGTTGCTGAGCATTCTCCGCCAATGACTTGATTATATAAAGTGCTTAGCTCACTTTTTAAATGGCTTATTGATTCGGCCGCTGATAGTGTCATGTTGCTCGAGTTGTTGGTGGCTTGATGATCAATGTATAGTTCAGCTCTGGCTGTTTTTCCAGCGTATTTGAATAAAAGTCTATTACCCTTAAGGGGTTAATACCTCTCTGTCTAGCGAGCAAAAGCTATCTATTGTTGGCTCCGTTAGCGTTGTTCCCGTTGCTGTTGTTGCCATTCGCATTATTTCCATTCGCATTATTTCCATTTGCGTTGTTGCCGTTGGTTGTACCGCTTGTCGTTCCGCTCGTCGTTCCGCTCGTCGTTCCACTGGTGGTGCCGCTCGTCGTTCCACTGGTCGTACCGCCTGAGGTGCCGACGGCAGCATTATAAACATTGGCTGTTACCCCCCACCATAAGATGTCATCGTACTCACTTCCTTCGACAACGCTATAGTCGGATTGGCAAAAAGTCAGGTCGTCTGATACGGCATCGACACCGCCTGTCTCAGCGTTCTCTTGCTGGCAGTCTGAATCGAAATCGGCCCAGTCGCCGCCAAGTGAGCTAAGCACATAAGGCGCATTATCGATAATCCAATCATCACACTCGTCTTCGGTAGCGGGGTCGCCTTCACGGCAAATAACCAAGTCGGGGGCCAGGTCTAAGTAGTTAGCGAAGCTGGCCAGTTCATTGCTGCGAGTAAAGTCTTCAAGGTTGTCACTATCCGCGTCACTCAGAGTTATGCTATAGCGGATAGGGCGTCCCCAGGCATCGAGCAGCAGGTTGTTGTCATCATAAGAACCCATTAGCCCAAGGGTTCGCCCTGGAAC
>DFOV01000169.1:7721-8423 GCA_002376965.1 Gammaproteobacteria bacterium UBA3532
GGGCAGGGCAGGCGACCGATTGCCCCAGCATATTGCAGAAGGACTTCGTTAATTTCTTCGAGGATATCGCGTGTTTCAGAGATCTTGGCATTTTTGCGTTGGGCTGCGATAGGAACCAGCATACTCCCAATCAGTAGTGATATGACGATCATACTGATGGCGAGCTCTACGAGGCTGAACCCATATTGCTGCGAAGGGCGGTTGGCGATATTCGTTAGACAATAACTTTTATTGGGCATGCGTTCGCTCGATTTCTAACAGTTTATGTGATGGAACTCTATCTTTGATCGTTTTTTGCTCAAAGAGTTCATTTGGCTCGTTGGCCGACGTATTCCACTGTTGACCTGGTTTCACTTGAATGACTTTTTCACCAGCAACGATTTTCGTGGTAAGTTCGCTACTATTGGCGGTATCGGCCGCCGGCTGTCTTTCTGTACTAGCTTTTTCTGTCCTAGTCTTTTCGGCCACAGGTTGCATCCAGATCGTAGGTGGCCGTCGCTCCCGACGGACAATGCCATTGACGGTAATCACCTTAGGGACGGTGACTTCTTGTATCGTGGTCGATGGTTTGTCGATAGAATGTTTGGTGATTGATAGTTGTTTCTTTCCGCGTAATGGCTCCAAAGATTGGCGTTCGCTGGGCGAGTAAAAAAGTCGCCCAAGTGGCTCACATTGAGATACCGACATTGGCAGGCTAAGGAT
>DFOV01000169.1:8781-10176 GCA_002376965.1 Gammaproteobacteria bacterium UBA3532
ATCATCGGGCCTCCTGCGGCAGTTCATCCAATGCGGTACTGGTTTTTTCGCTCAATTGAACGCTGAACCATTCGATTCCGCATTCAGCGCTGAGATTAGCGGGATAATCGAGGCGCTTCTGAGTATTTGCATCCAGCTGGGTTACTTCACAATGGGTTGGTATAAATAACCCGTCAATTTCCTGGTGTAGGCGTTGGTAAAAGCGGTATAGATCCTTTTCGTGTAGGAGGTAGAGTGTCATTTGAGTATAAGAAATATACACATCGTCGAGTTTATTGAAGCCATCAACCTTAATATTGCGCCGTTTCATTGCATGAAACTCCGCCTTTGGCAATTCCTCTTCTTTTACAATTTGATTCAGGGTCTCTACCCAGTTCAGGCGCTTTTCATCTCCGATAAAACCTATGGCTTGCAGGCGTGAAAAGTCATCAAAAATGTCTTTCAGTTCATTAAATGTCTTGGAGGCTTTGTGATATTTAGATTGCTCACGTTTTAGCTTCAGCAGGCTCGCTTCTGCTTCGGTGTGGGCTGCATAGAAATAGACCCCACCACCACTGAGAGATAGTAGACCAAAGATGGCAAGCAATGAACTGATAATGAGACTTCGACGATGCTTTTGTTTTAGCTGTTCGAATATTGCACTACTTATCATCTGGCACGGCCTTTGTCATCATGTCGAGCTTAAATGTCCCGAGGTTGCCTGCTTCGGAAAGATAGATAACTTTGTCTGGCTCGGTGCTGAATTGAAGCTGGCGCTCTGGGCGATAATCCAGTGGTGGTTTAGTGACGCGAGTGGCATAAAATCCTGATTGCCCCAGCGTTGATGCCAGCTGGTTGACTATATCAACGGCGTGGCGCGTGTTTCTGCTTTCCACGGGGATTTGACCAACGACCTCCAATTTGGGAAACATCTCTTCATCTATGAGCAGCTTTTTCTTCTTGTAGCTAAGCTGCTGTGACCACTTGAGGGAAATCAGTTGCATATCATTATAGTTGGGGGCCTGGAATACCTGACTGAAGCGTGTGAAGTCTCCTAGTGGGTCGTTTAAACCCAGCTCGCGAAGCTTAGCTGCTAATTCGACGCTTGCTGAGATTTCTTTACTATTTTTAATGACACCCTCGATGGGCTTATAGCGCTCGCTATACGCTTTCTTAACTTGCTTGGCTTCCAGGCTCGCCTGTTTTGACTCTGTTTGACGGTAATAGGCTTGCGATACCAGTAGCTGAGTACCAAGAAGGCTTGCTGCAAAGCAACCTATTCCGATTCGTTTAACCCATTGGTTTGCCCTAAAAATATGGTAAGACTTGAGAACGTGTTCGGGTCGGTAGTGGCAACTGGCATTGGCTAGCTTTAATACCTTTTCAGCAAAGAGTGCTGCGCCACATACCTGCTGG
>DFOV01000038.1 GCA_002376965.1 Gammaproteobacteria bacterium UBA3532
GGCTGGTAGTTAGGCAGCTCGGCTTCAACAACCGCACTCAGTTCTATCTCAAATAGATAGGTGCTTTTTGGCAAATCAAGATCTTGGGCAACTTTTGGATGGATTGCCCCTAATAGGCCAACAGCATTACCATCAACAACTATTTTCGCAGTCTGTCCAGGGTGTAGTGCACTGTGTTGCCCTATTTCAAAGCCAACCTGGCGCTGAGGATTACCAGCAACCAACAACGCCTCTAGATCACCTTTTACATCATAAAAATCAACCGACGCCTTATTATCAATCGACCAATGAATATCAGACCTGTTTCCACATGCTACACCAGCCAATTTGGGCTGCTGCTTGATTCCGCCATTCTCAGGTACAAAGGTTAATCCTGTTTCAAAAAGCCGTACTCGGCTCTGCTGACGATTCAAGTTGTAATGAACACACTTAAGTAACCCTGCCCAAATTGAGGTACGCATGACCGATAAATCCGCCGAGATCGGGTTCGACAGCGGATAGGGCTTAGTATCAGGTTCTAGCGCATTTTGCCATTTAGGATCAACGAAGCTATAGGTAATCGCTTCTTGATAATCTCGTGCAACCAGAAGTGATTGAATACGCTCTAGAGGAGTAATATTTTCGGTAACTGGGTTTAGATGAATTTCTGCTTCCGGCGCTCGTGTCTGGATATTGTTATACCCATATACTCGCGCTAGTTCTTCAATCAAATCCACCTCTATTTCCATGTCAAAGCGATGGCTTGGGGGCGTAACACTCCAGCCTTCCTCGTTTTTATCGAGTGCCATTCCCAAACGCTGAAGGATATCTACGACCTTGCTTTCTTCCAGGCTAAAACCAAGCACACGCTCAATCATCTTTTGGCGTAAACTAATAGGTTTCCGTGCATCAATGTGGTTTGGCGACCGAATATCCATGACAGGACCGCAATCACCACCACATATATCTAGAATCAAACGAGTCGCTAACTCTATCGCATCGGCCTGCAATCCTGGATCAACGCCCCGCTCGAATCGCTGCGAAGAATCTGTGTGCAAACCAAAACGGCGAGCCCTACCTGCAATTGCAATGGGATCAAAGTATGCAGACTCCAATAAAATACTGGTTGATTGCTGAGTAACGCCTGAATCCAATCCGCCCATAATACCGGCCATTGCCAAAGGGCCATCCTGGTCTGCGATAACGAGAACATCTTTAGCCAATGCTACTTCACTTTCGTCAAGCAAGACCAGCTTCTCGCCGTCTTGAGCCAGACGAACCCGCACATCGCCAGAAACCTTATTCAAATCGAAGCCATGCATTGGCTGCCCAAGTGCTAGCAAGACATAGTTTGTAACATCAACTACCGGGTTAATGCTTCTAATACCGCACCGGCGCAGAGCTTCGGTTAGCCATAGCGGACTATTGCGACCTACATCGACATTACGCAGCACTCGACCAACATAACGAGAACAGGCCTTTTCAGCAGTCAAATCGATACCAATCTTGTCATCAAGAGTGGCTGTGATAGATGCGATATCTGGAGGAGTTAAATCCGTTTGAGTAAGAACACCGACTTCACGAGCAATGCCACGTACCGAGAAACAATCAGCCCTGTTTGGGGTTAAATCAATATCAATGACAGCATCATCTAACTGCATGTACTCTCGAAAACACTGACCGACAGGAGCATCTTGTGGTAGTTCATATAATCCGCTACTTTGCTCTTGTATGCCCAACTCTTCACCCGAACACAGCATCCCAAAAGAAGGGGCACCACGCAATTTTGCCTTCTTAATTTTAAAATCTTCACCAATAACGCCACCAACGGTGGCAGTAGGAACTTTGATACCTGGCCGGACATTTTTAGCACCGCAGACTATATCCAGGGGCGCATCCCCCGCCACATCTACCTTACATAGAGTTAACTTATCTGCATCTGGGTGTGGCTCGGTTGATAGAACTTCCCCCACAACCACACCAGAAAATGGCTTTGCAACACTCTCGATGCCATCTACTTCCAGCCCTGCCATTGTAAGCAGTTCAGCAAGTTCATTTGTATCTTTGGCTGGATTTACCCACTGACGTAACCATTTTTCACTGACTAACATGTTTCTATCCTACTCCGAGCCATTAACAACCAAACTGCTTAAGGAAGCGCAAATCATTTTCAAAGAACATACGTAGATCCTTCACACCATAGCGAAGCATCGCCAGCCTTTCTACTCCCATGCCGAAAGCGAAGCCCATGTATTTTTCGGAGTCAATACCAACGTTCTCCAGTACTTTAGGATGCACCATCCCGCAACCCAATACTTCTAACCATTTTGGATCTTCACCCTCAGCAACGGGCAAAGCGATATCAACCTCAGCTGAAGGCTCAGTAAATGGGAAATAGGATGGCCTGAAACGAACCAGAAGATCATCTTCAAAGAAGTGCTTTAAGAAGTTATCCAATATGCCTTTTAACTCCGCGAAGCTGGTATGCTCATCAACTAACAGTCCTTCAATTTGATGGAACATCGGCGTATGGGTTTGATCTGAATCGCAACGGTAAACTCG
>DFOV01000052.1 GCA_002376965.1 Gammaproteobacteria bacterium UBA3532
GGAGACGATGGCAAGGATGGCGAAATCGGCCCACAAGGTGAGGCTGGCGTTAACGGTAGCGATGGCGAAAACAAAGCTGGTGGCAAGCTAACCCGTTTGGCTACCGTTCCTCAAGGCGCGGAAGTAACCGGGATATTTTTAACCGATGCTGGCGATTTGTTTTTTAACGTTCAGCATCCGTCAGATGAGAACAGTGAAGTAGATTCACTGAATGGCCGACCTTTTGACCGCGGCACCGTAGGCGTGTTGGCTGGTGTTAACTTTAATGAACTACCTGCAGGCATTCCAAACTCTCCCGTTCCAAGCACGGATATGGAACGTCAAATCGTTCTTTCAGCATTGGGCGAGTACCAGATCCTCGGCCAAACCAACGACACCTTTGGCGATATCTTGCCTGGCGGCCTTGGCGTGCATTACAACGTTAATTCTGGCGAGAAAGTTCTAGAAAACGACAATCCAGATTTCAACGGTTATATTCCGGTCAGCAATACCGATGGCTATTTATTCACCAACTGGGAAGCTTATCCTGGCGGTGTTAGCCGACTGCGCCTAAGCAAAGACAGCCTGGGTATGTGGTCTGTTACTGATGCCATGATGGTTGATTTCTCAAGTGTTGAAGGCACAGCGGCCAACTGTTTTGGTTCGGTTTCGCCTTGGGGCACGCCGATGTCATCTGAGGAGTGGATTGTGAACAGCTCCGTCGACTCAACCACCAGTCCTAGCTGGAACGATCCTGACGACACCAACACCGATGGTATCGAGGCGATGTTGGCACCCAACTTCCCCAATCCTTATCGCTACGGCTATACCATAGAAATCACGAATCCGACGTCTGCCGCGCCTATGCCAGTCAAGCATTACACCATTGGCCGCTATGAGCATGAGAATGCCGTGGTTATGCCTGATCGTCGTACCGTTTACTCGTCACAAGATGATACCGGCGGCGTGTTGTTTAAATTTGTTGCTGACAACGCGGAAGACTTAAGCTCAGGTATTCTTTATGGCGCCAAGTTAACTCAAGATAGCGGCTCAAGCGAACCTATCACCACCGGATTTGATGTCGAGTGGGTCGAGCTGGCACGAGGCGACAATGCCACCATTGAAGCCTGGATTGCCGAATACGATGCTATCGATACATCCGATTATATTGATGGCCAATCCAGCTACCTGACGGTTGCCGATGTTGAAGCCTGGGCTAGCGGTGCAGCAACCTACCCTAGCATCGAAAATGGTGGAGGAACGGTCACTGCAGGCAAAGCAATGGATGATCGTGCGGCCTTTTTGGAGTCGCGCCAGGCCGCTCGTCAGCTAGGTGCGACTGCAGAATGGCGTAAGTTGGAAGGCATCAGCATTCATCATGACCGCGCCAAAGAAGCGGTGGAAGGTGTTGATTTGATTGCTGGTGAAGAGGTCAACGCGGCGTATATGTACATCGGCATTGCCGATCTGGACAACACCATGATCGATGATGAAGGTGATATTCAATTATCTAGTCGCGTTAAAGACTGCGGTGGCGTTTATCGCGCTAAGCTTGAGGCCAACTATGATATCAGTCGCATCGAGCCTGTTGTCATGGGAAGCACCTATCGTTCTTCACTGAGCGGTGCAGAGCGCTGCGATGTTCACCAGTTGTCACAGCCTGATAACGTCATCGTGATGCGCGATGGTCGTATCATTATTGGTGAAGATGGCTTCCAGGAAAATAACACTTTGTGGTTATACGATCCTAAATAAGCTCATTTAGAACGCCTGCTGGATGGGGTGGGTAGGTGAAGCAGGTTCTTTGCTACAAAAATCAGGACGATTTTTGAGGTCAATCCGCGCCGGGAGCGCGTATTGACCGCTAGCAAAGGTTCTGATTTACCTACCCACCCCATCCAGCAATCCATCTACAAGTGTCAGATCTATATTAACAACATTCAGCAAATGCTCCGGTTATTACATGACAGCCTTCTCACACCCAAAAACCCTGATTACTCTCAGCCTCAGTCTGTTTCTTTTTGCCTGTGAAAATCAGCAACAAAACAGTCCAGTCCAAGACTCTACCGCCAAAGAAACATCGCCATCCTCCGAAATGACCGATTTTCCAGCAACAGCCTATATCGAACATGACGAGGTCTATAACCCTGAATCGGTCATACCGCCTCAGTGTTATACCAAAACCAACGGCGAGAAAAACCCGTGTTACGCCTGTCATCAAACCTATAGCAAATCCGAACAGCGTCCTAACATCATGGACGACGGTCAACTTCAGGGGGAGTATCAGTTTTCCGATTTAGGAATGACTAACCACTGGAAGAACCTGTTTGTTGATCGCAGCAAACTTATCACCGATATATCCGACGACTGGATAACCCGCTGGGTTAATCAAGACAACTATTCCGATTTCATTCGCCAATTGGAGAGTGATAAAGACTGGAAAGGCGAAATACCGGCAATCACTGATTTAGCCTATCCAGAAAAAGCCTTCGCCGACAATGGCCTGGCAAAAGACGGCTCACTGTGGGTTGCCTACAATTACAAGCCATTTCCAAGTACCTTCTGGCCCACCAACGGCTCGACGGGCGATGCCATGATCCGTCTGGACAAACCCTTTCGCGAAAACCAAGGCCAATATCAACAAGACATTTACTTTGCCAACCTCGCCTTGGTTGAAATGGCCCTAAAAGACCTTAAGCAACTATCCATTCCCGCCCTATCCGAAAAGCGCATAGGCGAAGATCTTAACGGTAATAACCAACTGGAAGAAGCTGTCTATACCATCCAGCGCCAAAGCCACTACCTCGGCGATGCATCCCACATCGAGCTTGCACACATGCTCTACCCTGAAAATACCGAATTTTTGCACACGGTGCGCTACATCGGCTGGGATGATAACGGCAAAATTGTTAACTCACCGCGCATGAAAGAAGTGCGCTATATGAAAAAACACGCATTCAAAACCAAGCAACGCCTGGCGGCTGTTTACTATCGTGAAGCCAAAGAAAAACACTTTGAGAATCTGCCGCAAACCCTCTATTTGGGCGACAAAGGCATTAACAATGGCTTCGGATGGACCATCAATGGCTATATCGAAGATGAAAATGGTGCTTTGCGCCACCAACATGCGCAAGAATTAGCCTTCTGCAACGGCTGCCACAAAACCATTGGTGCCACATTCGACCAAACCTTCTCCTTTGCCCGCAAACCAGATGGTGCCGCTGGCTGGGGCTATATCGATCTCACAAAGATGAAGGACGTACCTAATATCGGTGACGTTCAAACCGGCGAATACCTAACCTACATGCAACGGATTGGTGGTGGTGACGAGTTTCGACAAAATAGCGAAATGCTCGAACGCTGGTTTACCGCAGATGGTGAGCTGGATACTGCAAAGGTTCAACAACAACCGGATGTTTACAGCCTGATCACACCATCGATTGAACGAGCGAAAAAGCTCAACAAGGCTTATGTCACCATTATGCGCGAACAAAGCTATTTGTTTGGCCGCGATGCCACGCTAACCCAAGCGAAGAATGTTCTACAACAGGTCGATGAAAGCCAACAACCGCTGCAGCCAGCACACCGTTATCAATGGGATATGCGGTTGCGCTGGGATAACTTGGATAACATTTCTCGCTCGGATACTTCAGGGAGCCAGCCCAATGACCTTGCCTCAACTGATTGATGTCAGCTTTACCAGTACATTAATGGGCTTAGCGATTGGGCTGGACGTGATGCTGGCGACACTAGGCGTTGCCAGCAGCCTGACATCGGCCTTTCAGCGTATTCAATGGGTGGTCGGTGTGACAGCAACGCACACCCTCTTTCCACTCATTGGCTATCTGCTGACCTACTACGCCGCCCAACATATCCCGGCGCTCCAGTTTATCCTGGGGCTGCTGGCATTTATATGTATCGCATGGTTTCTTTATTCTGACTCACAAAGTGATGACCAAGATGCAGAACAAGGGCCTGGATGGCTTCTCATACTCGCCATTAGCTGGGATGCACTCTGGTCTGGCCCTGCCAAGTCAGCGCAGGCCCAAGACTGGTCTGAACTATTGATCGTGCTATCGTTCATCATCGCTGGATTGATCGTGGCATTAGGAGCATGGCTTAGCCTGACTATTGCCCGATGCCAGAACAAGCCAGCCACCCACCAACAGTTTCAGCAACTGGCCCCTCATTGCCAGCAAGGTATTCTTGCCTATTTCGGCTGGGCCGCCTTCTTTGAATACAGCTTGTCGATATCGCTGTCGTGGTGGATGGGGCTAATATTGGCCGTTGCCAGCTTATGGGTTCTATCCAAAGTAAGCAGCAAACATGCTGCGCCACAACACTCCGGTATACCTAAAACATCATCGTACATTAGTAAATATTAATTCACTTTCAACGCTGAAATCGCGGCACTTACACCCTATCAAAACATCTAAACTAGTCATTTATATTCAGATAGTTATCACCATGAAACAAATATTAATTCCTTGTTTACGGTCAAAGAAAAAAATACAGTAGGTGGGCTGCTCACGGAAAGAATAACACCAGAAAGTTTGACAAAGGCCTTACCAGGAACTTGTGTTGTTTGCGTTCCTGGTTTTTTCACATTGGAGGGCGTATGGCGGTTCAGGTTTTGTCGTTAGACGACGATTATTATCTTAATTTTTGCACCAAACACTTGGCGCGTAACAACCCAGCAAAAAGCCCACTGTGGCAATTTCCGATCATCGACACATCTCCCGATGACAACCACCTCAGTAATAAAGTGAGCTTTATTTACCAGTCCACAGGCACGCCGCCCAGCGAAATTGGTGTATTCGGCACCTTCGATACGCTGCACACAGCCATTCCAATGCAGGCGGTTAACTTTGACGGACAAAGCACCGGCTTTTACGCCCTCACCGTGCGAGTCCCGATTGGTGAAGTACATCGCTATCAGTTTTTAGTCGATGGACAACCGACACTCGACCCGATTAACCCTCAGCGCACCATACTAGATGACAAAACCGAATGGTCACGCTTCTTCACCGACTATTGCTCATACCCGATTGTTTTTGAAGAATGGGAATATGCCATTTTGCGTCGCTTGGTTGACCATATTCTGCCCTTTAGAAATCAAGATACCCAAAATTTTCTCAATCGATTTTACGATGGCTTGGACAAGTCCGCCCAATATGCCACCAAAGAGGGATTTCATCGTCTTGATGCTAGTGTCGGAGAAGTCAACTATATCGACAAGTTAGTCGCACGCCAGGAAATCCACCACCTTCCTACCTACAAAATTTGCCTCAGAGAAATTGATCGACTGTTGCGCCAGCGCAACCCATTTGAAGAGCCTCAAGACATGGCTAAAGTCTATTACACCGATCTTTACGAGCAAATGGCCACGGGCTCGGTGCCGGGTTGGAATTACAGCGCGTATAACAACCCCAATTATTTCTTGCAGGTTTTACGTCGCCATGCCGTTTTAGGTGCCTTCTCCCACCCGAAATACGGTGGCAATGCTGGTGGTGCCGGATGGGCCTACCTGGAAAGCAAATATCAAGACTCACAAGGCGATACCCTATTCGATTGGCGTGCAGCATTGGAACGTCCACTAGGCACAAACCCCGATTACACCGGTTAGAAGGAGAACGAGTCATGAGCCAATTTGATGTCATTATCATCGGCAGTGGTGCGGGCGGAGCCCCCATTGCCAACAAGCTGGTCAAGGCCGGAAAAAGCGTGCTGGTGTTAGAAAAAGGCCCAATGATCGATGCCCAGCCGCAGCCAGGTGTTGGCCAAAGCGGATTCAAGCGCGACGAATTACTCGCCGATGGGCCAGAGAAAAAATTGAATATTCCTGGCGTTTCCAATAATGGCGCCGGTTATTATCACAGCCATGTCGAGCCGGATATCAATGACGAACCGCATATCTACCTCAACAAAAATGGTGGCGATACTGCCACCATCGAAGGTTACACCGCACAAGTGGTGGGTGGCGGCACCCAGCTCTATGGCGGTGTCTCATTGCGCTTCACCGAAAATGATTTGCGGCTGAAGTCGTTTAATGAAAGTCGTGTGATCCAAAACGACGACAACGACGACGTAAAACGTGAAGCCAGAGATTGGGCCATCAGCTACGCCCAGCTAGAACCATACTATGTCGAGGCCGAGAGCAAAGTCGGTATCAACGGCACCTCTGCGAATCAACAAAAGCCGTTTAGTCAGGATGTTTACCATCCGCCGCTGAATCCCAACCCGATCAGCCAGTTTGCCTTCAACGGCATGGTCACATTGGGCCAGCAATTGGGCACCAACATTCAGCCTTATCGCCCGCCTCTTGCCGTCATCACCCAAAACCATCCTGCAAGTGGTCGAATAATGCCCGCTGATCCCGAATCAGCCAAAACCAGTTATGTGAATCGTTTTGGCGATCCACTCGGGCTAAAATCCAATACCTGGGTTTCATTGCTACGGCCGATAAAAGACGACAGTAACTTTGAGATCCGCTGCAACTGCACCGTTACCCGCCTGAAAGCCTCTGCCGACCAAGTGAATGAGGTATTTTACCTTGATCCAGCAGGCATTGAGCGCTCAGCAACATCGACCTTGGTTGTGGTGGCCTGCTCTGCCATTGAGTCAATACGATTACTGATGTTATCCGCCGATGCAGATAGCAACTTCTCCCAGCGTATTCACCAAAATGATTTGCTGGGCAAATATTTTCTTACTCACTGCTTTGGCGGTGCCAGTGGCATCGTTCCTGAGCGATTTGATAAGTCTAAAGCCCTCGATGCCGACTGGGCCACCGATACCTGTGCCGTCACCTCTTTTTTAGATAGCCAAGGGCTGTGGGCTGGAGCTGCCATCTATAACAACACCTCTGACCAAGCGCTACCTGTTTCATTATTTAGAACGCTGGGAGCTCAGGATCTGGATACCTTATGGAATGGATTTACTGGCAACGCAGGTCTGCGCGGTGACAACCTGATCAACTACCTCGATGGCAACTTTGGACGCGGACTTTCTGTCAGCTTCATGGCGAATCAGGTTCCGCAATTTACCAACCGCATTGAGTTACATCCAAGCGTCAAAGATAAATGGGGCCGCCCTGTCGCCTATATCAAAAAAGACTGGCACCAACATGATCGATACCTGATGGATGTCATGGCACAACAATGCACCCAGGTATTAAGAAATGGCTTAGGAAATGGCGCGCCGGTTTCGGGTGGCTCGATTTATATGGCCGATAATGCCTTGGCCAGAATGGCCAACCATATCCTCGGCGGCGCTCGCTTTGGAACCGATCCTAACGACTCGGTGCTCGATCCCAATTGCCGCGCTTGGCATTTTGACAACCTGTATGTCACAGACGGCTCATTTATGCCAACCTCAGGCGGGGCCAACCCGACCCTGACGATACAAGCTAATGCATTCCGCGTCGCCGATCATCTTCTTGGGAGACTTTAATTATGGAAACGATTCATCAACAGATTTTCGACCAAAGCGCTGAAAATGAAGTCTTTAAAGTGGTGTTTTTTCCCGACAGGATCTATCACGAAGAGTATCTCAACGCCACGGTCAGCAAGCGCTATCGTTACAATGTGCAAGAAGTGCGCAATAAATCTGATATTACGATATTAAAGGGGCAGGTCTATCTTGACGGCCGCTTTTATACCAACTTTATTCGCGTCGAATACCGCGCTGGACGGCTGGTCGAGGCCGCTCGCCAAAAAAATCGCTTCTTGCGCGACAAGGTCATTTGCTGGCTAAAGCTGTTACCCGATGATACCAGCAAAGTAGCCGAAACCTTCTTCAAACTCCACTACTGTGCCTGGATTGGCGCTTACCAAGCCGAAATATGGATGGACATTGAGCCGCCCGCCAATGGCTATCACGATATCAAAGTCAAAGCGTTAATCGGCAAAAACAGCGAAATTACCCGCATCAAATCCTTTGTTCCTGCCCTTGAAGATATCCAGGCGATCCGAGCGGTTGAAACAGCTTTTAGAGAAGACGATATAGACCATCCGTTTGGCTATCCAATCACGGATCCCGCATGGGACAACAACTTCCTTCGCTCGTATGAAGCCCCTAACAACCCCAATCCCAGCTCATCAGATAATACGGTCAAAGCCCAAAACTATTACCTGACTTTCCAGCAAGGGTGGTTGCTGCAAGCAGAAGATGTCAACCCCGTGCTCTATCGTAATGCCATGATGGAGTCGAGCAATCCCGATGTCGCCCAAGACAATGTGTTAGGCATGCGCTGGATATTGCAACGAGAGCTAGGTGGTAACCTGATCTATTTCCATCAGGTAGAACTGGATCCAGGCAAGGTTGAAGGCACCCACCGCCATATCGGCTCGGAAGAGCTGTATTACATCGTGAGCGGTGAAGGCGTGGCCTATATGGGTGAAGGCGAAGACCCAGCCACTGACTCGTTTCCAACAGTGACCCGCGAAATCTATATGATAGGCCCGAAAAAGTGCAAAGAAGTACCAGTAAAACCCGGCAGTATTATTTATACCAAGAGCGGAGGCATTCACGGCATTCGCAATCAGGGGAGTGAAAAGCTGGTATTTGTCGCATTTGGCTATCATTGCAGCTAAGGAGATTTTATGAACATTGTACACGGCGATCGTATCTTTCAGGTCAACCCCGATCAATCACCTGACTATAACACCAATAACCCGCTAGTCCGGCTAATGCGCCTGATTGAAAAAAATGAACTGGCTGCCGATCAGGAAAACTACTTCGTAGAGCACACTCAATACCTGTTTCCCTACGACTTTTTGGAATTATACGGCCCAGACGGCAACGACTTTCTTATCCTGGACCCACGCAATCAGGACAACAAACTCGATTTCCAAAAACAAAATATTAAAGATTTTCGCACCACCCCCACCACGCTGGCCCGAGGCTGGGCAACGGTTAATAACTGGACAGGGCCATTTTTAAAGCTCAGCTATTCAGCAGGGCCAGAAACCTCACTCGCGCAAGCAAGTAATACATCCCTTGGTGACAATATCCAAGCCTGGATCAAGGTAGGCAATCGAGAAACCAATGGACTGATATCTATTCCATACAACCCGAAAACCGATCTCTATGAAATAGAGATCTGGGGCTATCCCAATGGCGATTTACGCAATCAGCTAGATGAAAAAGGTCAGGCTGCCTTCGATGCTGGATTGATTATCGCTGCACCAGATTTAATCCTGGGCACACTGGAAGACTTCAAACGCATTGACGACACCGACATGCGCACCATCGCCCCACAAAACTCAATGCATCCCATACTACCACTCACCGTTCAGGTTGCTTGGACTAACCAGAACGCCAGCGCATGGGACTCGAAAAACGGGCAAAACTATCAATACCAGTTCAATATGATAGTGCGCGGCTGGGAAAACTATTTAGGCATCGGCGTTAGTGCCAATCCTCATGGCGGTGTTGGCTTCTTACACTACCGCAATCTGATGTCGAACTATTTTTATCAGGAAGATCGCATACCTCGCGAACTGGGGCGGCAAATTGAAGACTGGAACTTCAACGCCGATGGCAATAAAAATTCTCCAGGGAAAGTCGAAAACTACATGTCTGTCGACTACATGGATCTACACATTCTTAAAGCCAACTGCGGCATTGGTTTACATCGCCACCGTGATAATCAGGAAGTGTTTTTCATGGTCAATGGTTATGGCATGATGGTCGTTGGCGATTGGTGCCAAATGCCAGAGCGTGAACGCTGTTTCGAAGTTCGCCCGCTGCGCAGTGGCCACATGGCTATGCTTAAAGGCGGTAATCTCCACGGCTTGATGAATGTCACCGATGAAGACTGCTCTCTGTTTATGTTTGGTGGTTACGACTAGGACTAAAAATGTTCAATATTTTATTCAGACAATTTGCCAACACAGCGCTAAAACACCGTAAAGGCTTCTATCTCCTTTGGGTCGGCCTAATGGTCACGCTCTCTGGCTGTCAGGCAATTCCATCAAAGCCATATCACAATGACTATGTCATTCAACGCTACACCTCGTCTCCTTGGGGCTTTAGCACCAATAGCTTTTGGGTGGAGGGGCCTGAAGGTGTTGTATTGATCGACACCCAATTCATTCCATCAGCCACGCTGGAAGCCGTCGAAATGGCCGAAAGCTACACGGGCAAGAAGGTCGTACTGGCCATTGTGCTACATGCCAATCCCGATAAGTTTAATGGCACCCAAGTATTAACAGAACGGGGTATTCGGGTAGTAACATCAAGCGCCGTGCGCGACTTGATTCCTAGTGTCGATAAAAAACGCCGCGATTGGTTTTATGATCGCTACGCCCCAGATTATCCATCGACACTGGTTTTGCCTGAAGGCATCGACAAAGAGACGACTACGTTAGATGCAGCAGGATTGCTATTCAAGCTACATCATTTTGGGCCAGCAGTAAGCATGGCCCATTTGGTGGTGGAATTCGACGGCCACCTTTTTGTCGGCGATCTCGTAGCCAACAACAACCACGCCTGGATGGAGCTTGGCCTAAGCAAAGAGTGGATCGCTCTGCTTGAACAACTGCAGTCCCTGCAACCCCGCGCCATCCACCCTGGCCGAGGCAACTCAAGCGGCGCAGCATTAGTACAAAGCCAGATAGACTACCTACGCTTTGTCCGCCAAACCATCGCCCAATACAAAACCCAACCCGAACTGACGCCCAAAATTAAGGACAAAATCATCACCACCATCGAAAACCGCTACCCTCGATATGGCAATGACTACTTCCTGAATTTAGGCATTCCAGCGGAGTATCAAGCGCAGTAAGAATATGGCTTGGCCACAGGGCTGGATGGCAAGGTATAACAAATACGGCAAGTGCGATAAAATCGTGGTTTTAATTCAAGCATAGAGTAACCGCATTGACCTCGTTTACCTTAGATAGCCTGGATGCTCTGCCCGCCCCATTGCTTAACGCAGTGGGGCAGCACTTTAGCAATGACGAATCTAAAGTCCGCGCTGTTTTTGCCCCGTGGTGTAATGCCAAGTTCGAGCGGATTATTGATGGTATCAGTGTGTGGAAACGCCAGAATCCGTGGTCTTTTGAGCGAGCAATCAGGGAATCGGTCGAGCGAGACTTAGAAAAATTTGCTGATATATTTTCTACCAACCGCCCCTACTTTGCTTGCTCGGAAATTACCAGCCAGCACATACTCACCTCGCCCTATCCCGACTTGCTAAACGATGCCAACTACTGGGCTTTTGTCAGTCAAACCAGTCTAGGTGACGAGGATTTTTTTCGGCAGCGAATGGAAAAGCCAATGCCGTTGTACGACGGAAAATCTCGTCTTGATTACTACTGTCAGCAGCTTAGCACTCCCAGCTTTAGCATGCGACTTGGTTTAAAACGTCCAAGGGATATACTCTTTCAGCTATGGCAAGACATTGAGCTGGAAAATAGCGGCAACTATCGCTAACACGCCATCGCATCGACCAAAAAGTCATACACTGTGCGCACCCGCCTGCTCATCCTGACTTCACGATGAGCGACTAGCCATACCTCACCACGATAGACATCAGTATCTTCAAGCACCCTCACCACACTCGGTTCACGATCACCAATATCCGTCGGCATCACACCAATCCCCAACCCGTGCTTGGTCAGCTCCCAATGCACTAGGTGATTATCTGAGCG